>NZ_QXXA01000005.1 GCF_009911265.1 Senegalia massiliensis | reverse complement strand
CAGCGCTGATGGTACTTAGGTGGTAACGCCTTGGGAGAGTAGGACGTTGCTGGTTTTTTTATGCTTATTTTTAATATCATAATTTGTAAAGAGAATTTAATGTAGAAATAGAAAAAAATAGGGTATAATAAAAGATGTAATGTTTCTAATTTATCAAAAATGAAGGAGATAGTCATGCTTAATAGAAATACATCTAATTTAAAGCCTATAAAGATGAATAAAATTATACTTTTTATGTTTATTTTTTCATTACTGAAAGTATTACTTTTATACATATTTACAATTGAAAAAAATATAATTATTGCATTTATTACTACCATTCCAACTATATCGTTTATATATATATTATTGTTTATGTGTAAGCCTAAAAACATAAAATTAATAGCTTTTATTGTACATGCTGTTGTTGGAATAATATTGTTTGCAGATTTAGTATATTATCAATATTATGGATTTTTACCTTCTATTACTATGTTATTATTTGTAGGAAATGTTCCTACAGTATGGAAAAGTATATTTTTTGTATTGAGACCAATATATTTTTTTATGATAATAGATATAATTCCATTGGGAATTTACTTGAAAAATAGAAATATAGAACATAATAGATTAAAAATTAGTAGAAAGAACATAACAATATCTGTAGTTTCAATATTATTAATAATGTTTTTATCACCTATTTTATTTATAAAAGGAAATACAACTTATGCATATAATAATTATGGTATATTTACATACCATATATATGATGCATATACTCAGCTAACTAATAAGGAAAAAGAAACATTAGCAGATGAAGATTTAAAAAATAAAGTTGAAAACATGTCTAATGATGAAAATAATAAAAAAACAAATAAAAAATATCATGGAATAGCAAAGGGAAAAAATATTATTTTAGTACAATTTGAATCCCTTCAAAACTTTCTAATGAACAGAGAATACAATGGTAAGGAAATAACTCCAAATTTAAATAAATTAATATCTAAAGATAGTATATATTTTAATAATTTTTATCAACAAGTAGGACCAGGAAATACCTCAGATGCTGAGTTTGTTATGAGTACTTCATTATATCCAACAAATGATTTATCTGTATTTAATCATTATAAGGAAAATTATTATTATTCACTTCAAAAGATATTAAAAAAAGAGGGATATTCTACTTACTCTTTCCATGGAAATGATAAAGAGTTTTGGAATAGAAATGAGATGTATCCTAATCTTGGTATAGATAATTTTATATCTCTAGAAGATTTTGAATATGATGAAAAAGAAGATCTTATAAATTTAGGTTTAAATGATATGGATTTTTTTGATCAAACAGTAGACTATCTAAAAGAAGCAAAAAAACCATTTTATTCAACAGTAATTTCTATAACTAGCCATCACCCATATGATATGCCAGAAGAATTAATAGAATTAGAATTAAAAAAGGAACACGAAAACACTATATTTGGAAACTATATACAAAGCATAAATTATGCTGATAAAGCATTTGGAAACTTTATAGAAAAGCTTAAAAAAGAAGGATTATATGAAGATTCTATTATAATTTTATATGGTGATCATGCAGGATTGTATCCTACTAGAGCTGAAAATGGAAAAATAATGAGCGAATTTTTAGGTTATGAATATCGTTTTGATGAATATATGAATATTCCACTTATAGTTAATTTACCAGGCAGTGATATAAAAGAAACAAATGAAATAGTAGGTGGAGAAGTAGATTTAATGCCTACAATCTTAAATCTTGCAGGAATAGAAGATAATAAAGGTAAAAGATTTGGTAGAGATTTGTTTAATTCTAAAAAAGGATTTGTATTAAATCAATATTATGTACCTTTAGGATCATTTATAGATGATGATAAAGTGTTTAAAATGTCTAAAGATGGAATATTTGAAAATAGTATGGCATGGGATAGAAAAACAAAAGAACCTATAGACATAGAAGAATGTAGAGAAGGCTATGAAAAAGCTATAAGTGAGTTTAAGGAAAGTCAATTAATATTAGAAAATGATTTAATAGATAATATTATAGAAGAACAAGAAAAAAAGGATAATTAATTATCCTTTTTTTCTTGTTCTATTTTTTCTATATTTTTTACCATCATTAAAGGAACATTATGGTTATGATCTTCATGAGTTTCTTTTAATTCTTTTATAGTACCATTAACTTTTACTTTATCGTAATTTTTAAAACCCTCAGGAATTTTATGATCTTTTGTTTCAGCTAATATATTAAATAGCATTTCTTCTCCATTGAAGGAATCTATTACCCCTAAAGAAAATTTATCTTCCTCTCCTGTTAAAAAAAATTGTAATTCCATTGAAACTTCTTTATCTTTATATTGATCTAAATTTTCATGCATATCAATTATTTTTAAAGCAGTCTTATTAGTTACTTCATCTTTTATATCAGGATTTTCATCTTGAGTCACAGGGGTATTTGATGTGGAAAATGCTGTAGTTATCATATATAATATAGGTGAAAGTATCATTACACCAACTACTATAAGAGCTATTATAGTATATGTTTTTTTCTTATTTGGATTCAAAGTGTTTACCTCCTTCAATATTTAATAGTATATCATAAATATAAGATACATACAGATTAAAATTTTATGTCTTTATTTTTACAAAAACAAATATAAAATGAAACAACAGGATAAATAATATTCATTAGGAGATGATTTTTTGGAAAAGGAAATGTTAGATTTATTACTAGATATGTTAAATGAAGAAAATGAATTAATTGCAGAACACAATGGAAATATGTACTATATTTCTTTAAATGACTTAAAAGATAATAATAAAGAATATATATATATAAATACTAATTCTGAAAAAGTATTCTATTTTAATGAGAGTAATGATATAATTAATAAAATTAAGAACTTAGATTTAGACTTTAAAGAACAAAAAAAAGGTAAGGATATTTAAAGAACATTTTAATTAAAATTTTTAAAAATTTAATTGGGAGGGTTAATTTAAATGGTTAAGTTTATTTGTGGAAAGAAAGGTTCTGGAAAAACTAAACAATTAATTAATATGGCAAATGATAGTGCTGAAAATGTTACAGGTGGAGTTGTATTTATTGAGGCAACAAACAAGCATTCTTTAGAGTTAAATTATAAAATAAGATATATTAATGCCATGGAGTTTAATATAGATAAAATTAATACCTTCTATGGCCTTTTATGTGGTATTGTAGCCAGCGATTATGATGTGCAAAAAGTTTATATTGATGGACTTTATAAAATGATTGAACTTGACTTTTATCTTTTAGAAAAATTTATAGAATATTTAAGAGTAATAGATAAACATAATGAAACAGAATTTATTATATCGGTAGAATGTGAAAAACAAGATGTACCAGAAAATATGAAAAAATATTTAGTTAATTAATTTATAAGGCTAAGGGGATATTTATCCTTAGCCTTATATCTATGTTATAATGAAATTGAGGTGAATATATTGGATTCAAATAATAGACGAAAAAAGATATTAGAATTGTTAATAAAAGAAAATAATCCTATAAAAGGTGCTATTATAGCAGATAAATTTAATGTAAGCAGACAAGTTATAGTTCAAGATATAGCAATACTAAGAGCTAAAGGTAAAAAAATAATGGCAACACCTAATGGATATATGGTTATAAAAGATAATAACAATTTCTTAGAAAAAACTATTGTGTCAGTTCATAGGGATGATGAAAATATTGAAGAAGAATTAAATATAATTGTAGATTTAGGAGCAAAGGTGTTAGATGTTATAGTAGAACACCCAGTTTATGGGGAAATTAAAGGTCAACTTATGATTTCTTCAAGAAAAGATGTAAAAGATTTTATAAAAAACATGAAAGAAAATAATGCAAGTACTTTAGCAACACTTACAGAAGGAGTACATATTCATACAATAAGAGTTCCAAATGAAGAGGTATTTTCTCAAATAAAAGAAAAATTAAAATATAAAAATTTCTTGCTAGAATGATAATAAAGTGATATATTTTTAAATGTAGTGACAAGACAGCAGTAAATACATTTCAATGGGGGTTATTATGAAAAACTATATTATTAAAATATTAAATGGAATGGCTCTAGGATTATTTTCATCTTTAATAATAGGGCTTATATTGAAGCAGATAGGTACTTTATTAGAATTAGAAATACTAATAAATATGGGCAGTATTGCTCAATTTATGATGGGTCCTGCCATAGGTGCAGCAGTAGCTAGTTCCATAGGCGCACCACCTTTAGGTATCTTTGCATCAATTATAACAGGTGCTATAGGCGCAGGAACATTAAAAACTGTAGATGGAACTACATTAATAATAATAGGAGAACCTGTTGGTGCACTAGTAGCTTCATATATAGGTGCTGAATTTTCTAAATTAGTAAGTGGTAAAACTAAAGTAGATATTGTATTAATTCCTGCTTTAACTATTATTTTAGGAGGTATAGCAGGTATATATGTAGCACCAATAATATCAAAATTCATGACAGGAATTGGTACTATTATAAATATAGCTACAGAACAAGATCCTATACCTATGGGAATACTGGTTTCTGTTCTTATGGGAATAATGTTAACTTTACCTATTAGTAGTGCTGCTATTGCAATATCTTTAGGACTTTCAGGACTTGCAGCAGGTGCTGCAACAGTAGGTTGTAGTGTACAAATGATTGGCTTTGCTGTTATGAGTTTTAAAGAGAATGGTATAGGAGGTTTTATCGCTCAAGGTTTTGGTACAAGTATGCTTCAAATACCAAATATAATTAAAAACCCACGAATTTGGATTCCACCTATAATAGCTTCAGCAATACTTGGCCCTATATCTACTGTAGTATTTGAAATGCAAAATAATAAATTAGGTGCAGGTATGGGTACAAGTGGTTTAGTAGGACAATTTGCAACATTAGAAACAATGGGTATGACTGGAATAGTAGGTATACTAATTTTACATTTTATATTGCCAGCAATAATTACGTTAATAATATCTAGTTGGATGAAAAAGAAAGGATTAATAAAAATTAATGATATGAGAATTGAAAGTTAAAAAATTGAATAATATATAATTGGGTAGTATAATAATAAGGAAGGGGGTTAAGAATTGAAAAATAAAACAAAATTTATTTTATTTATAGTTGTGGCTATTTTACTAGTATTATTTAGTTCTTTAACTAGCATTGTAGCTTTTGTAACAGACTATCAATGGTTTAATGAACTTGGATATACTGATACATTTTTAAAGAAATTAACTACACAAGTTTCTATAGGAGTGCCTTTATTTCTAGTATTATTCTTTTCGATATATTTTTATTTTATATCTTCTAAAAGAAATTATTATAAAGAGGCAAAAATTAATCCTCCAAAAAGTGGAGAAAGAAATTTAAATATTGCACTAGGTATAGGTTCTGCACTTGTTTCTATTCTTATATCTATAACATTTGCAGGAGGGCTTTGGCTTAACATATTACAATTTATAAATTCATCTAAATTTGGATTAAAAGATCCTATATTTAATAATGATGTTGGTCTTTATATTTTTAAGATACCATTGTTTAAAGAGATAATATCATTAGTTTTATTTTTGTTATTTGTTTTAGCTGTATCAACAGTAGTCTTTTATTTATTACTATTTTCTATAAGAAAGCCTAATATAAAAAGGCCAGAAAATGTATTAGATATGAATAAATTTAAAAATAAACAAACAATTAAAGATATAATAAAGAAAGATATTTTTAAAAGAGCGGTGTTTAAAATTGGTGTATTTGGATTTATAGGCTTTGTTATAATAGGGTTAAACTATTATTTAAATACATTTGACTTATTATATTCCCCAAGAGGAGTAGCATATGGAGCAAGTTTTACAGACATAAATATTACACTTTGGCAATATAGAATAATGGCAATATTATCATTAATATCTGCTTTTACTATTCTTTATGGATCATATAAAAGGAAACTAAAAACTGCTTTATCAGGTCCAGTTTTATTGATAACCATAGGTATACTTGGAACTGTTGCAGGAGGACTAGTTCAACAATTTATAGTAGAACCTGATGAAATTTCAAAGGAAAGTGAATATATTGGATACAATATAGATATGACCCAAGAAGCATATAGTTTAAAAGATGTTAAGGAAAAAGAATTTCCAGTAGAACAAAATTTAACTAAAGAAGATATAATAAATAATGAAGAAACTATAGAAAATATACGTATAAATGATTATCAACCATTAAATCAAGTATATAATGAATTACAAGGCATAAGATATTATTATAAATTTAATGGAGTAGATACGGATAGATATATGATAGATGGAAAATATACTCAAGTATTTTTATCTGCTAGAGAGATGGATGTTTCTAAATTAAAAACTAAAACTTGGATAAATCAACATTTAAAATATACTCATGGATATGGTTTTGTATTATCTCCAGTAAATTCAGTAGCTCCAAATGGTCAACCAAATTTACTTGTTAACAGTATACCACCTGTTACAAGTACGGATTTAAAAATAGAAAGACCAGAAATATATTTTGGTGAAATGACTGAAAATTATGCAGTAATAAATTCAGATGAACCTGAATTTGACTATCCTAAAGGTTCTGATAATGAAGAAGTTTTTTATGAAGGAACAGCAGGAATAAGTTTAGGTGGAATCAATAGAGTTCTTTATGCAATAAAAGAAGCAAATTTAAAATTGCTAATATCAAGTAATATAAATAATGATAGTAGAATTATAATAAATAGAAATATAAAAGAAAGAGTAGAAAAAATAGCTCCATTTTTAGAGTATGATGATGATCCATATATTGTTGCAAATCAAGATGATGGTAAATTATATTGGATGATAGATGCATATACTTCAACTTCAAATTTTCCTTATTCACAGCCATTTAGTGAAAAAAGTGCAACAAATTATATAAGAAATTCGGTTAAAGTAGTAGTAGATGCTTATAATGGTGATACTGATTTTTATGTTTTTGATGAAAACGACCCTATGATAAAAACATATGAAAAAATATTCCCAGATTTATTTAAGTCATCTAATGAGATGCCAAAAGGAATATTTAGTCATATAAGATATCCTGAAAATTTATTTTCTATACAATCAAAGATATATGAAACTTATCATATGGAAAATCCAGTAGTATTTTATAACTCAGAGGATGTATGGAATATAGGTCAAGAAATTTATATGGGAGAAGAACAACCAATCAAACCTAATTATAAAATGTTTAAATTACCTGAAGAAGAAGATGTAGAATTTTTACTTACTGTTCCATATACTCCTGCTACAAAGCCAAATATGACTAGTTTATTTGTAGCTAGAAATGATGGGGAAGATTATGGAAAACTTTATTTATATAGGTTCCCAAAAGGTATAACAGTTAATGGACCAATGTTAGTAGAATCAAAAATAAATCAAGATTCAGATATATCACCTCAGCTTACTCTTTGGTCACAAGAAGGTTCCAATGTACTTCGAGGAAATATAATGACTATACCTATTGAAAACTCATTATTATATGTAGAGCCAGTATATATTCAAGCAGCAAATGAAAATAATATACCTGAAATGAAAAGAGTAATTGTAGCATATAAAGATCAAATAGTAATGGAAAAAGATCTTGATACTGCTTTATCAAAAATATTTGGTGATATAAATAAAGAAGAAAACAAAGATGGAGTAGTAACAGATGTAGAAGATGAGGAGAAAACTGATCAAGAAAAACCTGTTGAAGGCTTAGATAATATAGTAAAAGAAGCTAATGAATTATTTAATAAAGCTAAAAAAGCATCTCAAAATGGTGATTGGGCAAAATATGGTGAATATATAGAGGAATTAGAATCTGTATTAAATAAACTAAATCAAAACTTAGGTTCAGATGAACCAAAAGAAGAATCACCATCAGAAGATGTAGAATAAAAATTAATTAGTATAATTATTTATAATATAGATATAATATATTAAAAGAATTTTAAAAGGCTTGAATAAATGTTAAAAATGTGTTATATTTTAAAATAATAAAGTTATATGCAATTAAGAGACATAGTAAATAATCTTATATCTTAAAGAGAGTCGATGGCTGGTGAGAATCGATGATATATATTATTGAATCCACCTCTTAGCATTTTATCTAAAAGGTAAACCATGCACGGGTTAAAGTGTACTAAGTGGACTGTAAAGTCAACTAGGGTGGCAACGCGGGAATTTTAACCTCTCGTCCCTATCTATATAGATAGGGACGAGAGGTTTTTTATTTTTAAATAAAAAAGGAGATGAAAAAAATGCTTGATGTAAAAATGATTAGAAATGATAAAGAAGGTGTAAAACGAGCACTTTCTAAAAGAAAAGGTGAATTTGATGTAGATATAGTATATAATCTAGATTTAAAAAGAAGACAAATATTACAAGATGTAGAAAATATGAAAGCAGAACAAAATAATGTATCTAAAAGGATTCCTCAATTTAAAAAAGAGGGTAAAGATATATCTGAAGTTTTAAATGAGATGAAAAATTTATCTTCTAAAATTAAGGATATGGATAAAGAATTAAAAGAAATAGAGGGTGAATTAAACTCTAAATTATTAATGCTACCTAATATACCTAATGATAAAGTGATAATAGGAGATAGCGATAGTGACAATAAAGAAATAAGAAAAGTACTTGAACCTAAAAGTTTTGACTTTGAACCTAAAGCTCACTGGGATATAGGAACAGACTTAGATATATTGAATTTTGAAACTGCATCTAAAATAACTGGTGCACGCTTCTCACTATATAAAGGTATGGGAGCATCACTTGAAAGGGCTTTAATGAATTTCATGCTAAATACTCATACAAGAGAAGGAGGTTACACTGAAATAATTCCTCCATTTTTAGTAAATAGAGATAGTATGACAGGTACAGGTCAACTTCCTAAATTTGAAGAAGATGCTTTTAATATACCTTCAAAAGATTTATTTTTAGTACCTACAGCAGAAGTTCCCGTTACAAATATTCATAGGGATGATATATTAAGTCAAGATGATTTAACTATAAAATATACAGCATATACTCCATGTTTTAGACAAGAAGCAGGTTCAGCAGGAAGAGATACAAGAGGGCTTATAAGAAATCACCAATTTAATAAAGTGGAATTAGTTAAGTTTTCAAAACCAGAAGATTCTTATGATGAATTAGAAAAATTAACAAATGATGCTGAGAAAATACTTAAAGCTTTGAAGTTACCATATAGAGTAGTAGAACTTTGTACAGGAGATTTAGGTTTTTCTTCAGCAAAAACATATGATCTAGAAGTTTGGATGCCAAGTTATAATAGATATGTTGAAATATCTTCTTGTAGTAATTTTGAAGATTTTCAAGCTAGAAGAGCAAATATAAGATATAGAAATGAAGATACTAATAAGCTAGAATATGTTCATACATTAAATGGTTCAGGTCTTGCACTTGGTAGAACTACAGCAGCTATATTGGAAAATTATCAAAATAGTGATGGAACTGTTGAAATACCAGAAGTTTTAAGAAACTATATGGGTGGAATAGAAAAAATAGAAAAAGCATAGTATTTAAGAGAGCGTAAAGCTCTCTTATTTATACTAATTATAAAATATATCAGGGGTGATGATTTGAAAATTATAAAAAAGGTATTAATTCTATTAATTATTACTATCATAATAATAGGATTCACAGCTTGTTCAAAAAATCCTATTGAAAATATGGTAAAAGAAGATAAAGAAGAAGATTTTAATACATTAATTACAGATGATTATAATAACTTAGATATAAATAAAATAGATAAATATAATATTGAAGTAGAATTTTTTCCTGAAGATAAAAAATATCATGCAGAGCAAGAAACAATTTATATAAATAAAGAAAATGTAGATTTAAAAAATGTATATTTTCATGTATATCCAAATGCATTTAAAAAAAGAGAAACAGCTCCATTTTTATTTGATAGTTTTGAAACTGCATATCCAAATGGATTTGAAAAAGGATATATAGATATAGAAGAAGTAAAAGTAAATGGAAATAAGATTAATTACAAACTTATAGGAAAAGGAAATACAATACTCAAATTAGATCTAAATGAAAAGTTACATAAAGGTGAATCTATAGATATTTCTATGAAATATACTGTTAAATTACCACCAGCACAAGATAGATTTGGATATGGAGATAAAACATTTAATTTTGGTAATTGGTATCCAATTGCAGCAGTATATGATGAAGATGGTTGGAATCTAGATCCTTATTATAGTATAGGAGATCCTTTTTATAGTGATGTAAGCAATTATAATGTAAAAATAAAAGCACCAAGAGATATAGTAATTGCAACAAGTGGAAATATAATAGATGAGAAAATAAAAGGTGACAAAAAAATATGGGATATAGAAGCAAAACTGATGAGAGACTTTGCATGGGTAGCTAGTAGTCATTTTGAAAAAATAACTAAAAATTACGATAAGACTGCAATCAATCTATATTTTCTTGATGGTGTAAGTGAAGCTGTAAAACAAAGAGCAATAGACTTTTCTAAAAGTTCGTTAAAATATTTTAATAATATATTTGGAGAATATCCATATGGTGTGTTATCTGTAGTTCAAACTAGTTTTCCTAGTGGAATGGAGTATCCAGGCATAGTATATATAGGAGATGATTATTATAATGAGAAAAAAATAGGAAGTTTAGAGCTTGTAATAGTTCATGAAATAGCACATCAATGGTGGTATGGTATAGTTGGGAATGATGAAATAGATGAAGCTTGGCTAGATGAATCACTTGCAACTTATTCTGAATATATTTATGCCTATGAAGAATATGGTGAGGATACTGCTAATGATTACTATAAAAATGGGATTGAAAATAATTATGAAATATCAAAAGAGTTTATAAAAGACAAAAATATATTGAAATCATTAAATGAATTTGCAGGATGGAATGATTATGGACCTTTAGTATACTCACGTGGAGCAATGATGATACATGATATAAATGAACAATTTGGTAAAGAAGAACTATATGATATACTAAAAACATATTATGAAGAATTTAAATTTAAAAATGCTACTACAGAAGACTTTTTAAGAATAGTTGAAGATAAAACCAGTAGTGAGTTTGAAAATTCAAAGGAATATTTGAACAAGTAATATTCAAAAGGGGGAAAAAATGAAAAAGATAATTATAATATGTCTTTTAATAATAATGTGCTTTAGTCAATTTGCATATGCAGATGAATTAAGTGAAGGACTAAAAGGAGCTATGCTTGTTGATTATGAAACAGGAGAAATACTTTATGAAAATAACGTTGACAAAAAAATAGAGATAGCAAGTATTACAAAACTTATGACTTATGTTGTTACAAAAGATGCTTTAAAAGAAGGAAAAGTTCATTTAAGTGATATTGTAACAGTAGGTGAAAATCCACCAAAAGAATATGGATCAACTTTTTATCTGAAAAAAGGTGATATGCTACCACTTGAAATCCTTATAGAATCTATACTTATAGCTTCAGCCAATGATTCATGTATTGCAATTGCAGAACATGTTGCAGGTAGTGAAGCTGAATTTGTAAAGATGATGAATCAAAAAGCAAAAGAATTAGGTCTTGAAAATACAGTTTTTTATAATCCTAATGGATTACCTGAAGAAGATAAAAGAGAAAATACTATGACAATAAGAGAGATAAATATATTAACTCGATATATATTAAATCAGTATCCTGAAATTTTAGAAATAACAGATAAAATGTATATAGAAATAAATCCTAGAAAATTCGAAGAAAATACCAATCCACTTCTTAAAGGTATGCCATTAGTAGATGGAATAAAAACAGGTAATACAAATGCTGCAGGATTATGTTTAGTATCAAGTATAAAACTACCTAAAGATAAGAATAAGGATAAAGAAATGAGACTTATTGCTATAGTAATGGGGGCAGAAACTAGAAAGGAAAGAAAAGAAAAAAGTCAAAAGTTACTTGAATATGGAATTGAAAATTTTGGTACTAAAGAAATAATATCAAAAGATAAAGGTATAAATATAAATTTAAAAAAGGCTAAAAATCAAGATGTGAAATTAGTACCAAAGAAGGATGAATATTTGATAGTTAAAAATGGTGATAAAATAAGTACAAAAGTATTAATAGATGAAAATTTAAAACTTCCTTTAAAAAAAGATAAAAAAGTAGGGATACTAGAAGTTTATCAAAATAAAAAGTTGAAATATAAATTAGATTTATTTGCAAATAGAGATTTAAAAAAAGCTAATATTTTTATTAGAATATATAGAACCTTATTTGGATGGTTGTAATGGAAGTAATTATCATTGACAATATAAGTAAATTAATATATAATAGATAAGGATTTATAATATTGCTCCCGTAGCTCAGTAGGATAGAGCAACGCCCTCCTAAGGCGTGGGCCAGGGGTTCGATTCCTCTCGGGAGCACCATAAAGTAAATAAATTTAAAAGAAAGAGTTCTTTGTATTATCAAAGGACTCTTATTATAATTAGGAGAATAAGATTGAACAATTATTTTATGAAAAAAGCATTAAAACAAGCAGAAATAGCATACCAAAAAGAAGAAGTACCTATAGGGTGTGTTATAGTAAAAGATGGTAAAATAATAGCAAGTGCATATAATATGAGAGAAGAATTGAATGATCCTACAGCTCATGCAGAAATAATTGCATTACAAGATGCATCTGAGATACTTGGAGGATGGAGACTTACAGGATGTACTATGTATGTCACAATAGAACCCTGTGCTATGTGTGCTGGAGCTATTGTAAACTCTAGAATAGATAAATTAATAATAGGATCAATGGATAAAAAAGCAGGCGCATGTGGTTCAATATTGAATATTGTTCAAAATGATAAGTTAAATCATAGAGTAGAAATGATTACTGGTATAATGGAACAAGAATGTTCTAATATAATGAAAAACTTTTTCAAAGATTTAAGGAAGAAACATAAAAAATAACAGAAATATAGTATAGGTAATTATATAGTAGTTCCTAAATGTTAGATATTATGAAATATGATATTATTATTATAAAAGTAATAGTTGAACTATATTTATGGAAAGGATATACATTTATATGGATAATAATGTTTTATGGTATTTAGAAGAACAAATTAAAAGAACTATAAATAATTTAAGAAAACGCAATATGGAAGGTTTTTTCGTCAAGGATCATGTTGAATTAGAAGGACTTTTAAAGGAACTTATAGGTGAAAATTCTGTAGTTGGTGTAGGTGACTCAATGACACTCTTTGAAACAGGTGCTATAGATTTTCTTCGTAAAGGAAATTACACTTTTTTAGATAAGTACAGAGAAGGTATTACAAGTGAAGAAAAAAAGCAAATCTATATAAAAAATTTTTCTGCTGATACTTTTATGTGTAGTACAAATGCCTTGACCGAAGATGGAGAACTTTACAATATTGATGGTAATGGAAGTAGAGTTGCACCAATGATTTATGGACCTAAACAGGTTATTTTAGTAACCGGTATAAATAAGATTGTTAAGAACATAGAAGAAGCAGAAAAAAGAGTTAGGAATTACTCTGCTCCAATTGACGCAAAAAGATTGGACAAAAACACTCCATGTACTACCTTAGGCTATTGTGTAGATTGTAAAAGTCCTAATAGAATATGTAATGATTTTACAATAATTAGAGGACAGTTTATCAAAGATAGAATAAAAGTAATTATTGTAGGAAAGCAGTTAGGATATTAATTATTTATTTTGTAAAATTATTACTATTGGTAACTAAAATTAATTAAATCACAGACTACATATAATTATATGTAGTCTGTGTATAAAACAAGCAAAATACAGTCTTGTGTTAGAGGATAAAAGAGATGCAAAGAGGAGAGATAAAAATGAAATATAAGGCTATAATATCTGACTTAGATGGTACACTTTTAAATAGTGATCATAAAATAAGTGAATATACTAAACAAGTTATAGAAAAAGTAATTAATAAAGGTGTAAAGTTTTTTATTGCAACTGGACGTCATCATGAAGATATTGATTTTGTAAGAAATGGTTTAAATTTAGATTCAATATTTATAACATCAAATGGTGGTAGAATACATGATAAGGATAAAAATAAATTAATTGGACATGATATTGATGAAGAAATAGTAAAAGGATTAATAAATTTAGACATTGAAGAAGATATTCATAAAAATATATATATGGAAAATGAATGGTATATAGAGAAAGAAAATGATTATTTAGATGACTTTGTAAAAGACTCCCCTTTTTTATATCAAATAACTGATTTAAAAACATTAGAAAATATAAAATCACATAAGGTATTCTTTTTAAGCTTGGAACATGAAAAATTAGTTGATTTAAAAGAAAGAATAGAAAAATTATATCCAGGAAAATTAAATATAACATTTTCACTTGATACATGCCTTGAAGTAATGCCAAAAGGTGTATCAAAGGGGTATGCTATAAAGGAAGTATTAAAAAGACATAACATATCACTTGAAGAAACAATAGCCTTTGGAGATGGATTAAATGATTTAGAAATGCTTAAAACAGTTGGGAAAGGCTATATAATGGAAAATGCACATGATAAATTAATAAAAGAGTTACCAAATCATGAAATTATAGGACCAAATACTGAAGATGGATTAGGAAAAAAATTAGAAGAAATATTTGATATAAAATAAGAGGATTGATTATATGAAAGAGGAATTAATAGAATATGTAAAATCAATAGAAATAGAAAAAGTAGGTATAGCAGATATTGGTCCATATAAAGAATTAGAAGATATATTAATTCGTAGAAAACAAGAAGGACAGCTTACAGGATTAGAGGGTTCTAGTATAGAGCTGAGAGTAGATCCTACACTTACTATGGAAAATGCAAAATCTATTATAGTTTGTCTCTTTCCATATATTACAAAAGAAAATAAAAGATCTAACTTATCAAATTATACTTATTCAAAAGATTATCATTTAATAGTAAAAGAAAAATTAGAAAAAATAGGTGAATTTTTAAATAAAAAAATAGATGACTTTGAATATCAAGTACATGTAGATACAGGGCATTTAGTAGATAGATATTTAGGTTATAGAGCAGGACTTGGTTTTTTTGGTATAAATGCTCATTTAATAAATGATGACTATGGAACATACTTTTTTATTGGCTATATTATTAATAATTATCCTTTTAAACATGACAAGCCTCTAGATAAGACTTGTTTTCAATGTATGAAATGTAAATATGAATGTCCTGGCAATATTATACTTGGAAACTTTGATATTAATCCTTTAAGATGTAGATCATTTATTACCCAAAAAAAAAGAGATATAGATGATATAGATAAAGAGATAATAAAAAAAGATAATATTTTATTCGGCTGTGATATTTGTCAATTAGTTTGCCCTCATAATGATGGAATAAAAGAAACTAATATAAAAGAGTTTAAAAAAGATTTAATTCATAGATTAGATTATGATCAAATTAAAGATATGAGCAATAAGGGATTTAAAAGGAAATATGGAGATAGAGCTTTTGCTTGGCGAGGAAGAAAAGTGATAAAGAGAAATTATGAAATAATAGAAGGAATAGAAATAGATGATTAGAGTATATACTCTAATCATCTATTATTTTTACACTAAGTTCATGTAAAGCAGGACCTTCTAGAATTGTTCCATCATATGAAAATCTGGAACCATGACAAGGACAATCCCATGATTTTTCAGCATCATTCCATGAAAGTTCACATCCTAAATGGGTACAAGTAGTATCAACTATATAAGTTTTACCTTCAGTATCTTTATAGAAACCAACTCTTTTACCGTTTAAATCTACTACTTTTCCTTGTCCTGTAGCTACTTCTATATCAATATTTCCAGTTTTTAATTTCCCTTTTATAAATTCATACCCTACATTTAAATTTTCTTTTATAAAATTAGATATACTTCCCTTTATATTAAATCTAGATGGAGAAAACACCTCACTATATGGACTTTTTCCATTTGTTATTATATCAGCTAAAATCATTGCTCCTGCAGTCGCATTAGTCATTCCCCATTTTTTAAATCCAGTAGATAAAAATATATTCTCTGAATTACTTGTTATTTTACCTATGAATGGTATGTCATCCATTGGCATACAATCTTGAGTTGACCATCTATATGGAATACTTTCTATTTCAAAGTTTTCTTCTGCAAACTTTTTTAAATTATTATAGTGTTTTTTAGTATTTTCACCTTGACCAGTTTTGTGACCATCTCCACCTATTAATAGCATTTTCTTGTCATTATAATTTTGATATCTTAATGACCTTATAGGCTTTTCTGCAGATATATACATTCCATTTGGAATACTATCTTTAGATAAAGCACCTAATATATAAGATCTTTCTGTATACATTCTAGAAAAATATAATCCTCTAAAATTTTCTATAGGAAAGTGAGTTGCTATTATTACTTTCTTTGCTGAAATTATATTTTCATTACTAGTTATAACTTTTACAGTCTTTTCATCTTTTATGTCTACTACTTTAGTCTTTTCATATATATAACTTCCATTAGAATTTATTTCTTTAGACAATTTTAGGAGATATTTTCTAGGGTGAAATTGTGCTTGATTTTCAAATTTTATAGCACCTTTTACGTTAAAAGGAAGGTCTAGAGTTTCTACAAACACTGCATCTTTCCCAAGTTTTTGTACAGCTATTACTTCATCTTTAATATCTTTTATATATTTATCAGTAGTTGTATAAACATATGCTGGTAATTCAGTAAAATCACAATCTATATTTTTTTCTTTTATTATTTGTTTTATAAAGTCTATAGCATCTTCATTTGCTTGTAAATATTTACGAGCATAATCTTCTCCCATTTCTTTTATAAGTTTGTTATACATAAGGTTATGTTGGGATGTAACCTTTGCAGTTGTACGAGCAGTAGTACCTTCTAATATATTATCTACTTCTAAAATGACTACATTTAAACCTCTTTCTTTTAATATAAATCCGGATGTAATGCCTGCAATCCCTCCTCCAATTATTACTACATCAGTATTTATATCTTTATCAAGGGAAGGATAGTTTGTTTTCTCTGTTGAATCTAACCAATAAGATAGTGGTTCATTTTCAAAATTTTTCATATAATCTCTCCTAAATATAATGTAATATCAGTAATAAATATTCCCAAATATGACTATAAATATAATAGGATAAATATTTTTAATATTTAAAATAGGTTGACTATACATTTTTAAAGTTATATTATAGGACTATAGACCTAATTATAGAAAATTATAGGAAGTGAATATCATGGATAAGTATACTCTTTCTAAAAAAGAAGGAACTTTTATTATATTTGATACTGAAGGTAGATTACAATATCCTAATATAGATGATAAGAACCTTAAATATATTGAAAGAAATAGACAACAAATAAAAAAAGAATTAGTTGATAATAATATAGTAATAATTAAAAATTATATTATAAAAATTGAATCTTTAGATTTAGATTTCAGAAAGTATTTTTTTGCTAATTTTTATAGTATAAAATCATCAAATTCAAATGAACTTATATCTATGGCCTATACAGATAAAGTAACAGGCCTATATAATAAAAACCTTTGGAATAAAATAAAACAAAATATAATGTCTCCTATTAAAACTGATATGTACTCCATGATGACAATTTCTATTAATCCATCAATAGAATTAGAAAAAAATATAAATAATATAACAAATATAATTAAAGATAAATTATCACTTGTGGATATAGCAATTAGAAGTGAAAAAAATGAATTCATTATTATTTTACCAAATAATAATATAGAAAAATCTAAAGATATATTACATAGTATAGAAAATAAATTAAAAGAAAAGTTTAATATTAAAATTAAGATATCTCATACTAAAAATAAAGAAGAATTACAAGAAATTCATGAAAAAGATATTAAAAAAATTAATAATGATAGAAAAAATAATCAAATAGATTATTTTAAAAATATAGAAATTAAGCTATCAAATATAGCTAATATAGTAGAAAATATAGAAGATGTTAATGTAAAAAGTAATATAAAAAAGGAATTAGTAGATATAATAAATTTAATATCTGAAAAATCATATAAAAATTAGTATATTTTAATTAACATAAATAGGGTATATTATCACTATAAGGTTATGAAAGGGTGATAATTTGAGTGAAAAATATAATAAACCTACAGACAAAGAATTAAGAGAAAAATTAACTGAAGAACAGTATAGAGTGACTCAAGAAAATGCAACGGAAAGACCCTTTACTAGTGAATATAATAATAATGAGGGAGAAGGAATATATGTAGATATAGTTACAGGTGAACCACTATTTTCTTCAAAAGATAAATATGATTCAGGCTGTGGCTGGCCTAGTTTTACAAAGCCTATAGAAGAAAATATAAAAGAAAAAAGTGATTTAAGTCATGGTATGAGGAGAACTGAAGTAAGAAGTAAATCAGGAGATTCTCATTTAGGTCATGTATTTACAGATGGTCCAAAAGATAAAGGTGGTCTTAGATACTGTATAAATGGTGCAGCATTAAAATTTATTCAAAGAGAAGACTTAGAAAAAGAAGGATATAGTGAATATAAAAAGATATTCGAATAAAAAAGTCCTGCAATTTAAGCAGGACTTTTTTTATAGTTTTCTCTATATATGACTGTCTTTATATCAAAATAACTAATATCATCTGATATAGCTTGTTTTATAGGTTTCAGATATTTTTTACCCACATTATCAATAGCATTTAAAATTTCTTTTTCCTTTTGTATGTCTACAAAATCATTCCAATTAATTTCTTTACCTTCTTCTTGACACTTTACAAAATGGTTTAATAGAGTATCCTTTGTAAGATTTCTAATTTCAGATATTTCATCTATTGTTTTTTCTTCTCTATACAAATTATATGTTTCAATATGAGTTTTAATTTTAGGTTCAATAGAATCAGTATACTTTATCTGTTTTGGTGAGGATTTAACATTATTTTTTTCTTTGAAATCTCTTATTTTTTCTATAAATATATCACCATAAGATTCATACTTTTTATCTCCAACTCCCTTTATATTTAAAAATGAATCCTTTTCTATAGGGAGATAAGTTGCCATTTCTTTAAGTGTAGTATCTGAAAATATAATATAAGGTGGTATATTTTTTTCTAATGCTAATTTTTTTCTTAAATCTTTTAAGACTACAAATAACTCTAAATAATAATCAGGAGTAATTTCCTTTTTATCTTTAAACATATCTATAGCCATATATACTTTTTCTTTTCCTTTTAATACTTTTCTAGAAAGGGATGTAAGTTTTACTATAGGATATTTACTTTCTGTAAGAGATAAATAACCTTGAGATATTAGCATTGCTATTATATTTTTAATTCCTTTTTCAGTATAATCTTTCATTATTCCATATGTTGATATTTTATCTAAATTAAAGCTTAATATTTTTTTGTTTTTTGAACCACTCAAAACTTGAGCTACAACTGTGGTACCAAACTTTTCATTTAATCTATATACACATGAAAGTATCTTTTGAGCTTCAATAGTTACATCTTTAAACTCATGTTCAATGCTACAGTTACTACAGTTATTACAATTAGATTTAACGTCTATCTCTCCAAAATATTCAAGTATCTTACCTCTTAGGCAATCATGACTATATGCATAATCAACTAAATATTGAAGGTTTTTATAGCTAATAGAAGCTCTTTCAGGGTCTTTATGACTTTCACTAATCAAGAATTTTTGTTTAGCTACATCTTGAGGTGAGAAAAGCAATATACATTCACTATCTTCTCCATCACGACCAGCTCTGCCAGCTTCTTGATAATAATTTTCCATACTTTGAGGAATATTATAGTGAATAACATACCTAACATTTGATTTATCTATTCCCATACCAAAAGCATTTGTAGCTATCATTATAGATATTTTATCATATATGAAATCTTGTTGAGAAATTTCTCTATCTGCATTATTCATTCCACCATGATATAAACTTACTTTATGTCCTTTAGAATTTAAAAATTCATATAATGATTCTACTTCTTTTCTTGTAGAACAATATATTATGCCAGATTCATCTTTTTTATCATTTAAATAATTTAATATAAATGACCTTTTATCAATATTATTTTCAACTTTAAAATATAGATTTTTTCTATCAAAACCTGTAACAATTTCTTCAGGCTTATTCAAATTTAAAAGTATTTTTATATCTTCTATTATTTCTTCAGTAGCAGTAGCAGTATAAGCTCCTATTATTGGACGTTTATCTAAACTATTTATAAATCGTGGTATTTCTTTATAACTAGGTCTAAAATCATGACCCCACTTACTTATACAATGTGACTCATCTATTGCTAAGAAAGGAATTTCTATATTTTTTATTATATTTCTAAATCCTATATTATTTAATCTTTCTGGAGCTATATAGATAAGATTATACTTTCCATTTTGTATATTGTTAAATCTATTTTCTAACTCGTAGCTAGTAAGTGTACTATTTATAAATGTAGCTGATACTCCTATTTCATTTAGAGCATCTACCTGATCTTTCATAAGTGAAATAAGAGGAGAAACCACTAATGTACTACCTTTTAGTATCAAAGAAGGTATTTGATAACATATAGATTTACCTCCACTAGTAGGCATTATACCAAGTACATCTTTTTTGTTTAATACTGATTGTATTAGTTCTTCTTGTCCATGTCTAAAATCATCATATCCGAAATATTCTTTTAATATATTTTTTATATGCATATTACAGTCTCCTTTTAAAATTATTGTATATTTTATCTTACGAAAATTCAATGGTAGTTTAAAATAAAGGATATTAGGCTACATTTATAGAATATATAGAATAAATAAAAGTAAAGGATTGATTTTATGGATAGATTTAAAATTAATTATAATTCACCAGTTACATTAACATTTACTTTTACTGCACTAGGTGTATTGTTATTAAAAGAGATATATGGAATAGAGTTTATGACGTATATTTTTACTAACTATAGAACATCTGTAGATGACCCTATGCAATATATTAGACTTTTTAGTTATGTACTAGGACATAGTTCATGGCAACATTTTACAAGTAATTTTCTAATAATATTATTGTTAGGTCCTATATTAGAAGAAAAATATGGTTCTAAACCATTAATAAAAATGATATTAATTACTACATTTATAACAGGGGTTTTAAATGTAATCTTATTTAGTACGGGACTTATAGGAGCAAGTGGAATAGTATTTATGATGATAATCCTTAGTTCATTTGCAAATACAAGATCAGGTTATATTCCACTTACACTTATAATAGTGGCAGTAATTTTTATAGGTAGAGAATTAGTTGATGCAATAACATTAAAAGATAATATATCGCAAATGGCACATATCGTTGGAGGAATTTCAGGAGCAGGACTTGGGGGTATTCAGTTAACCAATAAGAAAAGTTATAAAAAGAAATACAGAGCTTAAAATAGGGTATATTTTAAATAAATAAATTACTTGGAGAAATTATCCCTATTTTAAGTAATGAAATAGATAATTTAACTATAGCTAAAACCAAAAAAGCAAACCATGCTGAGGAAATAACATATGAAAAAGGAAAGGATTATGAGATTATCAATGGTATAGAAAGATTAAAAAATTCACCAATAGTTGCTATAATTCCTAGTTGTACATGTAATGATTTTGCTAGAAGCTTAAATATTCCTCTAAATTTAAATGATGCTTCTAATACTATATTAAAAGGTAATGTGTCAGAAATTGATATTGGAAAAGTTAATAATAGGTATTTCACAAATTTTGTAGGTACAGGACTTATTACTGATATATCTGAAAATATAAATCCTAAAACTAAAAATATTATGGGTAGAATAAGTTATTATACCAGTACTATAAAGAGTATGAATGAAAAAGATGATTTTGAATTTATTTTACATACAGAAAATAAGAAATTAAAAGATAAAGCAGGAATGGTAGTAATATTAAATGGAAATTATGTAGAATCTACATTAGTACCAGTAAAAAGTATATCTATGACAGATGGTATATTTGATATATTTATAGTTTATAATTCTGGTTTTTCACTTTTAATTAAATATTTAACTCAGAAAGAAAATTTTGAAGAAAATATAACGGAAAATGAAATAAAACATATAAAAGCAAGTGAAATTAAATTAGAAACAAAAAATGAAATGATGATTGATACAGATGGAGAAGTATATTTAAATACACCTGTAAATATATATGTACGAAATAAGAAAATAAAATTTATAACAGGCTAATCTTTTGTTGTTATCATCTTTCTAGAAGTATATAATGTATATATGAGTGATTTAGAAAGAGAGGGTAATATGGCAGAAGAAAACATTACAAGGTTAAATATAAATGATAAAGAAATAATACTTATAGGTACAGCTCATGTATCCAAAAAAAGTGCTGAACAAGTAAAACAGATGATAGATAATGAAAAACCTGATACAGTATGTATAGAGCTTGATAAAGGAAGATATAAATCAATAACTGAAGGTAAAAAATGGAGTAATACTGATATAGTATCTGTGATAAAACAAAAAAAAGCTACATTATTACTTGTAAATTTAATGATGAGTTCATTTCAAAAGAGAATGGCAAATCAATTTGGAATAAATCCAGGACAAGAAATGATAACAGCTATAAATTCTGCAAAAGAAAATGATGCAAAAATAGTTTTGGCTGATAGAGACATCCAAATAACATTTCAACGTATTTGGAGAGGAATAGGATTTATGGGTAAAATGAAATTACTTACAGGACTAGTTTATAGCATGTTTAGTGATGAGGAAGTAAGTGAAGAAGAATTAGAGCGTTTAAAAACAGAAGATATATTAACTTCAATGTTAGATGAATTAAAAGATTCATTTCCAAAGCTTAAAACTACATTAATAGATGAGAGAGATAAATACCTTGCTCAGAAAATAAAAGATGCCCCAGGAAATAAAATAATTGCAGTACTTGGTGCAGGACATATACCAGGAATAAAAGAAGAAATACACAAAGAAAATAATTTAAATAAACTTAAAAGTTTACCACCAAAATCAAATACTTCAAAATATATAAAGTGGGCCATACCTATTGTAATTTTAGCTATAATACTTTTTACACTTTTTAATAGTCGTGAAATGGCACTAGATCAAACTATAGGGTGGGTTCTATGGAATGGTACACTTTCAGCAATAGGAGCTCTTATTGCATTAGCACATCCATTATCTATTCTTACAGCTTTTATAGTAGCACCTATAAGCTCACTTAATCCTCTACTTGCAGCAGGTTGGTTTGTAGGACTTGCAGAAGCATTTATTAGAAAACCAAAAGTAAGAGATTTTGAAAACTTATCAGACGATATTACAACAGTAAAAGGATTTTGGAAAAACAAAGTAACTCATATATTACTTGTAGTAGTTCTTGCAAATCTAGGTAGTGTACTTGGAACTATGATAGGTGGAGCAGAGGTAATTAGAATATTTTTAGATTTATTTTAAAAAAGAACCTTTGGTTTAGATTAATCTAAACCAAAAGTTCTTTTTAATTTAAATAGATGATAATTTAATTATTTCTAATATTAAATTTGCTGAACTAACAAGATCCTTAATATGCATATGTTCTTCTAATGTATGTGGTTTTCTTTCTCCAATACCTAAGTTTATTGCTTTTATTCCATTAGCATTTAATATATTAGTATCACTTCCACCGCCAGTTGCATCTAGGAAAGGCTTTATATTAGAATTTTCACATGCTTTTTTAACCATGTTTACAATTTCATCATTGTCATCTATGATAAAAGAACTGTACATTCTTTCAACATTTATTTCTGCTTTTGCTCCAAATTCTTTTGCAGTATCATTAAATGTTTCTACCATATGTGATGTTTGCTTGTCTAATTTTTCATCACTAAGACTTCTTGATTCTGCTTTTATAGTTACTTCAGGAGTTACTATATTAGTAGCACTACCACCTTCTATTTTTCCTATATTTGCAGTAGTATCTTTATCTATTCTTAATAAATTCATTTTACTTATAGCATGAGCTGCTACATTTATTGCACTTATACCTTCCTCTGGGGCTACACCAGCATGTGCAGGCTTTCCTATAACTTTAACATCTATTTTGTCTTGTGCAGGACCTTGTATTATGATTTGTCCAGGATCTCCACCACTATCTAATACAAAAGCTCTTTTAGAATTTATCTTATCATATTCTAAATTCTTAGCTCCATTTAATCCGCCTTCTTCATAAACACTAAATACTACTTCAATAGGACCGTGATTTATATTATTTTCTTTTATAACCTTTAAAGCTTCTATAACTGCTGCAATACCTGCTTTGTCATCTCCACCTAATATTGTTGTACCATCAGAGTATATAACACCATCTTTTATTATTGGTTTAATTCCTATACTTGGAGACACTGTATCCATATGACAACTAAATAATATAGGTTCAACATCTATTGTACCTTTAAGTTTAGCAATGATATTACCTGTATTACTACCAACTTTATCTCCTGCATTATCTATATATACATCAAATCCCAGCTCTTTTAATTCTTTGGTTAAAAATTCTGCAAATTCTTTTTCATTTTTAGTAGGACTATCTATTTGTACATATTTCATAAACTCTTCAACAATTCTATCTTTATTTATCATTTAATCATCTCCTTTATTTAATTGTATACTATTATAAAACAAAAATCACCCAATTGGGTGACTTTTGTTTAATTTACTCTTATGAAAGCTTCTGGTCCGATAGGAATTCCTAACATATACCAAACTGCAAGAAGAACTGTCCAGCCAAGTAGGAATACTATTGAGTATGGTACCATAGTTGAAATTAAAGTACCTATACCTGTATCCTCATCATATTTTTGAGCAAATACAACTATTACTGCAAAGTAAGTCATAAGTGGAGATATTATATTAGTTGTAGAATCTCCTATACGATAAGCAAGTTGTGTAAACTCAGGTGAGAAATTTAATTTATATAACATTGGAACAAAAACAGGTGCCATAATACCCCATTTAGCTGAAGCTGATCCTATAAATAGATTTATAAATCCTGCTACTACTATAAATGCTATGATTAATGGGAATCCTACAAATCCTATAGCTTCAAGGAAATTAGCACCACTTACTGCAAGTATTGTACCTAAATTAGTATAAGCAAAATATTGAATAAATTGTGCAGCAAAGAAAGCTAGTACTAGATATCCACCCATTGAAGCCATTGATTTAGACATGAATTTAACTACATCTTTATCATTTTTAACAGTTCCTGAAACCATTCCAAAAGTTAAACCTGGAATTAAGAAGAATAACATTATTGCTGGAACTAAACCATCATGAGTAAATGCATCTAAAGAGCCATCAACTCTTAATATACCGTTTGCTGGTACTGTTAAATATAACATTATTGCACCAAATACTAATATAGATAGACCTGCTGCAATTAAACCTTTTACCTCTGACTTTGTAACTTCCATTGATTCATTAGTATCTATTCCTTTATATTCGCCAAGTCTTGGTTCAACTATTTTTTCAGTTACCCAAGTACCTAGTATTGTAATAAGGAATGTTGATGCAACCATGAAATAATAGTTAGAAGTTGGTAAAATAGATAAATCCATTTTACTAGCAGTTAACGCTTCATTTGTTATACCGGCTAATAGTGGATCTAATGTACCTAATAATAAGTTCGCTGAGAATCCTCCAGAAACCCCTGCAAAAGCAGCAGCAAGTCCTGCTAAAGGATGACGTTTAAAGCTTAAGAATACCATTGCACCTAATGGTACTAAAACTACATATCCTGCATCTGATGCAATATTTGACATAACACCTGCAAAAACAACAACTGCAGTTATTAGTCTTTTAGGTGTACTCAATACTAATTTTTTAAGAGCTGCATTTATGAGTCCTGTCCCTTCGGCAACTCCAACTCCAAGCATTGCTACTAGAACTGTTCCAAGAGGAGCAAAACTTGTAAAGTTTACTGTTGCTGAATTAATCATAAACCTTAATCCATCAGCACTAAGAAGTGAAACAGCTGATACGGTTTGATCTGCTCCTGCTTTTGCATCATAGAAATCTACATATAAGCCTGCTCTGAAAGCGATTTCAGATATTATGATGACAGCTAGAGCAAATAGTATGAATATTGTTACTGGATGTGGAAGTTTATTTCCAACATTTTCAATGACATTTAGAAATTTATTAAATAACTTAAATTTCTGTTTTGTCTGAATATTATTACTCATAATAATTCCTCCTATAATAAATATTTTAAGTTACTTAAATATTTTATCAACTTTTTGCACTAATGTCTTTTACAATTTGTTAATAAAATTTAATACTATGAAAATTCTTTATGTTTATAATATTTCAAACAAATAAATACTTTGGCAAATACCGCCAAAGTATTTATTATAATTTAGTATTTAGTACTCTAAGTGAATTTAACACTGCAAGAAGTGTTACACCAACATCTGCAAATACTGCTGACCACATAGATGCAAATCCTAATGCACCTAGAGCTAAAACTATAAGCTTTACACCTAATGCAAATACTATATTTTGATATACTATTTTTCTAGTGTTTTTTGCTATTTTGATAGAATCAACTAGTTTGGAAGGTTCATCTGTCATAAGAACTACATCAGCAGCTTCTATTGCTGCATCTGAACCAAGTCCTCCCATAGCTATACCAATATCTGCCCTTGCAAGAACTGGAGCATCATTTATACCATCGCCTACAAAAGCAAGTTTTTTATTTTTTTGTTTTTCTTTATATAAATCTTCTAATTTTTCTACTTTGCCATCAGGTAATAAATCTGTATAAGCTGTATCTATACCTAATTTATTAGCTATTTTCTCACCAATAGCTTTATTATCACCTGTAAGCATTACTGTTTTAGATATACCTAACTGTTTGAGGTTGCTTAAAGTTTCTTTTGAATCTTTTTTTATTCTATCTGAAATAACAATAGATCCTATGAATTTATTATCTTTAGCTACATATATAATTGTACCTATTTCAGTTGATTCAATTATCTCTATATTATTTTTATCCATTAATTTTTTATTGCCAACAGATATTTTAGAGTCACCATAATTTACTTCAATTCCATGACCTGCTATTTCATTATAATTAGATATTTCTTCATTTCTAATCTCATCACCATATGCATCTACTACAGCAGTAGCTATAGGGTGATTAGAAAAATTTTCTGCATATGCTGCATATTTTAGCACATCTTCTTTACTATATTCATTATGAACTTTAATATCTGTAACTTCAAAAATACCTTCAGTAAGAGTTCCTGTTTTATCAAACACTGCAATATCTATCTCATTTAATGCTTCAAGATAATTTCCACCTTTAACCAAGATACCATTTTTAGATGCAGATCCAATACCACCAAAAAATCCGAGTGGAATAGATACTACAAGGGCACAAGGACAAGATATAACTAAAAATACAAGTCCTCTATATAACCATTCACTAAATTCAGCACCCTCTATTACAAGAGGTGGAATTATAACTAGGGCAAGAGCAGAAAATACTACTACTGGTGTATAATATCTTGCAAATTTAGTAATGAATTTCTCTGTAGGGGCTTTTCTATTTCCAGCATTTTCAACTAAGTCTAGTACTTTTGCTACAGTAGATTCACCAAAAGTTTTTGTAACTTTAATAGTTAATACTCCATTTTTATTAATAAACCCTGCAAGAACTTCTTCGTCCTTTTTAACAGAACGTGGTACTGACTCACCAGTTAAAGCAGAAGTGTCAACCATAGAACTACCTTCTGTAACTGTACCATCTAGGGGTATCTTCTCACCAGGCTTTACTATAATAGTGTCTCCAATATTTACTTTTTCAGGGTCAACTTTTTTACTGTTATCTCCTACAATTAGATTAGCATAGTCAGGTCTAATATCCATAAGTGACTTTATGGAATTTCTAGAACGATTGACTGCTATATCTTGAAAAATTTCTCCAAGTTCATAAAATAGCATTACAGCTACACCTTCAGGATATTCTCCTATAAAAAATGCACCAAGGGTAGCAATACTCATAAGGAAGTTTTCATCAAAAACTTGGCCATGAGATATATTTTTAGTGGAGGTTAAAAGTACATTTCCACCTATAAGAACATAACTTATTATAAAAAGTGTAACTTCTATTGAATTACTAAAATTACCTATTATCGCAGTTAAAAATATAATAAGACCAATAGATAATTTTAGAATTTTATCTTTTCCAATAGTATCTATGATGTTGTTTTTTTTATCTAATTCCTTTTCTTTTAGGTTTTCTTTTTCTTCATAATCGAAAACTTTTACATCAGGTTCTATTTTTTTAATTATTTCTTTAGATTTCTCTAATATTTCTTTAGATTTTTTTTGATCTTTTATATCAATGATTAAATTACCATTAGAAAAGTTTATAGTTGCATTATTTACATAGTCTAAACTAGTTATCTTTCTTTCTATTTTTCCTGCACAACTGGTACATACTAATCCTTCTAAAATTAATTTTTTTTCTATACTCATAATAATTCTCCCCTTTCTATTTATGACAAATATGAGTAAGTCCTGAGTTCAAAATCTCATATATATGTTCATCATCTAATGAATAAAATACAGTTCTACCTTCTTTTCTATACTTTACAACACCTTTATCTTTTAAAGTTCTAAGTTGATGGGAAATTGCTGATTGAGTCATATCTAAAAGTTCGGCTATATCACATACACACATTTCAGACTCATAAAGAGCATATATGATTTTTATTCTTGTGGAATCTCCAAATACTTTAAAAAAATCAGCAAGATTTAAAAGACAATTATCTTTAGGTAAATCATTTTTTACATTTTTAAGTACATCTTCATGTATTTCATTACAATTACAAACTGGAATATCTTTAGTCATGTTTTCACCTCATTAAATTATAATTGAATATATGAGCAATTATTCATATATTATTATATACCCCAAAAGTTATTTTTGCAACCATAAATATGATAAAATAATATTGGTGATAAAATTTATGAATATTAAAATATCTGTAAGAAATTTAGTTGAATTTATACTTAGAAGTGGAGATATAAACTCCACATATATAGGAAGAAATAGAATGACTGAAGGAACAAGAATTCATCAATTAGTACAAAAAAAGATGGATAAAAACTATATGCCTGAAGTTACACTTAAAACTGAAGTAGAATTTGAGGATTTAATACTTACAGTAGGAGGAAGAGCAGATGGAATTATAACAGAAAAAGAAAAAGTTATAATAGATGAAATAAAATCAACTACAACATCACTTGAAAAAATAGATGAAAATTTCAATGAACTTCATTGGGCACAAGCTAAATGTTATGCCTATATCCATTCTATGGATAATAATTTGGAACGAATAGATATTCAACTCACATATGTAGAAATAGATACAGAAGAAATAAAAAGAATAAGAAATACTTACACCTACAAGGAGTTGGAAAAGTTTTTTAAAAATTTAACAGATAGATATTATATTTGGGCAGACCTTTCTAGAAAGTGGATAAGAACTCGTGATGAGTCCATAAAAAAATTACAATTTCCTTTTGATAATTATAGAAAAGGACAAAGAAAATTATCAGTAGGTATATATAGAACAATAGAACAAGAAAAAAAATTATTTGCACAGGCACCAACTGGAATAGGAAAGACTATATCCACAATATTTCCATCAGTAAAAGCTATAGGAGAAAGTAAAGGAGAAAAGATTTTTTATCTTACGGCTAAAACTATAACTAGAACAGTAGCAGAGGATTCTTTCAATATACTAAAAAATAAAGGTTTGCGTTTCAAAGTAATAACATTAACAGCTAAAGATAAAATTTGTTTTTGCAAAGAATCTAGTTGTAATCCAGATGAGTGTGAATTTGCAAAGGGGCATTTTGATAGAATAAATGATGCAATATATGATTTAATTACTAATGAAGATATCATTTCACGTGAAACAATAGAAAAATATTCATTAAAACATAAAGTATGTCCATTTGAATTTTCATTAGATATAAGTATATGGGCAGATAGTGTTATATGTGACTATAATTATGTATTTGACCCAAAAGCTAAATTGAAACGATTTTTTATTGAAGATAAAAACAAATATATATTTTTGATAGATGAAGCTCATAATTTAGTAGATAGGTCAAGAGACATGTTTTCAGCAGAACTTTTTAAAAATGACTTTTTAGAATTAAAAAGATTATTTAAAGATATTGAACCTAAAATGGCAAAATCATTAGATAAAATAAATCGTTATTTTTTAAAGATAAAAAAGAAATGTGAAAATAATGATTATTTTTTAGAAAAAGAAGAACCAGAAGATATATTTTATCCCTTAAAGGGGTTTGTGAAAAAAGCTGATAATTGGTTAAAGGAAAATGGAGATAAAAAAGAGCATAAAGATTTATTAGAATTATATTTTAATGTATTATCTTTTCTACGAGTATCAGAAGATTATGATGATAGGTTTGTAACTTATACTGAATTGCAGGGGAAAAATGTAAAGTTGAAAATGTTTTGTTTGGATCCATCTTATTTATTATCTACTACATTAGGTAGTGGATTATCTTCAATTCTTTTTTCAGCAACACTAAGTCCTATAGATTATTATAAAGATATATTAGGAGGAAATGAAAAAGATAATGTAATGATTTTAGATTCTCCATTTGATCCTAGAAATCTTAAAATAATAATAAAAGATAGCATATCCACAAAATATAGAGACAGAAAATATTCTTATGAAAAAATAGCTAATGTAATATATGATACAACTAAATATAAAGAAGGTAACTATATAGTGTTTTTTCCATCATATAAATATATGGAAGATGTATATGATGTATTTATAGAAAAATTTCCACAATTTAGAACAATGGTACAAGAGATAGGAATGAAAGAGGAAGAAAGGGAAGAATTTTTAAAATCATTTAAGCAAAACCCAACAAATACTTTAATAGCATTTGCAGTGATGGGAGGAATATTTTCAGAAGGTATAGATTTGAAAGGCGATAGACTTACAGGGGCTATAATAGTTGGAATTGGTCTTCCGAAAATTTGTCTAGAGAGAAATATAATAAGAGAATATTTCAATGAAAAAAATGGACTAGGATATGAATATGCATATATGTATCCTGGAATGAATAAAGTATTACAATCCATGGGGAGAGTCATAAGAACAGAGACTGATAAAGGTATCGTATGTTTAATAGGTAGGAGATTTGGGAAATGGGGACAGTTTAGACATATTATTAAAGGAAAGACTACTAATAAATATTAAAATAATAAGTCATATATTGGAGGGAATAATGAGTTATTCAAAGAAAGTCTGTATCTTATTTATATGTATAATAACATCATTTACAATAGGATGTTCAATTCAAAATGAAGAACAAAGTTTAATAAAAAGTACTTATTTTGAAGATGTTGATAAAATAATTATATATAAAGGATCAGCTTATAAGCAAGTACAGGATTTAAAGTCTTTTAAAAAAGTACTAAAAGATATAGAGGGTAAAAAAGTAAATATTGAAAATTTATCAAGAGATGAAACAGAAGATAGATATAAAATTATATTTACTTATGAAAGTAGTGATCAAGAAAGAAAAATCTCATTTAAAGGTAATAATATGTTATATGATGACAATTGGTATAGTATAGATAAAAATATAGATGAGATATATAACAAAATTGATTTTGAAGAAAAGATAGATAGTAATTTACAAAAATCTAAAGTAAAAAGAGAAGCTAGAAAGAATTTTAAAATGAAAGATTCATTATTAGGCAATTGGATATACGATGATGAAACATATATAGAATTTACTAAAAAGCATATAATATATAAGACAAAACAAAAAGATAGAAAATTTAATTATAAAATAAATAGAATAGATGATAATAAAATTTTCATAACTGCATATAGAGATATATTATTTTCTAATGATAAAGATATTTTTAAAATTGAAATATTAATAGATGATACAAAAAACAATATAATATTAAAAAAGAAAATGCTAAAAAGTGAAATGGGATATAAAAATAATCTTATCTATATTGACTACATTGATGATAAAAAGGTAGAATTAGGAAGTTTTGATGATTTATTTTTTGTTGAGAACAAAGATATATAAATTAAATTTTAATTAAAATAAAAAAGGGAATATCCACCCTTTTGTAGAATATAGAATTATAAAGAAAAGGGGGAGTTGGATTTGTTGTATAGATTGAAAAAAATTAATTTACCTTTAGTTATAGGAATTATAATACTTATATTTATATCTATTATAGCTATATTTAGAATAGATATAATGAATTTAGATCCATTTGCTACAAACTTTGCATTACCTCATTTTGAAGATGGAAATTTAGTAATAGATAATCCACCAAATCCACCTGATGATATAAATATATGGGGAACTGATATATTAGGCAGAGATGTATTTAGTAGAATAGTATATGGAGCTAGAATGACTCTTCAAATTGGCATATATACAGCCATAGCAAGACTTATTGTAGGTCTTATCCTTGGACTTTTTGCAGGATTTGGAAGTAAGATAATATCTAAAATAATAGATATATTTAAAACAACGTTCAGTGCAATACCTGCCCTTATAATAAGCTTTATACTTTTAAGTGCGATAAAACCAACACTTGAAGAAGTAATATTCATATATACTTTTATTCTTACATTTGTAGGTTGGGGTAGAATCGGATCTATATTAAGAGATAGGATAAATGAGATATTAAGAGAAGATTTTATAAAAGGAGAAATAGCTATAGGGAAAAGTAAAATTCAGATAGCTTTTGGCAATGTACTCCCTCATCTTTTTGCAACTATGGTTATACATTTATTTATAGAAACAAGTAGAGTGTTAATAATATTAGCTGAGCTAGGAGTATTGGGGCTTTTAGTTGGTACTATTACAATAGATCCTTTTCTTATACAAGAACTAAACTTAGATATTATACCTGCATATTATCCAGAATGGGGTTCAATGCTTGCAACTGCAAGATATGCTATAGGTGCTGGGAAGATATGGATAGTATTTTATCCTGCACTTGCTATATTCATATCAGTTTTAGGATTTAATTTATTAGGGGAAGGATTAAAAATAGAGTTAAATAAAAGAAACTCAAAATTTATAACATTTATAAAGCATATTCCATACCATTTATCACCTATTACTTTTGTTTATCAAATTAAGAATATAAATAGGTATAAAAAAAGTGTTGGAATAAAGCTAGGTATAATAGGTTTAATAGTACTAATATTAATTTGGCCTGTAAAAAATAGTAAATATAATATAGAATCAGATGATATATATAGTCATATACAAGAACTATCAGAAGATAAATACTTAGAAAGACAAATTGGTAGTGAAGGCAATGAAAACACTCGAAATTATATTGTGCAAAATTTAAAAGATATAGGGCTTAGGCCTTTATATGATAAAAACTTTACAAATAAACATCAAATAAAAGTTAACTCGCAAACTGTAAAAAAATCAGAAATATATATAGATGGAAAAAATATATCTTTTGAATACCTAAAAGATTTCAATTTTTGGGATATTTATTTAGATAAAATAGGTGAAAAAAATTATACTGGTGAATTAAGAAGAAAAATTATGACTGTAGAAATGTATGAAAGTGGAGAATATGATCCAGAACAGAAATATTTATTAATTGTAGATGAAGAATCTCGTAGAAATTTTAATAAAATTACAAATATATTAATTGAAGATTTTGTTAGTGGTGGATTATATTATACTGAAGATGAAGCATTAGAAGTTAATCATGAGATAAATATAATAGGAAGTCTAGAACAAGTAGAAAATAGTTTGGGGTTTGGTGATATACATATTAATGTAAGTAATAAAGTTATAGATACTTTAAAAGGAAATATAGGTGAAGAAATAGTATTTTCTACAGATATAGAAATGCAAAAATATGCAGAGATATCAAATATAGGTGCTATATTACAAGGAGAGAATAAAGAAAAAGCTCCTCTTATTATAGCTACTGATTATGATTATAAATTGGATGAGAGTAAAAATGATAAAAATAAAGGTCTCATATACAATGGAACATCTATTGCAGCAAATCTAGAGATAGCAAAAACATTAAAAAATAGTGACTTTCGACCAGATAGAGATATAATATTTATGTTTTTTGATGGCTCTACAAGCTCAAAAGAAACAGGATTAAGTGGTTTCGTATCTAGTGATTTATATGATGAATTAGAAAAAAATCATTTCTTAATATATACTAAAAATTTAGGTAAAAAAGAAAGTAAATTACTTGCGTTTGATACTTCAAGACTTTATTCAGATAATAGAGGACATTATGGCATTGTTAGAAACATGATGAAAAGAGGAGAAGATTTTAAATTAGATACAATGCTAGTAGGAACAAATTTTGACTCTAGAGGTGTAAGAATAATGTATAATAATGGTACAAGTTTAACATCTATATCCGGAATAGAATTTTCTATTGAAGGAGAAATTACTACAATTGATAAAGAGGTATTAAAAGTTCAAACTCAAACAATATTAGATGCTATTACAATGTATGATTATACTTTAATGAAGAATGGTGAATAAATATGAGCGTGGGAATAGATATAGTAAGAGTTGACAGAATAGAAAATATTTTAGATAAAAAAAGAAATCTTTTTTTATCTAAAATATTTACCATTAATGAAATAAAATATATAAAAGAAAAAAATAATAGTCCTCAAACTATAGCAGGGCTATTTTCTGCAAAAGAATCTATAAGCAAAGCTATAGGCACTGGCATAGGTAAAGTTTCATTTAAAGATATAGAAATATCTCATGATAGATTTGGTAAACCTATAGTGACGATAAATGAAAAAGTTAAAAGTTTTGGAATTTCAAAGATTGATTTAGCTATTACTCATGAAAAAGAATATGCTGTTAGTTTTGCAGAAGTAGAATTTAATTCAAATAAAAACGCTGTAAATATACCAGAAGAATTAAAAGGTTTATTAACTAAGAGAAATCCAGATAGTCACAAAGGTGATTATGGAAAGGTATTAATAATAGGTGGAAGTAGAGGTATGACAGGTTCTATTACTTTATCATCTAAAGCTAGTATGAGAACAGGTTCAGGGCTAGTATATACTATGGTACCAGAATATTTAGAAACTATAATGAGTATAAAACTTACTGAAGAAATAGTAAAGATAGCAAAAGATAATGGTAAAGGATATTTTATAAAAGAAGCTTTAGAAGATATATTAAATAATGCAAAAGGTAAAGACGCTTTAGCAATAGGTCCAGGCATGGGAACTTATAAAGATAACATATATTTATTAGGAGAAATTATAAAAAATACAAATGTACCTATGGTTATAGATGCAGATGAATTAAATGCTCTATCAAAAGATATAGATATGTTGAAAAATAAGAAAAATTCTATAGTTATAACACCGCATCCTGGAGAAATGGCTAGATTACTTGATAAAAGTATAAAAGAAATTGAGAGTAATAGAATTTACTATGCAAAATATATAAGTAATAAATACGATATTGTAACTGTTCTTAAAGGTAATAACACTATAGTTTCATATAAAGATCAAGTATATATAAACAATTCAGGAAATCCTGGCATGGCAAAAGCTGGTAGTGGTGATGTACTTACAGGGATTATAACATCTCTTATAGGTCAAGGATTAGAACCATTTAATGCAGCAAAACTCGCAGTATATATTCATGGTCTAGCAGGTGATTTTGCAAAGGATAAAAAAGGCGAGTATTCTATGGTAGCTAGTGATATTATTGAAAATATAGGAGAGGCTATAAACTTTCTATTGACAAATAAAAAATTTAGTAGTAAACTTAATTAAAGTTAAATAAAATAAAGATATCTTTAAGGTGGTCCGAGAGACCAAAAAGGTACAATGAACTATGGGATAGTTATGCATATTTATGCCTTCTTAAAGATTTCTTTAAGAAGGTTTTTTTAATATCTAAATAGGAAATAATACCTTTAAAATAGTTCTGTGAAACTAGAAAGGAGTTGTGTAATTATGTTAAAAGGAAGACATTTAATTGAACCGAGGGATTTTTCATTAGAAGAATTAGATGAAATTTTTGCTCTTGCTGAAGACATTATAAAGAATGAAAAAGATTATCTAGATAAGTGTAGAGGTAAATTACTTGCTTCACTTTTCTATGAACCATCTACTAGAACTAGATTTAGTTTTGAATCTGCAATGTATAGGCTGGGAGGACAAGTGGTAGGATTTTCTGAGGCAGCAAGCTCTTCTGTATCAAAAGGTGAATCTGTAGCTGATACTATAAAAACTATTGCATGTTATTCTGATATAGCTGTAATGAGGCATCCAAAAGAAGGAGCACCACTTCTTGCTTCTCAAAACACTGATATGCCTATTATAAATGCTGGTGATGGAGGTCATCAACATCCTACTCAAACATTAACTGATTTACTCACCATAAGAATTCTAAAAAAAGACTTATCAAATCACACTATTGGACTATGTGGAGACCTTAAATTTGGTAGAACAGTCCATTCTCTAGTAAAAGCAATGAAAAGATATTTAAATATAAATTTTGTATTTATATCTCCTGAAGAACTTCAAATTCCTGATTATATAAAAGATGATTTACAAGAAAATAGCTACTATGAAACTGAAAGCCTTGATGAAGTAATAGATAAATTAGATATACTCTATATGACAAGAGTACAAAAAGAAAGGTTTTTTAATGAAGAAGATTATGTGCGTTTAAAAGATAGCTATATTCTAACAAATGAAAAACTTAAAAATTCAAAAGAGGACTTAATAATAATGCATCCCCTTCCAAGAGTAAATGAAATAGCAGTTGAAGTGGATAGGGATAAAAGAGCTGTATATTTCGATCAAGCAAAATTCGGTATGTATGTGAGAATGGCTTTAATATTAAAATTATTGGGGGTGGAGTAAATGTTAAATATCGATAGTATTAAAAAAGGTATAGTAATTGATCATATAAAAGAAGGATATGGATATAAGATATTTAAAGAGTTAGGACTTCACAAAGTTGATTATAGAGTTGCACTTATAAGAAATGTTTCATCTAGAAAACAAGGTAAAAAAGACCTTATAAAAATAGAGAATAGAATAGATTTAGATTTAAATGTACTTGGAATAATAGATCCAGATTTAACTGTAAATATAATTGAAGATGAAGAAATAAAAGAAAAGATAAAATTATCACTTCCAGAAAAGATTAAAGGTATATTTAATTGTAAAAATCCAAGATGTATAACAAGTGAAGAAAATATAGAAAATGTAGAATTTATACTTGTGGATAAAGATAAAAAAGAATATAGATGTGAATATTGTGATACAAAAACTTCTTTATAGGAGGCTAAATGTGGATTATATAATAAAAAATGCAAAAATTGTGGATAAGAGAAAAACTCTTGTAGGGGACCTGTGGATAAGTAATGGGAAAATAAAAAAAATATCAAATAATATAGATAGCTTTGGAAAAGAAATTATAGATGGAGAAGGAAAAGTAGTAATGCCATCTTTTATAGATATGCATGTTCATTTAAGAGAACCTGGACAGACTGAAAAAGAAGATTTAATAACAGGTGAGAAAGCTGCATTAAAAGGTGGATTTACTCATGTATGTGCCATGGCAAATACAAATCCAGTTTGTGACAATGAGAAAACTATAGAATATATATTGAATAAACATAAAGAAAATGAAATATGTAATTTAACTCAAATATCAGCACTTACAAAAAGGCTTAAAGGTGAAGAGTTTGTAAATATAGATGAAATGAGAGAATATACTAATCTCTTTTCAGATGATGGTTTAAATGTAGATGATATTGAATTATTTAAAGAGGCACTTGAGTTATCAAAAGAAAAAGACTTTAAAATACTTACTCATTGTGAACCAGAAGCAGAAACTATAAAAAGAGATTTAAAATTATTAACTGATGTAGGAGGAAATCTTCATATATGCCATATAAGTCTTAGAAAAAGTTTAGATTTAATAAAAGAATATAAAGATAAAGGACTTGATTTTAGCTGTGAGGTAACACCACATCATTTATTTGAATGGAATAATGAGTATAGAGTAAATCCTCCTTTTGGTACGAAAGATGATAGAGATGCTATGATAGAGGGAATAAAGGAAGGAATTATTGATGCAATAGCTACAGACCATGCTCCTCATACAAAGAAAGATAAAGAAAATGGATCCCCTGGAATATCAGGAATAGAAGAGGCATTTTCATATGTTTATACAGTATTTAAAGAAGAAGGAATTTCACTTAATTGCCTAAGTGACAAGATGTCCTATGCACCATCAAAACTGCTAGGACTTGATGAGGCACTTATAGAAGAAGGAAAAGATGCAAATTTAGTATTAGTAGATTTAAATGAAAGTCATAAAATCAATACAAGTAATTTTGTATCAAAAGGTAAGAATACCCCTTTTGAAGGTAGACAAGTATATGGAAAAATTCTTATAACTATAAAAAATGGTGAGATAGCATATAAAAATGAGGAGAGAAAAAATGATAATAGATAAATTATACAAGGAATGTATAGAGAAAAGTCCAATATGTGTAGGACTTGATACAAAAATAGAATATTTACCAGAGTATTTAATAAAAAGTGGTATGAGTATAGAAGAAAAGATATTTACATTCAACAAAATGATAATAGACAATACGATTGATTTAATAGCATGCTTTAAAGTTCAAATAGCTTTTTATGAAGCATTAGGAATAGAAGGATTAAAAGCATATAGTAAAACAGTTAAATATATAAGAGAAAAAGGAAAAATTGTAATAGGAGATATAAAAAGAGGCGATATATCATCAACAGCAGAAGCTTATGCAGATGCTCATTTTAGTGGTGATTTTGAAGTAGATATAATTACTGTAAATCCATATATGGGTTATGATTCAATTAGTCCATATGAAAAATATATGGAAAATGATGATAAAGCACTATTTATGTTAATTCATACTTCAAATAAAAGTTCGAAGGACTTTCAAGAATTAAAAGTAGATGGAGAAAAATTATATATGAAGGTAGCAGAAAAATGTAGTAAGTGGGGAGAAGATTCTATAGGTGAATCTGGATTTAATAAAATAGGAGGAGTAGTAGGACTTACTTTCCCAGAAGAATTTTTAGAAATAAAGAAAAAGACACCAAATACATTTTTCTTAATTCCTGGCTATGGAGTTCAAGGGGGAAAAGGTGAAAGTATAAAAGAGATATTTAAAGATGGTATATGTGGAGTTATAAACTCTTCAAGAGGAATTATAACTGCTCATAAAGGAAAGAGTGAAGATGAAAACTTTGTAAAGTACACAAGAGAATCAGTCCTTTCTATGAAGGAGGATTTAATCGTTGGCTAAAATACTAGAAAATATAAAGGTATCAGATAAAATATATAAATTAGTTATAGAAGGTAAATTTCATGGAGAAATGGGACAATTTTTCATGATAAGAGGATGGGATGACTATCCTCTTTTATCTAGACCACTTAGCATTCATGATAAAAATAATGAAAGTATAACATTTTTATATAGAGTAGAAGGTTTTGGAACAAATAAATTAACTCAGCTAAGAAAAGGTGACAATATTAAATTAGAAGGTCCATATGGGAATGGTTATCCAACTGTTAAAGGAAGAATAGCTATAGTTGGTGGTGGAATAGGTATTGCACCTTTACTTTATACCGCTAAAAATTTGAAGAACACAGTAAAGGAATTAGATATATATTTAGGTTTTACAGAAAAAGAATATTTAACAGATGAATTTGGGAAATATGGAAATAATTTATATGTATCTGTAGGTGACTTTATAACTGGAAAATTAGAAGTAGATAAGTATGATTATGTATTTACTTGCGGACCAGAGATTATGATGAGAAAAATAGTGGAGATGGCAAAAGGTAAAAATGTAAAAACTTATGTTTCAATAGAAAAGCATATGGCCTGTGGAGTAGGAGCTTGTCTTGTGTGTAGTTGTAAAACAAAAAATGGGATGAGTAGAGTTTGTAAAGATGGTCCAGTTTACCTGGGAGAGGATGTATTTTATGAGTAATTTAAATATAGAGTTTGGAAAAGTTAAATTTAAAAATCCTGTAATAACAGCATCTGGGACATTTGGATTTGGACGAGAATACAAAGAAATTTATGATATAGATATTTTAGGTGGAATATCTACAAAAGGAATTACAAAGGAAAAAAGAGATGGAAATACTGGTATGAGAATATATGAAACTTCATCTGGAATAATGAATAGTGTAGGACTTGAAAATCCAGGAGTAGAAGGATTTTTAAAAGATGAAATACCATTTCTAGAAAAATTAAATACTAATATAATAGTAAATATAGGAGGAGCATGTGAGAGTGATTATTTATATGCTATAGAAAAGGTATCAGAGACAAATATAGATATGATCGAGCTAAATATATCATGTCCTAATGTAAAAGCAGGAGGTATGGCTTTTGGTATAAAAACTAAAGATGCAAGACAAATTGTAAAAAGTGCAAGAAGAGTTACAAATTTACCACTTGTAGTGAAATTATCTCCTAATGCAGAAGATATAGTGGATATTGCTAGGGCTTGTGAAGAGGAAGGTGCAGATGGATTATCTTTAGTTAATACATTTAAAGGTCTTGCTATAGATATAGAAAAAAGGAAACCAATATTTGAAAATATATATGCAGGAGTATCAGGACCATCAATAAAGCCTATGGCACTTAGAATGGTAAATGAAGTATACAAAAATACTAATATACCAATAATGGGTATGGGCGGAATAATGAATGCAACTGATGCTATAGAATTTATAATGGCAGGATCAACATGTATTCAAGTTGGCACAGCTAATTTTGTAAATCCAAGAATAGCTATAGATATTATAAAAGGTATAGATGATTTTATGGAAAAAGAGGGTATAAAATCTTTAGAAGAAATAATAGGAATAATATAAAAGATAAGGGAGAGGGTTAAATGAATAATATTATAAAATTATTAGAAAGAACAAGTGCACTAATGGAAGGACACTTTTTATTATCATCAGGCAAGCATAGTAATAGATATGTACAATGTGCAAAAGTTTTAAGTTATCCAGAATATGCAGAAATGGTTATATCTGAAGTAGTAAGAAAAATATCAGATTTAGATATAGACTTAATAGTAGGCCCTGCAATGGGTGGAGTAATTGTAGCTTATGAAATGGGTAGACAATTAGAAATACCTGCTATATTTACAGAGAGAAAAGATGGAGAAATGACACTTAGACGTGGTTTTGAAATAAGAAAAGGAGCTAGAGTTATGATAGCTGAAGATGTTGTAACTACAGGAAAATCCACTATGGAAACTAAAAAAGTTATAGAAGAGTTAGGTGGAGATGTTATAGGAGTTGCATCAATTATAGACAGAACTGGTGGAGAATCAGAACTTGATATTCCATTATATAGTGCAGTAAAAATAGATATAGATACATTTGAAAAAGAAAATTGCCCATTGTGTAAAGAGGGAAGTACTCCAGTAAAACCAGGTAGTAGAAATTAAAATAAAAGGGATATGAAAGATTAATCTTTCATATCCCTTTTATTTATAGTATCATGAATTTGATATAATTCAATCTAAAATACAGGTTTTTTAAATCCACTCCCATGAATTTCTGCTGTATCCATAACTGTCATGAAAGCATTTTCATCTATATCAGTTACCACATTTTTAACTACAGCAAGTTGTCTAGTTGAAACTACGCAGTATATTACTTTATGCTTACGTCTACTGTAAGCTCCTTCTCCTTCTAAAAAGGTAATTCCTCTGTTTACTCTTTTCATAAGAGCAGTTGAAAGATCTTCATAATTATTTGTTACTATTAATACTAATTTTTTAGTATCTAATCCTATTATTATTTTATTCATAACAGCACTAGCTATAAACATACTTATAAGAGTATATATAGCTAAAGTATAATCACTTATTGTAGCATTTATAAGAACTATAATTACATTTGTTACAAATAAAATTGTAGATATACCTATTTCAAATTTCTTTTTCATGATTACAGAAACTATATCAGTGCCACCAGTAGATGCTCGGACTTTGAATATAACTCCTGAGGAAAATCCAATAAATATTCCACCATATATTGTAGATGCTAATATATCTTCTATCCACATTGTTTCACTTAAAAATTCAGTTATATATAGAAAGAACGAAAGTGAGGTCATTCCAACTATACTTACAAATGCAAAACGTCTATCAATTTCCTTTATTCCAAATATAAATATAGGTATATTTAATAAAAGAACGAAAATACCAGTATTTAAACCTGTAATATATTTTAAAATTATTGCAAGACCAGATATTCCACCAGCAAGTAAATTATGTGGAATAATAAATGCATTTATCCCAATAGACATTATAAGTGTACCTAAAAGTATTACAACTGAGCTTTTTAGCCATTCTGATTTTAATATTTTTTTAGCCATATAAACACCTCCAGAAAAGATCACTTCTACTATAATAAATCATAGAAATAATTAAATCAATACCTATTTTAATATTAATTCATTCTTATTCTGTTCTGTTAACCGTGCTAATTTTTCTATTTTTAGATTTATGTATTTTTTGTCTAAATCTTCTAAGCTGTCCTTTTTAAAACTATTGATTACATATTTACCAAAGTTCCATACTTTTAGTTTGACTTTTATATTACTTTCAACTAATAGAGATAATGATTCTAGTATTTCTGTAAGTATTGATTGATCTCCATTACCATAATATATTATTTGGTAATAAGATAGATATAATAATTCATCAAAGTCAGAGTATTTCATAGTAAGTCTCAATACATCTTTATTATCATGATAATACATAGTATGTATTTGTGACATTGATATTTGAGATAATATTACTGAAAGTTTTTTTATACAAAGTATAGCAGTATTAGGATCATTTATACCAGGAGATAGTGCTTTCAATGCTACATCTACTATTTTTTGGATTCCAAATTCGATATCTTGAAACATAGACCTATAATTGCCTATAGTGATATTTTCAGTGATGATTTTGATATCTTCTAAAGATTTATTACTATAAGCTGTAAGTATTTGATTTCCCTTAATAACAAACTCACCTATTTTTCTTTCCATTTCAATAGAAATATCTAGTTCTTTTGCAATATTTATAATTGCTGATGTATCTACAAGCTGGATATAACCTGTTTCTGGAGATAAAACTTGTATTGATAAGTTTGGATTTTCTATCATATATAAATGTTCATATCTTATTCTGTCATCATTTATAACATGGTTATCAAGTTCATTTATTAAATAAATAGATTCATCAGAGATATTATTTATAAGTTTATTTACTTGCATGAATGTAGCTACATGATGTATAAAAAATATAAAAAAAGCAACAGAAAAAATAGATGCTATTACACCAACTAGTGCAGAAAGTACAGAGCTATTTTCTAAGTCTTCTTTTAGAAATAATAGAGACATTATAAGATATATGAAAGTACCTAAAAATACCCCCAATATCCTTAAAGTTATCTTTTTATTTAAAAAATCTTGTAATGTTCTAGGGGAATATTGGGAAGAATATGTACTGAGCACTACCATCATTGTAGAAAATGCTATAGTCATCATGGTTATAATGGCAGCAGCAAGTGATGAAAGTATTGTTTGAGCCAAATCAAAATCAGTTAATAGTACTTGTGGAATATAAATTTTTATCTCTTCTACAAGAAAAGTATCAATTGATATTATTATTATAGATAATATAAAGGCTATAACTCCATATATTACTGGCACAAACCAAATTTTTGATCTGATCTTTAATATCCATCTATTGACCATATAATCACTCCAGAATTTAAATTAAATAAAGAAAAGAGAGTAGGTCTATGGGGGAGTTCCTACTCTCTTTCTACCACTATTAAAGGGGCTTTGCATGGGGTTAATAATAGTATACCCAATGATAAAAAAAACAAACACAATTAGATAAAAAATAAACTAAAATATTTTTTCTTTGAATTATACACATTAAAGGTTATAATAAAACTAATGAGATAACGATTACATAATAAAGGAAGAGGGCGAACTCAATGACAAAAATTGATTGGCAAGATAAGAAAAATCTAACAATGCTTGCAGATTTTTATGAACTTACTATGGCAAATGGATATTTAGAACATGGGTTACATGAAAAAATAGCATATTTTGATATGTTTTTTAGACGGATTCCAGATAATGGTGGATTTGCAATAATGGCAGGAGTAGAACAATTAATAGAATATCTTAAAAATCTACATTTTTCAGAGGAAGATATAGACTACTTAAGAGAAAAGAATATGTTTAGTGTTAAATTTCTAGATTATCTAAGAGATTTTAAATTTGAATGTGATGTATGGGCAGTAAAAGAAGGAATGCCAATATTTCCAAGAGAGCCAATTGTAAAAGTAAGAGGACCTGTCATACAAGCTCAATTTATAGAAACTATGATACTTTTAACTATAAATCATCAAAGTTTGATTGCAACAAAAGCTAATAGAATAGTAAGGGCTGCAGCTGGGAGACCAGTACTTGAATTTGGTTCAAGAAGGGCTCAGGGGTATGATGGCGCTACTTTGGGAGCAAGAGCATCATATATTGGTGGATGTGATGGAACTGCTTGTACTATAGCTGATAGAGATTATAATATACCTGCTACAGGAACTATGGCTCATAGTTGGGTGCAGCTATTTGAAACAGAAGAAGAAGCATTTAGAACTTATGCAAAGACATACCCAGATAATTGTGTATTATTAGTTGATACTTACGACGTACTTAAGTCAGGAGTACCTAATGCAATTAAAGTTTTTAAAGAAGAAGTAGTAGAAAAAGGTTATAGACCAAAAGGAGTAAGACTTGATAGTGGAGATATAGCATATCTTTCAAAAGCAGTTAGAAAGATGCTTGATGAAGCAGGACTAGAAGATTGTAAGATAGTAGCATCAAATTCATTAGATGAATACATAATACGTGAATTACTTCTTCAAGATGCAAAAGTAGATTCATTTGGTGTAGGCGAAAGACTTATAACATCTAAATCTGAACCTGTATTTGGTGGTGTTTATAAACTTGTAGCTGTAGAAAAGGATGAAAGTATAATACCAAAAATTAAAGTAAGTGCTAATGTTGAAAAAATCACAACACCAGGTGCTAAAGATCTTTATAGGTTGTATGATAAAGAAACAGGTAAAGCTATAGCAGATTTAGTTACAATGGAAGGAGAAAAGGTGTACGAAGATAGACCATATGAATTGTTTAATCCTTTATATACTTGGAAAAGAAAAAAAGTTTACAATTTTAAAGCAGAAAAGATACTTACAAAAATATTTGATAAAGGAAAATGTATATATGAAAGTCCTAATGTAGATAATATAAAAAGATTTTGTAAGGAACAAATAGATACTCTTTGGGAAGAAGTATTAAGATTTGAACATCCTCATAAATATTATGTAGATTTATCATATGATTTATGGAAAATAAAAGATGACTTACTAAAAGAATATTCAATTGAAAAGTTGAGTTAATAAATGTTAAAAAGATGTTAATGCAAGCTTTCCATGGGTATAAAGAGAAATAACAGAAAAACAATAGAAAATAATAGGAGGGTTTTGTATGTTTTTTAAATCAATGATTGATGATGTATTAAACAAGAGAGAAAAAGAAAGAAAAATAGCTATGGCAAAAGGTGCTACTAAAGGTCTTACAGTAGGAGCAGCTTTAGGGGCAGTAGCAGGGTTATTATTTGCACCTAAATCAGGTAAGGAGACAAGAGAAGATATAAAAGTTAAAGCTAATGAAACAAGAGAAGATTTAATGGAAATGGCGAATCAAAAAAAAGAGGATTTAAAAGCAAAAATAGAACAAACAAAACAAGTTGTTCAAACTACAACAGAAGGTTTGAAAAAAACTGCAGATGATACTAAGAAAAATTTACAGGAAACAAAAGAAGCGGCACAAGAAACAAAAGATGCAATAGATAAAACTCAAAATGATCTAGATGAAATGAATAATGATTCAAAAAACAAATAATAGAATATAATAAACTAAGGGGGTGTTATATATGGATGCATTAATATCACTAGAAGATTTACTAGTTGGTTTATTAGCCCTTGTAGGAATAGGAGTTGGAATTTTCCTTATATTAGTGCTTAAAAATTTAGCTGGGGTCTTGAAAAATGTAAAAGTACTTATTGATGATAATCAAGAAAATGTAGATGATGCACTTAAAAATCTACCTAATATAATGAATAATGTTAATGAGATTACTGATGATGTAAATTATGCATTAGATGATATGTCCAAATCTCTTCCTGTTATAGTTAGAGATGTTGAAGGAATTACTACTACAGCAAGAGTAACTGTAGAAAAGGCAGGACAAACTGTAAATACAGTAGAACAAGGTGTAAAAGATACAGTTGAGACCGTAAAAGGAACCATATATACAGTAAAAGATAGTAGTGAAAATGCAACCACCTACATAAAGGTTATTGCAAAAATACTAAAAGTTATTGCAGATAGACTAAAGTCATAGAGTATAAAAGTCAAGGAAAAACTTCCTTGACTTTTATACTGCCTCTTGACAAATATAGTTTTTTTTTATATAATAAGTATCTGTTGACAGTACAAACTGTCATAAAATAAAAATATACGGAGAGATGGTTGAGTCTGGTTTAAGGCGCTCGCCTGGAAAGCGGGTAGGCGGTAGTACCGTCTCGAGGGTTCAAATCCCTCTCTCTCCGCCAGTATAAATCTTTGCCGTGATAGATGGGGAGGTAGCGGTGCCTTGTAACCTGCAATCCGCTATAGCAGGATCGAATTCCTAGTTGAGGCCTAACTTGTTAGGGTCTGCCTTAGGTAAGTGGTGTTGACGATTGGGTCCTACGCAACGGAAATTCATGAATCCCGTCAGGTCTGGAAGGAAGCAGCGGTAAGTGAACACTTTCGTGTGCCGTAGGGAAACCTGGTCCGAGCTAACTGCCTAGGTAACGCCTGGTTAGTTATGTCGATTCTAGGTTCACGGCTTAAAAATTAAAACAAAAGCTATGGAATATTCCATAGCTTTTTGTTCTATAAAGTAACAGATTATGGTATAATGATTTTAGAAAATAGATATTGTAGGTGAGAAGATGGCATTTAAGGCTCTTTACAGGAGATTTAGACCAAAAACATTTAGTGATGTAGTAGGTCAGGATCATGTAACTAAAATACTAAAAAATCAAATATTAAATGACAATATAGCTCATGCATATTTGTTTTCTGGAACAAGGGGTACAGGAAAAACCTCAACAGCTAAAATATTTGCAAGGGCTGTTAATTGTACCAGTGATACAGATATTCCTTGTAATAAATGTGAAGTGTGTAAGTCCATATTAGATGACAATATAATGGATGTAGTCGAAATGGATGCTGCTTCAAATAATAGTGTGGATGATATTCGAGATTTGAAAGAAAAAGTTAAATATCCTCCTTCTAAAGGAAGATATAAAGTATATATAATAGATGAGGTTCATATGCTTTCTAAAGGAGCGTTTAATGCATTACTTAAAACATTAGAAGAGCCTCCAAATCATTTAATTTTTATACTTGCTACAACTGAAGTACAAAAATTACCTGCAACCATTCTTTCAAGATGTCAAAGATATGATTTTAAGAGAATAACTGTGACTCAAATAGTAGATACTATGAAAGATATTTTACAAGATTTAAATATAGATGTAGAAGAAAAAGCATTACAACTAATAGCCAGAAATTCAGATGGAGCTATGAGAGATGCACTAAGTATATTAGATCAATGTATATCTTTTGCAGATGAAAAGATAAGTTATGAATATGTATTAGAAGTACTTGGAACAGTAAATAATGATATAATATTTGAAATGGCTGAAAACATAATTGAAAAAGATTTAGAAGCTTCTCTTAAAACTGTAGATAACTTAATTTCTATAGGTAAAGATATAAATCAATTTATAAAAGATTTGATAAGCCACTTTAGAAATCTTATGGTATCTAAATCTTCAGACAAACTAAATGATATAATAGACGGTACAGATGAAACTATAAATAGATTTAAAGAACAGTCTCAAAATATAAGTTTAAATAGGATAATATCAATAATTAAGTTACTATCAGAGTCTGAAGTAAGTAGCAAATATTCTTCTCAACCTAGAATAATATTAGAAACTACGCTTATGAAAATGATATCAGTTGAACTTGATACTTCAATTGAATCTCTTTTAATTCGTGTAAATTCATTAGAAAATAAGATTAAAATGGGTAATATAGTAGTAGAGGAATCAAAATCACAAGAAAAAAGAGAAGATAAAAAGAAAAAAACAATAAAATCAAAAGAAATTTTGAGAAAAGATATAGATAAAAATAAAAAGGAAGAAGTTCCTATAAAAGAAACAAAGTTAGAAGAAGATACAGTCCATAATAAAGAACTGAATGAAAATATAAATATAAATGATATAATGAAGATATGGCCTGACATGTTAAAGCGAATAAAGTCAGAGAAAATAAGTGTTCAAGCTTTATTATCTGAAGGAAATCCTCATGATATAGAAGGCAAAACATTATATGTTTTGTTTAAAGATGGATTTGGTTTCCATAAAGATGCAGTAGATAAAGATGATAATAAAAAATATATAGAGAATACATTAAATAGTATTTTAAACTCCAATCTAAATATAAAGTTTATGATGGAAGATGAAGTTTCTAAAAAAGAAAATGTAGTTGATAGCCTTACACAAGAAGTTATTGATGTGTTTGGAGCAGATATTGTAGAAATAGAAGAATAAAATAAGGAGTGATTTTCAATGGCAAAAGGTGGATTTAAAGGAATGGGAAATATGGGTGGCATGATGAAACAAGTCCAACAAATGCAAAAGAAAATGCAAAAAATGCAAGCGGAATTAGAAGAAAAAGAAGTAGAAGCAAGTGCAGGCGGTGGAGCTGTTACAGTAAGAGTAAATGGTAAAAAAGAAGTATTAGAAGTAAACTTAGATGAAGATGTAGTAGATCCTGATGATATAGAAATGCTTCAAGATCTTATAATAGCAGCTACAAATGAAGCTATTAGAAAAGCAGAAGAAATGGTATCAAGTGAGATGGGTAAATTAACTGGTGGAATGAATATCCCAGGACTTATGTAATACTAAAGGGCCTAATAGGCCCTTTAACTTTTTTATGATTAGAGGTGAAATGATGGATTATTTTGCTAGACCACTATCAGCATTAATAGAAGAATTTGCAAAACTTCCTGGTATAGGTAAAAAAACAGCACAAAGGTTAGCATTTCATGTATTGAATATGAATAATGAAGATGCTAATAGTTTTGTAAAATCCATAATAAATGCTAAAAAAAATATAAAGTATTGTAGCAATTGTTTTAATCTTACAGATATAGATCCTTGTAAAATATGTTCCAGCAAGAAAAGAGACGATTCAATTATTTGTGTTGTTGAAGACCCAAAGGATATTGTAGCAATGGAAAGAACTCGTGATTTTAATGGATTATATCATGTATTACATGGAAGTATTTCTCCTATGGAAGGAATAGGTCCAGATGAAATAAAAATAAAAGAATTATTAAATAGATTAAAAGATGATAAAGTAAAAGAATTGATATTAGCTACAAATCCTAACATAGAAGGTGAAGCTACAGCTATGTATATAGGAAAGCTTGTAAAGCCTATGGGAATAAAAACTACAAGAATAGCCCATGGGATACCAGTAGGTGGCGACTTGGAATATGCAGATGAAGTAACTCTTGCAAAAGCTCTTGAGGGAAGAAGAGAATTTTAGAGTATAATTTATGATGTGTATTCACAAAATAAAGTTCTTCAAAACAAGGAGAAATCATTGAATTAATTCAATGATTTCTCCTTGTTTTTTTATGTTTTTTTCTCTTCTCTTTTAAAAGCTTTATTTTTAGGTTACAAAAATAAGTATTTTAACTATAAATCAATGGGTATAATAAATATCATATTGAGCTTTTAGAAAGGAGAATAAAGATATGCTGAGAAAAGTTGAACACGACAATATGGGAACAAGCGATTTAGGGTGGCTAAAAAGTATATTTCATTTTTCATTTTCTAATTATTACAATCCAGATAATATGAACTTTGGAGTCTTAAGGGTGTTAAATGATGATTTAGTTGAATCAAATACTGGTTTTGATATGCATCCTCATAGAGAGATGGAGATTATATCATATGTTGTAAATGGAGAATTAACTCATGGAGATAATATGGGTAATGAAAATAAAGTTACCCGTGGACATGTACAATATATGACTGCTGGAACTGGCATATATCATAGTGAACATAATTTAGGAGATGATGTTTTAAGATTTCTTCAAATCTGGATTGTTCCTGACAAAAAAGGTCATAATCCTAACTATGGAGACTATAAATTTGATTGGGAAAAAAGAAAGAATAAATGGTTTCATATTGTATCAAGTAAAAATGGTAAAGCACCAATTAAAATAAATCAAGATGTTAATTTTTATGTTTTAGAGCTAGATAAAGATAATAATATAGATTTTTCAGTTGATAAAAATAGGCAAGCTTACTTAGTTCAAATAGAAGGAAGTTCAAATGTGAACAATATTTCATTAGTTGAAAGGGATGCTATGGAAATTGTAGAAGAAGATATATTGATAAAAGCTAATGATACCTCACATATGTTTGTTATTGAAATGAAAAAGGTTTAGTGATACTAGTATTTTAAGTCTTATTATAAAATTTAAATATACCTTTAAAGAATCATATGATTCTTTAAAGGTATATTTTTTATGGAAAAAATTATAATATTATTTTACCTTACCTGGAAAACTATATTTAAACCATACTTTTATTTAGTGTTAAATAGAAAACAAATGGGTATAAACTTTATAAAGGTATCAAGCTTGAAATTCAAGGAGGTTTTTAAAAATGTATATAACAAGCGTTTTATTAGGACGAGAAAATCTTACTATTTTACAAAAAGATGATAGTGTAAAAAAAGCTAAAAAAGTAATTGAGGATGGAGGATTTTTATCATTACCTGTATTAGATGGAGATAAATTTGTAGGAGCTATACCAATATATAATATTTATAAACAACTAATTGATAAAGATAAAGATGAAAAAGAAGCGTTTTTAAATAGTACAATAGGAAATTATATTCAAGAAAACATACCAAAAATATCTTCGACTTCTTTAATTGAAGATGCTGCAGAATTATTTGGAAGGAAAAACATTCCTTTTGTACCTGTTATTGATGAAGAGGAAAGACTTGAAGGAATTATAACTCAAAAAGCTATATTTAATGGATTTAGTAGGCTTTTAGGATATAAGAGAGGTACTAGAATTGTAATAAATGTACCAGAAATGAAAGGTAAGTTGTCAGATCTTACTAATGCTATCAGAAAGTCAAATAGTAATATCATAAGTTTAGTAGTATATGATCCTGAGACACCTTTAAATGTAAAGCAAGTTATAATTAGAGTAGAAACAGATAATATAGATGCTTTAAAACAGAGATTATCTAAAAGAGGATTTTCTATAAGAGAATTAGATAAATAAATTAACTAATATTTAGAAGTAGGTGTATTTGTTGAATTTTAGAGCTACAATATTTCTTATATTTTTACTAATCATACTTGTAATGATTATAACTGTTCCTAATAGTGAAGATATAAATGAATGGTTAACAAAGGAACATAATATGAAAGTACTAGATAAACCTTATGGTATATATGAATATAAGAATGAAAAAATACAAGATATGGTGACTATAATAAAAGGATACGGAGTATTTATGACATTAGAAAAAGAATTTGAATATGAAAATGGAAAAAGCTTCACAATTAAAGGCATAGGTATGTTCGATAATATATATACAACTCAAGAATAAACTCTAAAATATATGTATAATATGATTACCCCTTGTCAATAATCTTTATTAGATTAAGACAGGGGGTATAAAAGTGAGAGGACAGCAATCATTTAGTAATAAAGAAAAAAATATGAGCATAATATATAATATATCAAATCTTCTTAAGAGGGTGAAACCAGACATGAAAAATAATGATTTTGAATATGAAGAAGAAATGAAAAATTTAAAACAAGCTCATAAAGAATGGACTCAAGCAGAAATATATTTTGAAAGTGTAAAAGATGATGAATTAATTGATCATGCAATATATAACTTAGAGGCAGCAAAAAAGAAGTATTTTTATCTTTTAAATAGAGTAAGAGAAAAGATAGAAAAAGAAAAAGCATAAAATTAAGAATATATAAATTTAAATCCCTATATAATATATTAAGTAAATTTATAGAGGTGATTAAATGTTTAGTGAATGGGGAATATCAATACCCATAATAGTTATAGCTCTTTTTTTCTTAGGTTTTATAATCATGTTAAATGGCAGAAGGATAATGAAATTAGTATTAAACAGTATAGTAGGCATAATTTCACTGTTATTATATAATATGTTGTTAAGTGGTATTACGGGAATTTATATAGGTATAAATCTAGTCACTGTACTTGTAGTTACTATATTTGGAATTCCAGGATTTATATTATTAATAGTACTCAATTTAATATTATAAATTGAAATGTTTAAACTTTCAGTTATTAGGTATATATTAAGTATGTACAAAAAAACTAAGGGGGAAGAATGATGGCGACGAGAAAACTAAAAGCAAAATTAAGAGAGGAAGTAGGCACAGGAAAATCACATGAGTTAAGAAGAGAGGGCTATATGCCAGGTGTTTTATATGGTAGAAATAAAGAAACTAAAAACATAGCTTTTAATACAAAACAACTTCAAAAAATTGTATCAGAAGAAGGATATGGAGCATTAGTAACTCTTGAAATAGATGGAAATAACACTGCAGCTATTTTAAAAGATGTGCAAAAGGAAATAGTTAAAGATGATTTTTTACATGCAGACTTCCAAGAACTTTCTGAAAATGAAGAGATAAGACTTACTATACCACTTTATCTTGAAAATAGAGAAGCAGCAGAAGATAATGATACAATTGTACAATTACAATTGTCAGAAATAGATATAGAATGTTTACCAAAATATATTGTAGGTCATGTGAATATTGATGCTAAAAAATTAAAGGATAGCCCTTCTATAACCATAGGTGATTTAGATTTAGAAGGAGTAAATATATTACATGATGACGAAGAAGTTATTGCAAGTCTTACTTATGCTTCAAAGCCTGAAGAAGATGAGGAAGATGAATCAGAAGGTCCAATATATGAAGATGAAAAGAGTGCATTAGAATAAATATTTAAGAGGGTATAAGTTATACCCTCTTAAATATTTACAATCTTTCTGAATATTATGTAGAAATATAGTTTAAATTGTAGTATAATAAGCAAAAGAAGAGAATGGAGATGGTTATGTGAAAATTATATTCTTGATTTTACTTATATTGCCAATAGGTTTATTACAATTAACCATACTATCAGATATTATACATACTTCACGAAAAATAAAAGCAAATAATTCTTCCAGAAAACATGAAAAATATTATAAAGAAGAACAAAAAGAAAAAATATTTAAAAAAGCAAACTAAAAACTATGATTTAGTTTGCTTTTTTGTATTGAAAATTATATCTATAGGACGTATAATATTATAATATATGAAGTCAATAAATATGTTTTATAGAGGTGATGTATATGATTAGACATGTAGTAAAAGAAGTTAAACATCGTGATTATAGGCCAGTTTGGCAAACTAGTATTATAGTTATGATAGGAATTATATTTATTAATTTTCTTATAACTCAGAGTAATAAGTTGCAAAGAATTTATGCATATATTGTTAGCATTTCAATATTAATAGTTTCATTAGTTGTATTTGTTTATTTTTCATATAGACACCTCATAAACTATATATATATATTGGATGAAAATGTATTGATATTTAAAAAAGGTATAAGAGAAGAAGAAAAGGCTAAGCTTATAGTAAAACAAGATGAGATACAATGGATAAAACCTTTTTGTGAAGCAGAAAGATGTATAAGAGTAAAACAAACATATAAATTTATATTTAAAAAAGATAAATCTAAAATGTATGTTGGACAATTCATAAGAAATAATAAGAAATATAGATTTTTATTTGAACCAGGAACAAAAATGAAAAAAGCACTAAATTTAGAACCTGCCCATAATTAATATGAGCAGGTTTCTATTGTTATGAATAAAATAAATAAATAAGGTAATAATCTAGATATAATATTATAAGGGGTTGATAGTCGTGGATTATAATTGTAAAATATGCGGGGGAAATGATAAAGATAGTATTGATTTTTTAGGCAGTAAAATTTGTAAGTCATGTGTAAATAAAATATCAAGTACTGATGTATATGATACTATTAATTATGAATATTATAAAGCTAATATAAAGAAAATGTGGCTAGACTACATAGCAAATTAAAGGGAGAGTAAAATCTCCCTTGTTTTATGTTATAATTGATGTAAAAGTAAAAGGATGATTATATGAATACTCCTCTTATAAAAGGACTTTTAGAATATAGTGACAAGAAAAATGTAAGATTTCATATGCCAGGACATAAGGGAAGAACAATATATGATTTAGCTAAACTTATACCAGATATTGATGTAACAGAGGTAGAGGGTACTGATAATTTACATAATCCAAAAGGTGTAATAAATGAATCACAGAAAAGAGCAAGTAATATATATGGAACTAGAAAGACATTTTATTCAGTAAATGGAACAACTGCTGGAATTTATGCGGCTATAACATCCTCAGTAAAGCCTGGAGAAGAAATACTCATACAAAGAAATTGTCACAAGTCAATATATAATGCCCTAGTAATAGGAAGAATAAAAGGCAATTTTATATATCCAAAATATGATAGCAAAAATAATATTCTGACTATAATTGATCCTAATGAGATTAATGATATATTAAGTGAAAATAAAAATATTAAAGCAGTAGTTATAACTTATCCATCATATCTTGGTATTTGTTCAGATATAAAAACCATAGCTGATGTAGTTCATAAACATGATAAAATACTAATTGTTGACGAAGCACATGGAAGTCATCTAGAATTTAGTAATAAGCTTCCTATATCTGCTGAAAGTGCAGGAGCTGATATAATAGTTCAAAGTACTCATAAAACTCTTCCATCATATACTCAAAGTTCTATGGTACATGTAAATTCAGATAGAGTAGATAATGATAGACTATTTAAAATGATGAGTATGTTTCAATCTACAAGTCCTTCATATATATTAATGAGCTCTCTTGATATGGCTATGGACTATATGATTAATGAAGGAAAGAATAGATTAGAAAAAGTATTAAATTATATAGATGAATTTACATATAAAGTTGATAATTTAGAAGGAATAAGTTTATTTGTAGGGGATACAAAATATATTTTTGATAAAACCAAAATAGTAATAAATGCTACAGAATTAGGGCTTCGTGGAAGTGATTTAGAAAATATTTTAAGAAAAGAATATAATATAGAATTGGAAATGAGTGATTTATTCTATGCACTTGCAATGGTATCTGTAATGAATACAAAGAAAGATTTAGATAAACTGTATTTAGCACTTAAAGATATATCGAATACTCATTGTAAAAAGAAACTTAAAATAAAAGAAGATATTAAATTTTTACAACCAACAAAATATATTGAAATATATGAAGCTTTTAATGAAAATAGTAAGTTTGAAAATCTAGATGATGCCATAGGAGAAATAGCATCAGACTATATTATACCATATCCTCCAGGGGTTCCAGTTGTTGCTCCAGGAGAAATTTTGAGTAAAGATATAATAAATCATATAAAAAAATTTATAGATGCAGATATAGAGATATTAGGACTAAATAACAATAAAGTAAGTATAATAGATAAGTAAAGGATGTTTTTTATGAAAGGATTATTTATAACTATAGAAGGACCAGATGGAGCAGGTAAAAGTACTCAGATAGAATTATTAAAGAAGTATTTTAAAGAAAAAGGAAAAAATATAGTAATTACCCGTGAGCCTGGAGGTACTTTAATAAGTGAAAAAATAAGAGATATAATATTAGATAATGAAAATATAAAAATGGAATATACTACAGAAGCATTACTTTATGCAGCATCTAGAGCACAGCATGTAGGTGAAAAAATAATCCCAGCTTTGAAAAAAAGACAAGTTGTAATATGTGATAGATTTGTTCATTCAAGTTTAATTTATCAAGGGCTCGGTCGTGGTCTTGGTATAGAGGAAGTAAAAAAGATAAATGATTTTGCAATAAAAGGAATAATGCCAGATATTACATTATTTTTTGATATATCACCTGAAGTTGCACTAAAGAGGAAAGGAAAAATAGACAAAAGGGATAGACTTGAAAATGAAAAAATAGATTTTCACAAAAAAGTATATGATGGATATAAAAAATTAATAGAAAAATATCCTGAAGAGTTTACAGTAATAGATGCTACAAAATCAATAGAAGATATACATGAAGATGTTATAAATAAATTATATGAAAAGGGACTTTCTTAATTGAGGGTTCCTTTTTTGTTAAAAAAACGTAATAATTCCCATAGTAATTATATGGTAAAATATCCATAAAGAATTATTTGATAATTCTAAAAAAGGGCTTGGGGGAGTCACCATTGAAAAAATACATATTAATACTTTTTTTTATGTCTATAGTAATTATCACATCCTGTAGTGATGCAGATTCTAATAAGGACTCAAAAACTAAAAATTTAACCATATATGTTCCTAGTATGTATAATAATCCTGAACTTACATTTATAGTGAGTCAAAAAGATAAGTTTGAAAAAGAAAATAATGTGAAAATAAATATAGATACATTAAAGGATACCAAATATGAAGATAGAAATAAAGCTATAACTTCTATGATGAGCAAAAAAAACGGTCCATCCCTTATATTTGTAGGTACAAATGACAGTTATAAATGGTATATAGAATCTGGAGTAGCTTTAAATGCAGAAGGAAAAGTTTCAAACAGAAAAAAATTATTGGAATATATAAATATAGATGAATATTTTACGCCTATATCATTAAGTGTGTATTCTAGGGCTATAAATAAGGCTGTATTAGAAGAAATTGGAGAAAGTCCTCCTCCTTTAGACTGGGATTATAGTGATTATAAGGATCTATGGTTAGCTGAGGCTAAGAAAAGAGGAAAGATATTAAGTGCTCAAACCTATTCAGAAGCATTTAGTGTTATATTTGATAAAATACAATTTATTAATAGAGAAAAAAAGGAAGTTAATTTAAATAATGATAAAGTAAAACAAGCATTCAAGGAATTCAAAGATATAATACATTCATCATATTTCGAACATCCTGAAAATTATACTTTTGAAAACTATGAAAACTTATTAAAAGAGTATAAATCTGAAGAATGGGAAAGAGCTGACACTATTTCTAATAGTATTTCCAATGAAAGACTATTAGGAGGAGGAGGTTTTAATGTGTTATTTCCTATAACTAAATTTGATAGTATTATGATGAAAAAATATATTCATCAACCTCCAATAAAAAGCAAAAATGGTAATATTCTAACAAGTGGATTTATAGTTAATAGAAATGGTGAAAATATAGATCTTGCTTGGAAGTTTTTAGATTATGTTCTACAAGAAGAAGTTCAACAAAATATGATAAACTACAATCACTACTATATGTATCCTGTATTACAAAGTTTAGAAGAAGACTTAATGAAAACAATAAAGCAAAAAGGAGATATCTCAGAAAGATTTCTGAAAATTAGAGAAATTGTACTAGAAAAAATTATAGATGGAGAATATTCTGTAATAGTACCAGGGAATTCTGCGCCTGATACTGAAAAAGCAAATATATATCAATTAACTATAGATTATGTGTTTTCTGAAGAAGAGTTTACTGATAAAGAATTAGCCTATAGACTTAAAATAATAGAAGATGTATACAATATTTGGTTAAATGAATAGGGGGATATCATGGGGGAAAAATTGAATCACATAAGAAAGTTTAAAAACATAACCTTTCTTTTGCCCAGTTTAATTGGATTTTTTACTTTATATATAATACCATTTGTAATTGGTATAAGAATATCATTTAGTGAAACAACTTTTAATTCTAATTTTGCTGGATTTAAAAATTATATATATGTATTTAAAAGTGAAGCATTTCAACTTGCAATTAAAAATACTTCTATTTTTATGTTAATAGGTATTCCTTTAATTATTATAATATCTTTTTTATTAGCTTTAGCTATATTTGAACTTAAAGTAAATCCTATTATAAAATTATTCATAATCTTGCCTATTGCAATACCTTCAGCTAGTATATCAGCATTTTTTGAAAAGAGTTTTGGTATATATGGTTTAAATTTACTTGATTCTAAATATGCTATGATCGTTGTTATAATTATGTTCTTATGGAAAAACACTGGATATAATCTCATAATATATTTAGCAGGTTTTACACAAATTGATAAATCAGCTATAGAAGCAGCTAAAATAGATGGAGCAAACTATTGGGGACTTCTTAAATACATTATAATACCTTTACTTACACCTACTACTGCTATAGTTGGAATAATAACTATAATCAACTCATTTAAAGTATTTAAAGAAATTTACATACTACAAGGAAAATATCCAAATCCTAATTTATATATGTTACAACATTACTTAACAAATAAATTTAATAGCATAGAATATCATCATTTAACATCTGCTGCTTATATTTTTACATTAATGATATTAGCATTTATATTTTTATTTGTCTTTTTAGATAAGAGATATAGCAAAAAGGTAGGTGATAATTGATGAAAAAGATAGTATATATATTTATAGTTATGTTGTCATTATTATTTTTACTTCCTATAACTTATACAGTTGCAAATTCTTTTATGACATTTATTCAATTGTCAAAAGATAGTATCCAATTAATACCTGAACAATTTAATCTACAGCAATATTATTCATTAGTCATAAACAAAACTGAATATTTTAAGTTCTTTTTAAATTCTATAAAAATCACGACTTTTATTATATTAGGTCAAGTAATTATAGGTGTATTTGCAGCATATGCATTTGCAAAAGTAAAATTTCCAGGTAAAAAAATATTATATATTTTATATGTTTTCTTACTATTACTACCTTATCAAGTAACTCTTGTTCCAAACTTTTTGCTATTTGATATATTAGATAGATTTGGTATAACAATATTAGATACTCATTTAGCCCTTATAATACCTGGAATATTTTATCCACTAGGAGTTTTCATATTGACTCAATTTATAAAAGGGATCCCTAATGAGCTTATAGAAGCAGCTAAAATAGATGGTGCAGGAACTTTAACTATTTTAAGAAAAGTAGTATTACCTATAATAAAACCTGCTATATTTGCACTTATAATTCTTACATTTATAGATAATTGGAATCTTATAGATCAAGCTATAGTATTAATTGAAGATGACAAAAAGATGCCTTTATCTGTATTTTTAAATACTATATATACAAAAGATAAAACTGTATTTTTTGCAGGAGCATCACTTTATATAATACCAGCTATATTTATATTTAATAAAGGAGAGAAGTATTTAAGTGAAGGACTTATACTAGGGGGAGATAAGTAATGAAAAAAATAGTAATAGTTTTTTTTATATTGATAATTTTTATGGGTTTTTTTTCTAAAAGTATAATAAATTTATTTTTACCACAAGTAAAAGTAACAGGAGCTACTGGTTCTCCTGTAGAAAAGTCAATACAAGTAAATGGACAAGTAGTTCCAAATAATATGATAGATATAAGACTTCCTGGTTCTGTAATAATAAAAGAATTTTTAGTGGAAAATGGTGAGGAAATAGAAAAAGGTACTCCTATATTTAAAATTGATACAACTTATGGAATAAAAGGCAATAGTGAGATAATAGAAGAGTATAGAAATAACTTAGAAATAGAAAAAATCAGAAAAAATAGTTTGGAACAATTAGGTGAAGGAGCTAAAGAGCAGCTTGAAATATTAAACAAACAAATAGAACAAATAGAAGCAAAGATAAAACGTTTGGAAAAAGCAAATACTTTTTATCAAAAAGTAGATAAAAATGGAGTATATAAAGCAGAAACAGATGGAATAGTCATAAATTTAAATAATACAAATGTTCCTTTAGTCCAAGATACAATTATTCTTCAAATAGCAAATGTAAAAGGAAAAGAGGATTATAAATATGTAGCAAACTTTTCAAGAGATCAATATGATTTTATCAATCAAGTAGGTGAAATAGAATTACAAAAAGAATATTATGATGATGTTACAAAGCTTGAAATAAATAATATAAATACTGTAGTCGAAGATGGTATGATGAAATTAGAAGCTAATTTCACCAATGATTATCCTAGAAATTTATTTATAGGAGAGAAGTTAAATGCTAAGATAGTTATGAAAAAAAAGATAAAAGGTTATCTCACTGTTTCAAAAGCAGTGTTAAACCCTTATGGAGGGTTTATAGATGGAAATAATGCAGATGTTTATATTGTAGAAGAAAAGGATGGTATATTAGGCAAAGAATATATTGCTAAAAGCATAAATGTAAAAATGGAAGTCATAGGAGATCATGAAGTTATAGTATCAGGGTTAGATAGGCCAAGACTTAGAGTTATAACAAATCCATCATATAAAATAAAAGATGGATCAAAGGTGTTTATATGGGAATAAAGAAAATTATATTAATAATATTCTTTATTATACTTTTATTATTTGGTTATATGATTTTAAATATGAATTACAATAAAGATGCAGTAAAAATAACTTTAGATCAGACTATAACTAAGGAACAATTTAACTTTATAAATGAAAGGTTATATATAAAAGATTATGCTATAAATTATAGTAAAAATTATAAGAATAAAGAAATTATTATGACTGATGGTAATAATTTAGATATAAAAAATATAGATTTAGTAAAAGGAGATTTTTTATATTCCACGGATAAAAAAATAGCTGTAATAGGTGATGATATAGCTGAAAAGCATTATAGTTTTTCAAATATTACAGGAAAAGAAATAAATGTATTTGATGAAAATTATGAAATTATAGGTGTTATAAAGGATAATAATAACATTTACATACCATATGATGAAGAAAAATTAAATGAATATTGGGATGAAGTATCAATTAGCTATGTACCTGTAAATCAAGAAGAAACTGATTTTTTTATACGAGATGTAGAAGTTTTACTTAAAACTATAGGAATAAATGTTATAGATACTATAATTTATAAAGATAATATAAATAGCTTTTTAAATATCATTATACTATTATCTATATTTATAATTATAAAGTTATCTATATATTTGTATTCAAAAATAAAGAAGAATTTAAATACTTTAACAGCTTATTACAATCAAAATAAAAGAAGAAAATACTTTCATAAGTTTATTTATATTAAAAGAAAATCTATATCTTTATTAGTACTAAAATTATTAGGATTTATTTCTATTATATATATTGGTGTATTTTCATTAAGGTATTTAACTATACCTAATAATTTGATACCTAGTAATTTATTTTCTTTGTTATCCTATAGAGATGTAATTGTAAGAATCTATGAAAAATTCTTATACTATATGCAAAGTGGATTTAGCAGTATATGGATAGATACCATAAAATTATATGGTATAATATTTGTAATATTTATAATTATAAATATACTGGTTACAATACTAATTAGAAACGTTAAGGAATAAATTATAAATAAAGTGGTATATATATAATATAAATAAGAATAAAAGGGGGCATACCTATGAAACTTGTAATTTCAATAGTACAGGATGAAGATGCACACAAATTAATGGATAAGCTAATGAAAAATAAATTTGGAGTAACAAAACTTGCATCTACTGGAGGATTTTTAAGGTCAGGAAATACAACATTAATAATAGGAGTAGAAAATGAACGTGTAGATGAAGTTATAGAGCTTATAGACAGTATAGCAAAGACTAGAACTCAAATAGCAACAACTCCACCTTTAACAACTTGGTCACAAGGAGTATATATGCCATATCCAGTAGAAGTGGAAGTAGGAGGAGCAACTATATTTGTAGTAGATGTAGAAAAGTTTGAAAAGGTATAATCAATATAAATTTTATGATATAATAAATTAGAGGATGATGTGTCATCCTCTAATTTATTGTTTAGTAAGTTTTACTTTGTTTGGAGGATATTATGAATTTTAGCGATATTATAGGTCAAAACATTATAAAAAATAGGCTTCATAATGCCATAAAAAATAAACATATAGCACATGCATACATATTTCAAGGTGAAGCTGGAATTGGTAAGACAATCATGGCAAACGTATTTTCAAAAGCTCTTCTATGTAAAGAAAGTGTTATAAATTCATGTGATAAATGTAGCTCTTGCATTAAATTTGATTCTTTAAATCATCCAGATTTCCATGTAGAAGAAAAGGAAGGTAAATCACTTAAAAAAGAACAAGTGGAAGAAATGATGAAAAAGATTAGGACATTACCTTATGAAGAAGGTAAAAAAGTATTTTTAATAAAAAGTGCTGATAAAATGACAGTGGAAGCACAAAATGCATTTTTGAAGACATTAGAAGAACCACCAGAAGATACTATAATAATATTAATAGTGGAAAATATTGAAGGGCTACTTCCTACTATAATATCTAGAAGTCAAATATTAAAATTTTCTCCTTTGAAAAATGAAGAAATTGAAACTTATATAGAAAACAAATATAATATACAAAATGATAAAGCACATTTTATAGCAAGTTTTTCTAAAGGTAATATGGGAAAAGCTATAGATTTAGCAGATTCTGATGAATTTAATGCCTTAAGAGAAGAGCTGATAAATATAATTAGTAGTAGTATAGAGAAAGAAAGCTTTAGAGTATTTAGTCAAAGTGATTTCTTTGAAGAAAATAGTGAAAATATAGAGTTAATATTCAGTATGATGTTAACTTGGTTTAGAGATTTATTAATTTATAAAAATACAGATAGAAATGAACTTATAATAAATAATGATAAAAAAAATGTGCTTAGAGAACAAGCATTTAAGCTTTCTAATAGGAAAATTCATGATATAATAGATAATATATTAGAAACAGAAGATAATATAAAGAGTAATGTCAATATTAAAACTAGTATAGAATTACTTCTCTTAAATATAGGGGGTTAATATAAATGGTTAAAGTAGTTGGAGTTAGGTTCAAAAAAGCAGGTAAAATATATTATTTTGATCCTGATGAGACTGGAATACAAAAAGATAATTATGCAATAGTAGAAACAGCTAGAGGTATAGAATTTGGTCAAGTAGTAGTAGGCCCAAAACAAGTAACAGATAAAGAAATAGAAGATATATTACCTCTTAAGCCTGTCATAAGAATCGCTACAAAAGAAGATATAGAAAATAACAAAGAAAATAAATTAAAAGAAGAGCATGCATTTACTGTATGTACGGAAAAAATATATGAGCATAACCTTGAAATGAAGCTAGTAGATGTAGAATATACTTTTGATAATAATAAAGTTATCTTCTATTTTACAGCCGATGGCAGAGTAGATTTTAGAGATTTAGTTAAAGACTTGGCTTCAATATTTAGAACAAGAATAGAGCTTAGACAAATTGGTGTAAGAGATGAAGCTAAAATGATAGGTGGAATAGGACCTTGTGGAATATCTCTTTGTTGTAATACATTTTTAGGTGAATTTGATCCTGTGAGTATAAAAATGGCAAAAGAGCAAAATCTATCTCTAAATCCTACAAAAATATCAGGATTATGTGGTAGACTTATGTGTTGTCTTAGATATGAGCATAAAACATATGAGGAATCAATAGCAAAATTACCAGATATCGGCAAGAAAGTAAAAACTCCTAGAGGATGTGGAACGGTTGTAGACACTAATCCACTTCTTGAAATGGTAAAAGTTAAAATTAAGACAGAAGAAGATTTAGAAGAAATAATTCCATTTGTATTAGATGAAATAAAATAAATTAAATTAATTAAATATGATAAAAAAAAGCTTTTAAAATTGTGAAAGAAATGTTAAAATGAATATGGATAAGGGGGTGAAACTGATGGCTTATTTTATAAATGATGATTGCATTAGCTGTGGAGCTTGCGAGCCTGAGTGCCCAGTAAGTGTTATTAGTGCAGGTGATGATAAATACGTTATAGATCAAGATGGATGCATTGATTGTGGAGCTTGCGCAAATGTTTGTCCAGTAGATGCTCCTCAACCAGAGTAATATTAAATATCCAAAGGCCCTATTAAATTGAAGGGTCTTTTTTATTGTCTAAAAATCAGTAGAAATGATATAATAATAATATACTTAGTTAAAAGGTGATAATATGCTTAAAGAAAATGAAAGAATTGATGATATTGAGCTTAAGGGGCTCAAAATAATTCAAAATAAAGATGGTTTTTGTTTTGGAATAGATGCTGTTTTAATTGCAAACTTTTGTGAAATAAAAAAGAATGCAACTGTAGTAGATCTAGGCACAGGTACTGGAATAATACCTCTTATATTATGGGGGAAAAATAATATAAGAAAAATATATGGAATAGAAGTGCAAAAAGAAGTTGCAGAGATGGCACAAAGAAGCATGAGATTAAATAATTTAGAAGAACAAATTGAAATATTAAATATAGATTTAAAAGATACAGATAAATATATAAAAAGAGATTTAGTAGATGTAGTAGTATCTAATCCACCATATATGAGTAGTGGAGATGGTATTGTAAATCCAAGTGATAAAAAAGCTATATCTAGACATGAAATATTATGTAATTTAGAAGATATAATAGTAAGTGCAAAAAAGATTCTTAAAGATAATGGTAAGTTTTTCATGATACATAGACCACACAGACTTGCAGACATAGTAGAACTTTTAAGAAAACATAGACTTGAACCAAAAACAATGAAATTTGTATATCCCAAAATGGGTAAATCACCAAATATGGTACTTATTAAAGCATCAAAATTTGGAAATCCAGAGCTTAAAATTAAACCTCCATTATATGTATATGACCAAAATGGAAATTATACAAAGGAAATAGATGAGATATATGGCAGATTAGATTAGGAGTGAACAATATGAGCAAAGTAGGAAAATTATTTATATGTCCTACACCTATAGGAAACTTGGAAGATATAACAATAAGAACATTGAATACACTTAAAAATGTAGATTTAATAGCAGCAGAAGATACTAGACATACTTTAAAGTTATTAAATCATTTTGATATTAAGAAGCCTCTTATTTCTTATCATGAACACAATAAAAAAGAAAAATCTGAAGTTTTGATAGAAAAACTATATGATGGTGATAATATTGCACTTGTAAGTGATGCAGGTATGCCAGGTATATCTGATCCTGGTAGTGATATGGTAAAAAAATCAATAGATAATGGAATAGAAGTAGATGTATTACCTGGTGCTACAGCTAGTATACTTGCACTAATATTATCTGGGCTTTCTACAGAAAAATTTGTATTTGAAGGATTTCTTTCTTCTAAACAAAAGGAAAGAATAGAGAGGTTAAAAGAATTAAAACTAGAATATAGAACAATAATTTTTTATGAATCTCCACATAGACTAAAAGGGATGCTAGAAGACTTATTAGAAATTTTAGGAAATAGAAAAATATCAGTAGCAAGAGAACTTACTAAAAAATATCAAGAAGTTATTAGAAGTGACATAAGAGATGTACTAGATATATTTAAAAAACAATCACCAAAAGGAGAATTTGTAGTTGTAGTTGAAGGAGTAGATAAAGAAGATATAAAAGATATAGAAGATGATTTATGGGCTAGCTTAACTATAAAAGAACATATATTAGAATATATGAAAAAAGGATATAGCAAAAAAGAATCTGTAAAAAAAGTGTCTAAGGAAAGAAGTATTCCAAAAAGGGAAGTATATAAAGAGAGTATTGATTTATAGAAAAAAATAATTTCTAAGCTATATAGGAAAAGCTTAGAAATTATAAAAATAATTGATTGAACCTGACTTAATGTTACTTAATTTCAGATTTACAGTCTTCACAAATATTTTTTCCTTTAAATTGACTTACTCCTTCTGCTTCTCCACAGAATATACATGCTGGAGCATATTTTTTAAGTATAATTTTTTCTCCATCTACAAATATTTCTAGAGCGTCTCTTTCAGCTATGTCTAATGTTCTTCTTAGTTCGATTGGTAAAACAACTCTTCCAAGCTCGTCCACTTTTCTTACAATACCAGTTGATTTCATATGATATCCTCCTAAAGTTAATATTATAATTCGACAAATTTCTTACACTTTAAATAGTAGCAGTATTTACAAAAAAAGTCAACATAAAAATTAAAAAAAGTTAAGATTTAGTAATGGTAAAATATACAAGGGGTGAAAAAGTGCTAGAAATAGATAATAAGCTTAAAGATATAGTTTTTGAATTAAATGATATTCTAAGTAAGAAATACCAAAATATATCCAATATGGATATAAAAGATATCAAAAATATTATAACTGAAAACATAGGAAGTATAAGAAAAAGTCGAATTTTATCGAAAAATGAATTAAAAGAGTATGCTGAAAATGGTGGAATAGTTGCTGTAGATGGTTCAAATAATAAATTTGGTGGAGCTTATCCTCATTTTATAGAATTATATCAAGGGCTTGCTAAAAATTCACTTAAAAATGATGAGGCTATAATTGAAGTTGACTTTTATACTCCGCTATATATGGAAAGAGAAAGTGAAATAATTGATAAGCTATCAAAGGACAACCCTACTAAAGTAGAGATAGATTCTTTTATTAAAAATTATAAATTATCTTGTATAGAATTAAAAGCTGCAATAGGTGCAGCAGAAAAGTTAAATCCAAAGGTAATAATGATGGATGGTTCTCTTATAAGGTATAAGATAGAATGTGCTGATAAATGGAAGGAATTAAAGGAAATATGTAATGAAAAAGATATAATATTAATAGGAGTAGTAAAGGATATAAAGACTAATATAATAGGGACAATTCTTGGAGAAAAAGAGTATTTAAATCCACCTATGAGCTTTTTATACGATAGAGAACTTTTATATGGTGTATTAGATATAGGAGAACTTTTAATTCCAGAGAAAAAAAATACACCAAAATATGAAGAAGGCCTTAGTTCACTTTTTATTCGTTCATCTAAATCCCCTATGATTACAGGAGTAGATATATTATCTTCTCAGGAAAGCTATTTGAAGGAGATGGCAAACTTAGTATATACATTAACTCCAGAAAATAGTAGAGGTATACCACTTTGGATTGATATAATAGATAAAGAAGTAAGAATATCAGATAAATTAATGCTAGGACTTTTAGATAAATACTTAGATAGAAATATACTTGAAAAATTATTTGTATCAGAACGAAGTAAAAGGACACTTTAAGGAGGAATTTTGATGAAAGTAGTAGGACTTACTACACAACAAGAAGTATTTATAGGTTCAAAAGAAAAACCATTTAGGATAAATGAATTTTTAATTATAGAGGATAAATCTCAAGGCGAATTAATGGGTGAAATAGTAGAAACAAGTTCATACAATAGATATATTCCACTTAATATAAATGATGGAATGGTAGATTCTTCTGTGCTAGAATCCTTAAATGCTATAGGTTACAATATAGATGATGAAACTATACATATAGGGAAATTAAGATTATTAAATGAAGCTCAGTACCCTGTAGAAACAGCATCTGATGTGAGAAGCCCTAAATTTTATGAAGTAAAAGATATAATGGTAAAACAGAGGCCAGATGAAGGGCTTGTTATGGGAATTATAAAAAGCACAGATGAAATGATAAAAGATATGGATAATGAATTAAGAGATATTTCTCCTATATTTAGTGATGGAACATTAATTTCTCAAAAAGAAATACCATTTATATTTGATATAAAAAGCATGCATCAATATCCTCATATAGGAATATTTGGTGGTTCTGGATCAGGAAAATCTTTTGGTATGAGGGTTTTACTTGAAGAAACTATGAAGCTTGGTATACCTGCTATAGTGCTTGATCCTCATTTTGAAATGGATTTTTCAAATTCTGCACCCTATTTAGATAAAAAAGATACAGTAGATTTTAGTGAAAGGTTTCAATGTCTTCAAATAGGACATGATATAGGTGTGAAATTTAAAGATTTAAATACTTCAGATTTAAAAAATTTGCTTGATGCTTCAGGAAAATTATCAGATGCCATGAGTAATGCAATAGATATGCTTCATAAAAGAAAAGATACTTTTCAAAGTTTTAATGATAGATTAAAAAATTTATCAAGAGGTCAAGATATAGGTTCAACTCAAAAAATAGATAAGCTTATAGCAGGTGAACAAAATTATACAGAAATTGAAAGACTAAAAGATATAAAAGAATTATTTGATAAGTATGATAAAACTTGTCCTGCAAGCTCTGTAAAGGGAATAATATGGAGACTTAATAGACTATATAATGATGGAGTATTCAGTAATGATATAAATGCTATATATGAAGGATTAAATACAGGAAAACTTTTAGTAATACAAGGAAATGTCAGATTGATTCAAGTATTTTCCACATATTTATTAAATAATATTTATCATAAGAGAAGAGCTTATAAAGATGCACAATATAAAAATACAGCAGGGGATTATTTTCCACCATTTATCATAGCAACAGATGAAGCACATAATTTTGCACCAAAAGGATATGATTCTCCTTCAAAATCTATACTAAAAGAAATATCACAAGAAGGAAGAAAGTATGGTGTGTTTTTACTTTTAGCTACTCAAAGACCTACACTTTTAGATGAAACAATAACAGCACAATTAAATACAAAATTAGTATTTAGAACAGTTAGAAGTTCAGATATTCAAACAATAAAGGAAGAGACAGACTTAACAGCGGAAGAGGCAAAAAGACTTCCTTATTTAAGATCAGGTGATTCTTTTATTTCATCTGCTATTATGGGTAGAACTTTTTCAATAAGAATAAGGGCAGCACTTACTACGAGTCCTCATACTATAAATCCATTTGATGAACTTAAAAATATGAAGAATGAAAAAAATGATAAATTGTTAGAATTAATAAAAGATAAATTGCCAATAACTGACTTAAATATGAGTAATGTAATAGCAGAAATTGAAGAAGAGAATAATAATGAAAAGTCATTTACTTTAAAAGATTTACAACAAGCTTTAGAAACTTTAGTAAAAGAAGGATTAATTGAAAAAACTAAAAATGCATTTGCCACGACTTATAAAGAGAAACAAGAATGATTTATATAGGTATATAAACATAAAAACTGGGTATAAGAAAGTAAAGGAAGTGATATATATGGATAGTATTTTTTCCCTGTTAAAAGATATAAGTGAAAAAGAAGATACAAAAATATATGTTATAGGTGGATATTTGAGAGATTTTCTAATAGGCAGAGTAACAAAAAAGATGAAGCTACTTGTAAAAGGTGATACAGCTACTATTGCAAAGAACTTTGCTAAAAAAGTAGACATTGATATCATACCTGAAGATAATTCTTTTAAAGTGATTGATATAGATAGAGATTTAAAAATAGAATTTTTACCATTGGAACAAGATATAAACTCATATCTTAGAAATAGAGGAATTACAATACAATCACTTGCAATAGATGTATCTAAATTTTCAGGAGATATGAAAGATAGTATAATAGACCCTACTGGTGGTCTTGATGATATAGAAGAAAATAAAATTAGAATATGGGATAGTGAAGTATTAAGAAAAAGACCTATAATGATGATAAAAGCAGTAAGTTTAATGAGTGAACTTGATTTTGGTATGGATGATAATACTATAAAGATTATAAATGAAAATAAGAAGCTAGTATCTCAAATTGATAGAAAGGAACTTGGAGATCAAGTATTTAAGATACTTAGGAATAGAAAATCCTATCATTATTTTGGATTCATGGACAAAGAATTAAATATATTAGAAGAAATATTCCCTGAAGCATCAGAAATGAAAGATGTAGGAGAATGTAAATATCATGTAGTAGATTCATTTACTCATTCATTATACGTTCTTAAACTTACCGAAAATATCATATATTATGAAGGTTATTTTGAGGATCACATAAGGAAAACCTATGAAAAGCATGTATGTGAGGAAATAGTAGGTGAGCATACTAGAATGGAACTTATAAAACTAGCAGCATTTTTCCATGATGTAGGTAAGCCATCAGCTAGAAAAGTAGATGATAAAGGTAGAGTAAGATTTAAAGGACATGAGATAACTGGAGCAGAAATAATAAAGAACATATCAGAAAGGTTTAAATTAAGTATAAAAGAAAGAGATATATTATATAGAATAGTAGCAAAGCACATGTATCCACTAGTATCATATAAATCAAATGATGTAAGTTCTAAATTCTTATATAAGATGTTTAAAGAAACTAAAGAAGAGACATTAGATATACTATTGATAGCACTTTCAGATATAGTAGGCACAAGAAAATTATTGCACCCAGATGAGGAAATGGGCAAATTCAAAATACATGTAGAGTTCATGGCAAATAATTATATTACAAGATTTGAAGAATCACAAAATATTTCAGATGTAATTACAGCAGCTGATATACTAGAAGAATTTGAGTTGCCAGAAGAGTTACTTGTATCAAAAATATTAGAAGAAATTAGAAAAGCAATATTTATGGGTAAGATAGGTAGGAATAAGAATTCTATTATGAAGTATTTGAAAAATATATTATAGATGTTGTAGTAAAGCTGAAGGAAAATTTTCTTCAGCTTTTTTGTGTATAGATTAGTTTATTTTTAGATTGTAAGTATCTGCAGTTATACCTTTATACATATTAGCTAATTCATATTGATCTTGTATTTCCAATACTTGTATAGCCTTATGAAGAGAATCCATATAGATATCTTCATCTTTACCAAGTAAATATTCAGCAATACCTTTTCTATAATATAGATGATTTAAATTATATATAAGCTCATTTGCCTTACAATACTCTATCCCTTTATTTGCATATTTTAAAGCTTCTTCTTGATTATCTAAATCATTATAATTATATGAAATATTAAAATATGTTTTTATTATTATCTTTTTCTCATTATATACAGCTTTTTTATCAAAGTTCAACTTAGTAATTATAAATTTTAATATATCATTACTTTTCTTATGATTTTCTGTTTCATTTAATGTAATTCCAATAATTAGTAATATACGCATTTCAAATATATTATATTTGTGATCTTTAAGATTATCTAAACTAAAATTAGGGATGGTAATTTGAAGAGAGTTTAAAAATTTATCTAATGCTAAATTATTGGTATCTTTTTCTTCAGAAAATAAATATGTTATACCCTTTACTAATACTTTGAATTGATTTATAGTATTTAGCTTAAACAACTCAAGAGTATTTTCATCATCATTACCTATATATTTTTTAAAGTCATTAGATAAATTCATTAATTTCTGATAATCATAAGAAACTATTACATCATCTAATTTATCATAATATTTAAGTAGTTTATTCGCAGAATTATAGCTCCTCAATTCTTCTAATAGATCTATTTTATAAAACAAAGATAAATAAGTTAAGGTATCAAATTTAACAAGTCTTTCGCCTTTTTCTAATCTTCTTATAGTTTCTAAGCCTATACCTGTATTTTCATGGACTTCTTTTTGCGTATAACCTAATGAATGTCTTAAATCTCTTACTCTTTTTCCAAATCCCTCTAAATTATAACTTTCAAACATGGGCAGGCCCTCTTTAGTCATTATAATACATATATTTACACAATATCAAAAAATAGATTAAGAATCAAGTTTATTTCACCCATCACTTATGATGGGTGAAATAATTTATAAAAACTGGTAATATATAACTAACAAACAAAAACAGGGGGATTATATGATGAGAATATTTAAGAAAGTGATACCAATTTTGATAGTAGCTCTAACTTTAATTACATTAGCACCACAAGTGAATTATGCAGTAAAAGATATACCAAGGTCTCTTTCAATTACTGTTAATCAAAGCAAATAAGACAAGTTTATAAAAAAAGTTTTAAGGAATGATAATATGATAAAAATTAAAGATATAAAATTTGATCCAGTAGAGAACTATAAAGTTTCTAATAAAAATTTTGATAAAATATTATTTGCAGAATATAAAGGGAATCCTCATGGTATTCAAATGTTTCATCAAAGAATACAAAAAGAAGTTGAAAAAAAGAATTATAACTTGATTAGTCCACCTTATAATATATTTAATGATCCTAATAATTTTACAGGTGGAAATAATAATGAGTTTAGTATGGAAATGTTTTTTGAAATAGAATAATTAGGTAGTGGGGTATAGAATGTTTAGAAAAAAATATATTAGCATAAAACAACATGATATTCAAGATTGTGGAGCAGCATGTCTTGCCACTATTTCAAAAACATATGGTTTAAATATACCTATATCAAAAATCAGAGAAGTGGCAGGCACTGATATGATGGGAACTAATGCTTATGGTATGGTAAAGGCAGCTGAAGATTTAGGGTTTAGTGCAAAAGCTGTAAGGGGTACTCCAGAATCATTACATACAGAATTTCCACTACCTGCAATAGCACATGTTGTAATTGATAATAAGCTATTACATTATATAGTAATACACAAAATAGATAAAAAGAAAAAACAAATCACAGTAGCAGATCCAGCAAAGGGCATAGAAGTTTTAACTGAGGAAGAATTTAATAAAATATGGACTGGAGTACTAATTATTTTAGTTCCTACAGAAAGCTTTGAAAAAAGAAATGAAAATGAAGGTGTATTAAGAAGATTTTTTGAACTTTTAAAACCTCAAAAGAAATTATTATTAAATGTATTTCTAGCATCATTAATATATACAATACTTGGAATAGTAGCTTCATTTTACTTTAAGTTTTTAATGGATGATATTTTACCTAATAATTTAAGAGGTACATTAAATGTAATTTCAATAGCTTTCCTCTTATTATATATATTTCAGACAATATTAAATGCTTTTCGTTCTCATCTTTTACTATATTTATCACAAAGGCTAGATATACCATTGATATTAGGTTATTATAAACATGTTTTACAGCTTCCTATGAACTTCTTTAGCACTAGAAAAGTAGGGGAAATAGTATCTAGATTTATGGATGCTTCAAAAATAAGACATGCCATAAGTGGAGCTACTCTTACTATAATGATTGATACGGGAATGGTCTTTGCTGGCGGTATTATACTATTTATTCAGAGTAGATTGCTATTTGGAATATCTTTAGTTATAGGACTATTATATGCAATAATTGCATTGTCTTTTAATAAATCATACAAGAAAAATCAACAGGATATTATGGAAGAAAATTCTCAAGTTACTTCTTATTTAGTAGAATCATTACAAGGAATAGAAACTGTGAAAAGTTTTAATTCTGAAGATAAAAGTAATTTAGAAACAGAAAAAAGATTTGTTAAGCTATTAAAGACAGCTTTTCATGGAGGAGTATTGCAAAATGTTCAAGGAAATCTAAAAGGCATTGTTCAATCAGTAGGGGGTCTAGTAATACTATGGGTAGGAGCTATACAAGTAATGGATGGCAATTTGACTATAGGGCAATTATTAACATTTAATGCTTTGTTAGCATATTTCCTTACTCCCATAAGAAACTTAATAGACTTACAATTATCTATGCAAACAGCTATAGTTTCGGCAGAAAGACTAGCAGAAATTTTAGATTTAGAAATAGAGAAAGATAGAAAAGAACATAAAAAAATATCACCATCAAAGTTATCAGGAGAAATAGAGTTTAATAATGTAGATTTTAGATATGGCACTAGAGAATTAGTATTAAAAGATATAAATTTAGAGATTAAGCAAGGTGAAAGAATTGCTCTAGTAGGAGAAAGTGGTTCTGGAAAAACTACACTAGCTAAATTAATTTTAAATTTTTATAAAGCTCAAAAAGGAGAAATCCTTTTGGATGATTATAATATTCTAGATATTAATAGAGATGTTTTAAGACAAAAAATAGGATACATACCCCAAAATATATTTCTATTTAGTGGTACTGTTGAAGAAAATTTAAGACTAGGAAATCAAACAGCTTCAATGGAAGAAATAATTGAAATATGTAAAATTACTACAGTACATGACTTTATTAATGAAATGCCATTAAGGTATAATACTACTTTAGATGAAAATGGATCAAACTTAAGTGGTGGGCAAAGACAAAGATTAGCATTAGCTAGAGCTTTAATCAAAAAGCCAGACATTTTGATAATGGATGAAGCAACTTCAAATTTAGATTCTACAACAGAAAAATCCATTGAAAATCTTATTAAAGATAATTTTCAAGAGATGACAATGATAATAATAGCACATAGATTAAGTACAATTAGATCATGCGATAGAATATATGTCATGGATCAAGGGTTCATAATAGAAGAAGGTAACCATGAAGAATTACTGAAAGAAAAAGGAAAGTATTATGAACTATGGGAAAGTCAATTTCCCGAAAAAGAGCTATCTCCTGGAATTTCTTAAAATAAATTAGATACGACATAATATATTGTTCATTTATATTATTTAAGAATTTCAGTTGATATAGAAAAACAACAAAAGAAAGGGGGTTAATAAAATGACTAGTGCAATTTATGATAAGTCTATGTTTCAAGAGTTATCATATGATGAAATGATGGGTGTAGACGGTGGGATGGATCTCCATCAGGCAGCTCAATTAGTAATTGATATAACAGGTGTTGCCTTTACACCAGCTGCATTAATTGCAGCTGCAGGACCTTGGGCAGTATTAGCCGCAGCTTTTGGAGGTACTGCAGCCATGCATTCATTAATTACAACTCTTAGAAACTATTAAAAAACACTTAAATATTATACAGGAGGAGAAATATATTGAAAAAAATCTATATTTTAGATTTGGTACTTTTAGTATCAATTATAACTTATTTTTTTAGTTACTCATTTTTGAATTATATAAGCAATCAAGCACTACTTATATCAGCATTATACTTAGCTTCACAAATATTTATAAATAGAAAGCTTAAAATTATTATAAGATATACTCCTGAATTTGCAGTTTCTTGGAAAGAATATATAAGTTTATTTTATCTATTGATAGGGAAAATAAGATTTTTACTAGCATTATTTGATGACATAAAATCATCATATTGGTCAATAATATTCTTTGGTATTATGAGCTTTTTTATATTTAATTATTCTTATATTTCAAAAGAAAAATTAATATCAAACCTTAATAAAATTATTGATATTGATAAAATAAGAGATGTTGAGGTATATGATAAATTGTATGGGATAATTTATATGGACATTTATTTTAAAAACAAAAATGAAGCTAAAATTAAATTAACTCAAAAAGAATATCAATATCTAAAAAATAAAACATAGTAAAAAATATAACTTAATTTCTAATATTAAAAAAATAAAACAATAAAACAATACGATATAAAAGGATATAATAAATATAGGTAAATACAACAAAATAGGAGGGTGATAAGAATGTTATTTAATTTAGTACTGATACCAATAGAAATATTTTTTATTTTTATGATTATAAAAATAAGAAAGGACATAACTAAACTACATTTTTATTCAAATAAGTCAGAAAAATTTTTAGAAAATATACATAAATTTGATGAAAAATATATTGAAGAGTATAACAAAAAATATATGTTACCTTTTGCATATATAGATTTAGTTATTTTAATAATCATGTCAATTTCTACATTTGTATTTGAAAGGGAGATATACCATAAAGTTATTATGGGAGGATTTTTTGTTTATTTCATTGTTATTTTTATTTTTGGCGGTTTAAGCATGTTAAGTATGAGTAGAAAAATGTATGAATAATAATATGTAAAATTTAAATATTATTAAAGTAGGAGTGATATAACATGAAACACAAAATAATAGATATAAAAGAACTTACTGATAGTAGAGAGCTTTTAGAAAAAACTCCTTCAAAATTTATTTTAGGCTTTATATATATAGTACTTGCTTTAGTTACTGCATTACTTTTATGGTCTTATTTTGCTGAAAAAGAAGTAGTTGTAAAAGCTCAAGGTGTAATTCAATCAACAGATTCTAATATTGTCAAGTCAACTGTTGGAGGACAAGCTATTAGTATAACTGTTGAAGAAGGAGATTATGTAAAAAAGGGTGATGAATTAATAGTAATTGAATCTAAAAATTTGAAATCTGAATATGAAAGTATTAAAGAAAAAATAGATATTATTAATGAAGATATTAAGTTACTTGCTAAATATGAAAATAGCATAAATAGTAATTCTAATTTATTTTCAAAAACTAAAGAAAAAGAATATTATTATAAATATTTAAGTTTTAAAAACAAACTAAACCAAACTAATAATACATCTTCTCAAGAAAAAGTAAGAAAAAATGGTTTAGAATCAGATATAAATGAATATGAATCAGAAATTGGATCAATACAATCTGAAAAATCTCAGTACCAAAATGATATAGAAACATTAAAAAATAATAATAGTAAAATAAAAAATAAAAATAAAAAATTACAAAATGAAATTGATAACATATCTAAAAATGAAGAATTATCTTCTGAACAAAAGAATATGAAGATTAATGGACTGAAAGCTCAAATATCAAGTAACAAGCAAAAAATACAGCAAAATGATATTCAAAATTCACAGATAAAAGCATCAATAAAAATGTTAGATGATAGCATTAAAAATCAAAAAAATAATATTAGAAGTGCAGAAGATTCAATAGAAATTTCTAATAAGACTTTAGATAATTATAATATAGATAAAGATTCATATAGAAACAATGAAATTATTCAAACTCAAACTCAGATAAAAGAATTAAAAGAACAAGTTAAAGATTTTAACTTTCAATTAGAAAATATGAATTTTCAATTAGAAGACTATACTATAAAGGCACAAAAAGATGGTCAGATACACTTTATTATGCCAATAAATGAAAATGATATACTACGAGCTGGTACAGATATTATGAAAATAAGTTCAACAAATGATGACAGTATGTTAGTTCAACTATATATCCCTGCTACTGATATAGCTAATATAAGAGAAGGTCAGAGCATAAAACTTCATAGTTATTCACTTCCGTATAGAGAGTATGGATTTATTAAGAGTAAGATAAATAAACTGGATATAGATGCTAAAGTTTCTCAAGAAAATGGAAGTAGTTTTTATGTCGCAGAATCTATAATAGATAATAAAGCATTAGAAAATAGTGATGGTGAAAAATCATACCTTAAAATGGGAATGCCTATGGAAGGTAAAATCATAACTGATTCTAGAAGTTATCTACAGTTATTTTTAGAAAAACTAGACTTATGGATAAGTGGATAAATTATTATTTTTGTAAGTTCTATGTTTAAAGAGTATATTATAATAAGATAAGATTAATATACTTTTATAAGGAGAATTCCATGAAAAAAATTTATATTATAGATTTAATCATGTTAATATTAAATATAATCAGCTTCATTGGTTTTACATATTTTGTAGGAAATATGAGTGCAACAGCATTGATTATATATTCTTTATTTTTAACTATACAAATATTTATAAATATTAGACTTAAAATACTTATGAAATATACTCCGGATTTCAGTGCTTCTTGGAAAGAATATCTATATATTTTTCTATTGTATCTAGCGAAAATACAATTTCTTCTTCTACTTATTAGCAATCTATCTTGGTTAAATTGGTCTGTTTTACATTTTGGTTTTTTAAGCTTATTTATGCTTGATTATTCATATATTTCAAGTGATAAATTAATATATAGTTTAAATAAAATAATTAATATAAAAGATATAAAGTATATTGAAATAAGAGATAATCTTTTTTCTACTATTTATATAAATGCATATTTGAAAAGTCAAAAAAAGATTAAGTTTAAATTAAGCAAAGAAGAATTTAATTATTTAGAGGAAAATATTAATTAAAGGATTTGGTTTTCCATAGGGATGCTAAATATGAATAACAGACTGAATGAATAGCATTTATATGATATAGTAATTATTAATATCATATAAAGAAAGGAAAATTTACATGGAAAACTTTAATGAAATATGGAATATATATAATGATTCTTTTCCCAAAGACGAAAAGAGAGATTTAAAATTACAAAAAAAGATATTAAAAAATCCTAGGTATAAAATGGAATCTTTAAAAGATGGTGAAGAAATAGTGGGTTTTATAACAACATGGGATTTAGACGAGTTCTTATTTGTAGAACATTTTGCAATAGATGAAAAACATAGAGGGAAAAGTTATGGAAAGAAATTTTTAGAAAGACTTATAGATACAACAAATAAAAAGATTGTATTAGAAGTGGAGAAACCAAATACAATTCAAGCAAAAAGAAGAATTAACTTTTATGAAAGGTTAAACTTTGAGTTAAATAAATATCCATATAAGCAACCAGCTTATGATAAAGAAAAAAAATCTATACCATTAATGATTATGACATATCCTAATTTTTTAGAAAAAGAAGAGTTTAATATAGTTAAAAATAAGTTATATAATGTTGTTTATTCAAATAGAAATTAATAATAAATAAGTTATTAGTTTATCCTTAGAACTAAATATCTTAGCTATGAAGTTATTATAAATATAATAACTTCATAGCTTTTTATTATTTTTTTTGAACATTTAAAGGAATTTATATTTATTTATAGAATATATTAATTTAAGAAAATAAATGATAAAGCTTTATAAATAAATATAAGTTAATTATATATAAATAAAGGATTTGATTGCTATAAAAAATATATCAGAAGAAATATATAACAAAATTAACTATGCAAAAAGTATAGTATCTATATATCCAGATGAGGCTATTAAAATAAGTAAAGATGCCTGTAATTTAGCTAAGTCTAGCAATCTAATAATAGAGGAAGCTTATGCATTTCTTAGTATTTCTTTGGGTAGTAGAATAAAGTCAGATATAAGCAATATACTTGACTATTCATATAAAGCTCTTGTAATATTTAGACAAGAAAATCATATTGTAGGACAAGGAAAATCACTAAACCTTATAGGAATTGCGTATTTTTATAGTTCCATGTATGAAGAAGCTATAAAAAATTTTTTAGAGGCAGACAATTTATTAAAATTTAATAAAGATAAATCTTTGGTAAGTAGTGTTTTAAATAATATTGGAGAAGTGTATAGAGAATTAGAGATGTATGATAAGGCTGTTTATTATTATAATAAAGCTATTGATACTATATTTGAAAATAATTATACTTTAAATCATGCAGCTATACTTGGAAATATTGGTGAAGTTCATTTTACTAAAAAAGAATATAAAAAAGCTCTTGATGTATTTAATAAATCATATAAATTGCTTGCTTGTGATAATGATATGATTAGTATTGGCGAGCTTGAAAATAGGATAGGACAAGTCTATTTTGTTATGAAAAATTTTGAAAAAGCCAAAGAATATTATTTTAGATCCTTTAAAAGGCTTCAGAATATAAATAATAAATATTATGTGATAGATGTATTAATAAATATAGCAGAGCTTTATATTGAAATGTCAACTGGAAGAGCATTGAATTTTTATGAAAAAGCTATGGAGTTTGCAGAGATTGTTGGCTCTAAAAATAAACTTTGCAATATATATAGACTTATTTCTGAATATCATGAAAAAGAAGAGGATTATAAGAATGCTTTAGAATATTATAAAAAATATTCTAATATAAATCAGGAAATTATGAGTTCAAAGATAAAGAGTAAATTAGAAATATTAAATATAGAGTTTAAAAATATTGATGAGAAAGTAGAAGTTGAAAAGATAAGAATAAGGCTTGAAAATGAAATATCTAGACAAAAATATGAACTTAAAAATATAAAAGATTCAAATAAAATGCTTGAAAAGAAAGTTTATGAAGATGATTTAACAGGAATTAAAAATAGAAGAAGCATAAATTTATATCTTAAAAATATTCTAAATAAAACATCAAAAAGTTTAGTAGCATTATTTATAATAGATATAGATAAATTTAAAAGATATAATGATTATTGGGGACATGTTCAAGGGGATTTATGTATAAAAAAGGTTGTAGATTGTATAAAGAGGATTCAAGTAAAAAAAGATGATACTTTTGGGAGATATGGAGGGGAAGAGTTTGTATATATTTCCACTTCTATAAATTATGAAGAGGCTTTTAAGCTAGCTAATATTATTCGAATGGAAGTTGAAAATAGTGGTCTTTATTATATATATAAAGGAGAAAAAAAGTTTATAACAATAAGTATTGGAGGAGTAGTAGGTAATAATTCAGATTTTGACTCAATACAAGATATTATGGAACTTGCTGATAAAGAGCTTTATAGAGCTAAAAATATGGGAAGAAATAGAGTGTTTTTAAGAAAGGTGATTTCATGACAAAGAAATATTATGCAGTAAGACAAGGTAAAAAAATAGGTATATTTACGAGTTGGGATGATTGTAAGAAAAATGTTAATGGATATTCTGGTGCAGAATATAAATCTTTTAAAAGAAAAATTGATGCAGAAAAATATATGAATGATAGAAAAGAATATACAGTACAAAAAGAAAAGAATATAGATGAAATTATAGTTAAAGATAAAGATAGAGCTATTGCATATGTAGATGGTAGCTATAAAAAGAAAACAAAGGAATTTTCATATGGTGCAGTGATTTTTTGGAATAATAAAGAATACCATTTTTCTGATAAGTTTGATGATGAAGAACTTTCAAAAATGAGAAATGTATCAGGAGAACTAAAAGGAGCAGAGAAAGCTATAGCCTTTGGAATAGATAATAAGATTAAAGAGATAGATATTTATCACGATTATGAGGGAATATCAAAATGGGCTACCGGTGATTGGAAAGCTAATAAAGATGGTACAAAATCTTATAAAAAATATTGTATAGATGCTAGTAAAAAAATAAAAATTAATTTTGTAAAGGTAAAAGGTCATTCAGGTGATAAATATAATGATTTAGCAGATAAACTTGCTAAAGAAGCATTAGAAACTAAAGCTACTGGGAATTTAATCCAGTAGCTTTTTTATCTAATAAAAAAATATATCTTGGGAATTATAAGAGCTATACAAACAATTTTAAATTAAAGGAGAGTATGTATAAAAAATGAAAAAGAAAATTTTAATAGTCTTATTAACTTTTATGCTTGCTTTGAATGTGATAGCTTGTGATACGAGTTCAGATCCAGAAGAACCAGATTTAGACGAAGAACCAGCAGAAGACCCAAATGATGAGATGGGTGATGATGAATATGAGCCTGATATTGATGAGGAGCCATCTGAAGAACAAAATGAAGAAGATGGATTAGACATGGATCAAGAAGACGATAATATGAATGAAGAAGATAAGAAAACTGAGGAAGAACAGTAAAAAACTAAATATAAAATCACAAAAAGCTATTGGATGCAACATCCAATAGCTTTTATTAGTATTAATTTAATTGTTTTTAAATAATATACTATTAGAAGTGATAGAATAAAATTTTCTAATATAGGGGGACATATTTTGAAAATTACAGATATAAAACTAGGCAAAATATCGGTACCACTTAAAGTTCCATTTAAAACAGCACTTAGAACAGTAAAATCTATAGAAGATATAATAGTTGAGATTCATACAGATATAGGAAATATTGGTTATGGAGAAGCTGCACCAACTGGAGTAATCACAGGTGATACTAATTTATCTATAATAGGAGCTATAAAGGATCATATTGCACCTTCAATTAAAGGATGCCATATAGAAAACTTTGAAGAATTAATGAGTAAACTACATTCATCTGTTGTAGGAAATACTAGCGCAAAGGCTGCTATAGATATAGCTTTATATGATTTATATGGACAGCTTTATAATACATCTGTATATAAAATATTAGGTGGATATAGAAAAAATATTACTACAGATATAACTATCAGTGTAAATAATCCAGATGAAATGGTTAGAGATAGTATAAATGCTATAAAATTAGGATATAAAACCCTTAAAGTAAAAGTAGGAAAAGATTCTCAAATGGATATAAAAAGACTTTCTGATATAAGAAATGCAGTAGGAAATAATATAGACATAAGGATAGATGCAAATCAAGGATGGAAACCTAAAGAAGCTATAAAAACTCTTAATAAAATGGAAGATTTAGAACTTAATTTAGAATTAGTGGAACAACCAGTTGTAGCATATGATATAGAAGGAATGAAGCTTGTCACAGATAATGTGAATATACCTGTACTTGCAGATGAAAGTGTATTTTCTGAAAGAGATGCTTTAAAAATATTACAGAAAAGAGCTGCAGATATTATAAATATAAAATTAATGAAGACAGGTGGAATAAATAAGGCACTCAAAATAATGACTATGGCAGAGATATATGATGTAGAATGCATGATAGGGTGTATGTTAGAAGCTAAAGTTAGTGTAAATGCAGCAGTACATTTGGCAGCTGCTAAAAAAATAATTACAAAAATAGACTTAGATGGTCCAGTATTATGTAAAGCAGATCCTGTAATAGGTGGATCAACATTTAATAATTCTAAAATAACAGTCAATAAAGAAATAGGATTTGGAATTAAATATATAGAAGGAATAGAATATATATAGATAAAAATAAAAAGATTAAAAAATCTTCTTATTTTTATCTTTTTTTTCAAAAATAGAACCAAATTGACAAGCCATTTCGCTAAATTTTATAATAAATATTAGTTATAATAAATAAAACAAGTAATATTTTTTAAAGTAAAATAATATATATTAGTTATGTTGTAAAAAGTATAGGAACTTAGAACTATTTATTTGGAAAATATTGCAATAACGTAACAACTGATGTATTATATTAATAACCAATATTCATAATATTCAAAATAATAGAGCATAATATCATAATCATAAATAAAAAAGTATAAGGAGGTGTACAAGAGAAGAGGTATATTTATGTAACAGGTTTAAAAGATAAATTTAATCAAGGGGGTTTATTGATGAAAAAGATCTTAAGTTTAGCAGTTGCAAGCAGTATGTTGCTTAGTTCATTTAGTTTTGCAGCAGAAGCACCAGAATCAAAAGTTTTAGATTTAAATTCAGAACATAAAGTACAGGCATACAGGGGAAGTTCCTTTGACTTAGGGATAGCTAATGATGAGAAATTAATAGAAATGTTAAAAGATGAAGGTAAAATATCTAAAAATGCAACTCTTAAAGAAGCAGAAAAGGCATTAAATAAGTATTTAAAATCTAAAGCTGAATCTACTAAAAAAAGAGATAATCAAGTAAAAGATATAGACAAAGTTATTCCAGGAGCTAAAAATCTTAATAATGGAACTTTTAATGGGAAAGGAATTAAAAAAGGGCATGTTGAAGATTTAGATTCTCTTGAGAAAGAACCTTATAATGGGAATGTAAGAAAAGATAAAGTTTTAGTTCTTGCTATTGATTTTCCTGATTATGAAAATGGCTCAATCACTAAAGAAGAAACGGATATGTGGTATGAAGATTATACAAATGAGCATTTTCAAAATATGATATTTGGTAAAGATGGATATAAAGGACCAAATTGTGAGACTTTAGTTTCAATGAGACAATATTACGAAGAACAGTCAGGTGGTAGCTATACAGTTGATGGAACAGTAGCAGGGTGGTATACTGCAGATCACCCAGCAGCTTATTATGGAGGAAACTATCCAACACCTGATGGATCAGATCATCGTCCTCGTGAATTAGTTTTTGAAGCTCTCACAAAAGCAGGACAAGATCCTAATATTGATTTAAGTGAATATGATGTATGGGATAGAGATGATTATGATGGGGATGGAGTATATGATGAGCCTGATGGAATCATAGATCACTTAATGGTAATTCATGCTGGCGTTGGAGAAGAAGCTGGTGGAGGAAAATTAGGTGGAGATGCTATATGGTCTCATAGATGGAATTTAGGAGATTTAGTTGCAGTTCCAGGTGGTACATCAAATAGTGATAGATTTGGTGGATTATTAGGTGCATATGATTATACTATAGAACCAGAAGATGGAGCAGCTGGTGTATTTGCGCATGAATATGGTCATGACTTAGGATTACCTGATGAATATGACACACAATATACAGGTGAAGGAGAACCAGTAGGATATTGGTCATTAATGAGTAGTGGTAGTTGGGCAGGAGATGTTCCTGGAACAGAGCCTACAGGAATGAGTCCATATGCTAAAGAATTTTTACAAGCTGTCCATGGAGGAAATTGGTTAAGTGGAACTACTATAGAGGTTGATGAAATAACATCTAAAGGAATTGAAGCTGTATTAGATCAAGCTAGTTCAAAAGGAGTTAACAATGATGTAGTAAGAATTAATCTTCCTGATAAGGAAAGTACAGTTAATACTCCAGCAGGAGGAGAATATGAGTATTTCAGTGGAAGAGGAGACGAAATTGACAATAAAATGATAGCTACTGTAGATTTAAGTGGAGTTAAAGAAGCTTCTTTAAACTATGATGTTTGGTATAATATTGAATCAAATTGGGATTTTGGTATGGTTCAGATATCTACTGATGATGGAGAGACATGGACATCATTATCAACTCCAAATACAGTATCTGATATTGTTGAAGATGGTTATCCAGAAATAAAAGAGAATGTACCAGGATATACTGGTAATAGCAACGGATGGTTAAATGAATCCATTGATTTAAGTGAATATGTTGGTCAAAAAGTTAAATTACAATTCCGTTATATGACTGATTGGGGAACTAATCTTGATGGATTATATGTAGATAATATAAATGTAGCAGCTGATGGAACAGATATCTTCTCTGATGATGCAGAATCAGATACATTATTTACATTGAATGGTTTCTCAAAAGATACAGGTAAATCTTATTCAAATCATTATTATTTAGTTGAGTGGAGAACTCATACAGGAGTAGATGAAGGATTATCAAATATTAGAAGGGGAGATTCATTAATGAGTTTCGATCCTGGTATGCTTGTTTGGTATGTTGATAATTCTTATGATAACAATTGGACGGGAGCACATCCTGGAGAAGGATTCCTTGGAATAGTAGATGCTGATCAACGTGGTAATAAATGGAGTGACAAATCTATAGGATCTACTAGATATCAAATTCATGATGCTGCTTTTAGTACAGAAAAATCTTCTAAAATGTTCTTAGATTATACTGACTTATTAGGTGTAACAATGAAAGATAACTATACTAAAGCTAATGCTTTATTTGATGATAGTAATGATTACAGCAATCCAGATTTAGTTGATGCAGGTCGTAATATATCTAGTTATGGATTAAAAATAAGAGTTGTTGGTAAAAATAAAGATAACTCTGTAGGTAAAATATTATTATTTAAATAATAAAACTAAAAAATCAGAGGAAATTAATCTCCTCTGATTTTTTCTATTATCGTATAAAAAATCTTGACAAAAATGAATAGTTTGGATATCATTAATCAATAATAGTATATAATAAAATAAAAGCTGTGAAGGGAAGAGTAAATTAAGAAGATACCAAAAAGAGAGCTAGGTTAGGTGAAAGCTAGCGGTAGAATATTAATTGAAGATGGCCCCTGAGCTTCTAGGTTGAATTAAAGTAGGTCTAGACGTATACAAAACGTTAATTTGTAAGGTCTTAGAACCTATTAAGGCTTAAATTGAGAAATTTAAGTAAATTAGAGTGGTAACACGAATCTTCGTCTCTACAAGAGATGAGGATTTTTTTATTGTGAAAATTGGGTAAAAATAAATTTAGAGGAGGAGAAAATATGAAAGATAAGAATAGTTTTTATATTACCACCCCCTTATACTATCCTAGTGCAAATCTTACAATAGGTCATACTTATACTACTGTAGCTGTAGATGCATTAGCAAGGTATAAGAGGTTGCAAGGATATGATGTAAAATTCCTTACAGGAACAGATGAACATGGACAAAAAATAGAAAAAGTAGCAAACGAAAAAGGTATTAAACCTAAAGAATATGTAGATAAAATAGTAGGTGAAATAAAAGAACTTTGGGAGACTATGGATATATCTTATGATATATTTATTCGTACAACTGATTATTATCATGAAGAAACAGTAAAAAAGATATTTAAAACACTTTATGAGAAAGGTGACATTTATAAAGGAGTATATGAAGGTTATTATTGTACACCTTGCGAATCTTTCTTTACAGAAAAGCAATTAAATGAAGGTAAATGTCCTGATTGTAATAGGCATGTTGAGAAGCAAAAAGAAGAAACATACTTCTTCAAGCTATCAAAATATACTGATAAACTTATAAAACACATTGAAGAAAATCCTGACTTTATACAACCAGAATCTAGAAGAAATGAAATGTTAAACAACTTCTTAAAACCTGGTCTAGATGATTTATCTGTAACACGCTCATCATTTGACTGGGGTATAAAAGTACCATTTGATGAAGAGCATGTAATATATGTTTGGACTGATGCATTAAGTAATTATATATCTGCACTTGGATATTTAAGTGATGATGATAGTGATTACAAGAAATATTGGCCTGCAGATATACATTTTGTAGGTAAGGAAATAGTAAGATTCCATACTATTATTTGGCCTGCAATACTTATGGCATTAGGTGAAGAACTGCCTAAGCAAGTATTTGGTCATGGGTGGATATTATTTGATGATGATAAGATGTCAAAGTCAAAAGGAAATGTTGTATATCCTGAATCTATTATAGATTTATATGGTGTAGATGCGCTTAAGTATTTCTTGCTTCGTGAATTTACATTTGGTCAAGATGGATCATTCACAAAGGAAAAGTTTATGAATAGATTAAACTCTGACCTTGCTAATGATTTAGGAAATCTAGTGAGTAGAACTGTAGCAATGATTGACAAATACAATGGTGGAATAATACCAGATGTTAAAGAAGAAGGTAAGTTTGATGAAAGCTTAAAAGGTCTTGCTATATCAACACCTACTATGGTAGATAGTCATATGAATGAACTTAAATATAGTAATGCACTAGAAGAAATATGGAAGCTTATAAGTAGAACAAATAAATATATTGATGAAACTACACCTTGGATTCTAGCTAAAGATGAGGATAAAAAAGATAGATTAGATACTGTTCTTTACAATTTATCTGAATCTATAAGAATAATATCTGTACTTATAAGACCATTTATGGAAAATACATCAAATCAAATATGGAAACAATTAGGTATAGATAAAGGGCCAGAGACTACTTGGGAATCTCTATCTAATTGGGGAAGACTTAAGTCTGGATCAAATGTAAGGAAAGAAGGTCCAATGTTTCCAAGGTTAGAAGTAGAAAAGGAAATAGAAAAATTAGATGAAGCGAATAAAAAATTAGTAGAACAAAGAACAGGTAAGATGAATAAGGAGGAAAAGAAAGTGGAAACAAATTATATATCATTAGATGAATTTGACAAAGTTGATTTAAAAGTAGCTGAAATAATAAAAGCAGAAAAACACCCAGATGCAGATAAACTCTTAGTATTCAAGCTAAAGGTTGGAGAAGAAGAAAGACAAATAGTTTCAGGAATAGCAGAGGTTTATTCTCCTGAAGAACTTATAGGTAAAAAAGTAGTAATAGTAGCAAACTTAAAACCTATTAAATTAAGAGGAGTAAAATCAGAAGGAATGATTCTTTCAGCAGAAAAAGGAAAAGCAATTTCACTTCTTACAACATTAGATGAAATAGAAAGTGGAGCAAAAGTATTATAATAATAATCCCCATATAGAAATTTCTATATGGGGATTATTATAATTTAGTGATATAATTAAACTATAGTATATATGGATGGAGGAATTTTTATGGATAGTACGTATTTTGTTCTTACTTTTTTAGTATTAGTTTTTGCTGTAGTGAGTTTATTAAAAGATAGGGCTAATATGAAATTAGTAGGAGAAGTTTTATATGAGGATAAAAAAGAAAATGGTATTATAAATATTATAAAATGGATATTATTTGGAGTAGCTTCAATATATTTAATATATGCAGGATATAATATGATAATAGACAAAGATATAATAAAAAATATTGATATAGGTGTATTCCTTTCAGTATATTATATATTTTTTGCTAATTACTATACAAAGCCTTTTGTTATAGGAGAAGAAGGTGTAATAAAATATAATAACTTTATAAGATTTAAACATATTAAAAATTATGAGTTTAAAGATACAAAAGGAGAAAAATATAAATTGACTATAAAATATAAAAGAGATACTGAACTGAAAGTAAAAAGACTTATTATAGATATTTATGATAAAGAAGAAATAGAGAATATGTTTCGAAAAAAAGTTATAAGAAAAATTTAGGGGTGAATAGATTGAATAAATTAAATGATAAAATATGTCCACTTTGTGGACAACCTAATTATTGTAAGGCTCACGAGGGAGATTGCTGGTGTAATAAAGTTAAAGTTCCAAAAGAACTTATAGAAAAAGTGCCAGAAGACAAAAAGGGAAAAGCATGTATTTGTAAAGCATGTATAGATAAATATAATAATGGGTAATAAATGTACAAAAGAGTTAAAGGAGATGAAATAATGTTAGTAGATAGTCATGCACATTTAGATGATAAAAGATTTAATAAAGATAGAGAAAATATAATTAAAGAATTAGAGGAAAATAATATAGAATTTATAGTAAATCCAGGTGCAGATTTAGATACATCTAAAAGGGCTGTAGAATTAGCAAGAGACAATAAGATGATTTATGCAGCAGTAGGAGTACATCCTCATGATGTAAAGGATATGGACCAAAATACAATAGAAGAATTGAGAAAACTTGCAAGAGAAGAAAAAGTCGTTGCAATAGGTGAGATAGGACTTGACTATTATTATGATAATTCACCTAGAGAATTACAAAAAAAATGGTTTAGAGAGCAGATAAGACTAGCTAAAGAGCTTGACTTACCTATAATTATACATGATAGAGATGCACATGAAGACACATATAATATTTTAAAAGAAGAAAATGATGAAAAGTTACGAGGTATAATGCACTGTTATCAAAGTTCTTTAGAGATGAGTAGTCAGTTCATAGATTTAGGGTTTTATATATCATTAGCAGGTCCTACTACATTTAAGAATGCAAAAACACCAAAAGAAGTAGCAAAAGGTATAGATTTAGATAGATTATTAATTGAAACGGATTCTCCTTATTTAACACCACATCCATATAGAGGGAAAAGAAATGAACCTAAATATGTAAAATATGTAGCTCAAACTATAGCAGATTTAAAAAATGTACCATTAGAAGAAATAGAAGATAGTACTACAAGAAATGCTAAGAAAATTTTTGGTATAGAGTAACACCCCTAATATATCTCCATATAATGATAGTAGATATAAATACTATTATTAAGGAGAGATTGTTAAATGGAAAAAGATAAAAAATATGATTATCCTAGAACGCCTAAAAAGCCATATAAACCAGATAGATTACCTATAGAAGATAAACCTATGAGGCCATGTCCACCTCCACATATGCCAAATCCGGAGATGAGACCTTGTCCAAGACCAATGCCAAAACCAATGCCAATGCCTAGGCCTATGCCAAATATGCCTATGAATATGGATCCGGTTAAAATGAAGTTATGTTATTGCATAATGGAATGTATAGAAGAAGTATTGGGAGACAGAATGAATAATAATTGTGGTCCTATGTATCCAATGTGCCCATATCCAATGATGCCAGATATGGAAGATTGTATGGAAGATTGGGATGATTATGAAGGATATAATGGTATGTATCCAATGTATTAAAAGTATATTACGTATATATTAAGTAAAAACATAAAAAAGAAGAACTTTTTTAAAAAAGTTCTTCTTTTTTATGTTTTTTTTGAATAATATTATCTATACATGTACATATTATTACAGAAACATAACATTTATATTTCAATATGATTAAAGTAGGTTATATACATAAAAGTGGGTTCATTGAAGTATATTTAACAAAGAAATATGTCAATAAATTTGACAAACAGAAAAATACTTAATATACTACTTAAGAATCAAGAAATGGAGGTTATAAAATGCAAAATATATTAAAAAGCAAAAAATGGCTTATAGCTATTAGTGTTGTTTTTGTAATTGCATTATTTTCTGTTTTCCTATATCAAGATTCATTTGCACAAGTAAAATTGACAATAGACGATAAGACTCAGAATATAAAGACATCTAACGAAACAGTTGGAGAAGTAATCGAAGAAGAAGGTATATATATAGGAAAATCAGATTATATTAATTTTGATCTGGAAGATAAATTAGAAAAAGATATGGAGATAGTGATAAAACGCTCTAAACCAGTGACTGTTGAAATTGGAACTAAAACAGTGACAAAAAAGACATATAAAAACAATATAAAGGAAATCTTAAAGGACTTTGGTATAAAAGTAGACAAAGATGATAAAGTAAAACCAGGTTTAAATGCAGAACATACAGATGGAAAAATAATTCTTACAAAAGTAGATAAGAAGAAAGTATTTGAAGAAGAAGAATTAGAGTTTAAAACTCTGTATAAAGACAATAAAAGATTAGAGCTTGGTAAAACAAGTACAGTTAAAAAAGGTGCTAAAGGAATAAAAGAAATAACTAAAGCTCAAATATTTGAAAATGGAAAGCTTGTAAAAGAAGATATAATTTCTGAAGAAGTAGTTAAAGAACCTGTAAATCAAATTATAGAAAAAGGTAAAAAACCTTTAACAGTAGCTTCAAGAGGTAGTAGTTCAGATAGAAAGAAGGTATCCAAGCCATCTTCTAATTCAAGTAGCAGTTCTTCAAATAGTAGTTCTTCGAGTAATAGCTCTTCAAGTAACAAGTTTAATGCAAAGAGAACAATAGTAATGAGTTCTACTGCTTATAGTATAAAAGGCACTACTGCTTCTGGTGTTCCATCAGGTCCAGGGAAAGTAGCAGTAGATCCAAATGTGATACCATTAGGAACAAGATTATATATTGAGTCATTAGATGGTTGGTCAGATTATGGATATGCAATAGCAGCAGATACTGGTTCAGCTATAAAAGGAAATAAGGTTGATTTATTTTACTCAAATAGAAGTACAGCATTAAAATATGGTAGAAGAAAAATAAAAGTTCATATATTAAATTAAGAAAAGGCGGATATCCGCCTTTTCTTTTTATATAATTGAAAGTTAATTATGGTATAATATACTATACTTTATAAAAGGAGTGTACTGATGATTAAAGAGGTTATAGTTGTTGAAGGTAAAGATGATGTATCTGCACTTAAAAGGGCAGTAGATTGTGAAGTTATAACTACAGGTGGATTTGGATATCCTGATGATCTTGTAGAAAGAGTTAAACTAGCACAGAAAAATAGAGGTGTAATAATTTTTACTGATCCAGATTTTGCAGGTGAAAAAATAAGAAATTTTATATCATCGCGTGTGAAAGGATGTAAGCATGCATTTTTACCACAAGAAAAAGCAACATTAAATGATAACATAGGAATAGAAAATGCTAAACCAAAAGATATAATAGAGGCTTTAACAGGTGCAAGATATGAATCAAGTAAAAAGAGAAATGAATTTACTAAAGTAGATTTATTGAAAAATGGATTAAATGGTGGAAGTAAAGCTTCTTATAGGCGTGCTATACTTGGTAAAATCCTCTCTATAGGATATTGTAATTCAAAACAGTTTTTAAAGAGACTTAATAATTATGGAATATCAAGAAATGAATTTGAAATAGCTTTAGAAAGGATTGAAAATATAGATGGAAAATAAATTATATTCACCAAAAGTAATGAATGATATTTTAAAAAAATATAATTTTAGATTTTCAAAAAATCTTGGTCAAAATTTTTTGATAGATGGGAATATATTAGATAAAATATGTGATGGAATAAATTTAGATAAGGATGATGAAGTAGTAGAAATAGGTCCAGGAATAGGGACGCTTACTAGTGCTCTTGCTGAAAGAGCTAGGAAAGTTATAGCTATAGAATTGGATAAAAGACTTTTACCTATATTGGATGATACTTTAAGTAGTTATAAAAATATTGAAGTTATTCATGGAGATGTTTTAAAATTAGATTTAAATAATATAATAGAAGAAAAGTTTGAAAATAAAAAAGTTAAACTTGCTGCAAACTTGCCTTATTATATAACTACTCCCATAATAATGAAATTGTTAGAACAAAAGATAAATTTAGAAAGCATAATAGTCATGGTTCAAAAGGAAGTAGCAGAACGAATGAAGGCTTCACCTGGTTCTAAAGCTTATGGTGCATTATCTATTGCAGTTCAATATTATAGTAATCCTGAGATAGTAACTATAGTTCCTAAAAATGTATTTATACCTAAGCCAAATGTAGATTCTGCAGTTATAAAATTAGATGTTTATAGTAAGCCAAGAGTAGATGTTAAAGATGAACAACTATTCTTTAATGTAGTTAAAGGAGCTTTTTCTCTTAGAAGAAAAACACTTGTAAATTCATTGAGTTCTAGTGATGTAGGTATAAACAAAGAAGAAATAAAAGAAATATTAAGAGATTTAAATATAAAAGAAAATATAAGAGGAGAAAAACTTTCAATAGAACAATTTGCTCTCCTTGCAGATAGCATATATGACAAAAAAAATTAGAGGATTAATCCTCTAATTTTTTTTGTCAACTATTTAAGTATTTGTACATATAATACTAATAAGGATTAAAGGGGGGTCAATTGTGAGTAATATTAAATATTTAAGAAAATTTATTATGTTAGAAAGTGCGACTTCTAATACCCATATAAAAGGACATTCCAAAATTGAAGTCAGAGATGGAAGAGGGAAATTAGAAGTAAATATCAGTGGAATAGCAGATGTAAATAACGTATATGACATAATTCTCATTGATGATAATAGTTCAAAAAAAGAATTTTTATATTTTGGAACTATGTCTGATGTAGGAGGAGGCAAATCATTCTATAAAAATGATTTTAATCCTAAAAACGTATTACATTCAGATAGAGCAATAGATGACTATAATATTATAGTAATAAAAAGCTCTGATTCAGAAGTATTATACGGATATATACATAGAAAAGAGAAGGAAAAAGATATACTTTCTATAGTATCTAGAAAGTACGAAGAGCCAAAAGAAGAAATAGAGATAGAAGAAGTAAAAGAAGAGCCAAAAGAAGAAATAGAGATAGAAGAAGTAGAAGAAGAGCCAAAAGAAGAAATAGAGATAGAAGAAGTAGAAGAAGAGCCAAAAGAAGAAATAGAGATAGAAGAAGTAGAAGAAGAGCCAAAAGAAGAAATAGAGATAGAAGAAGTAGAAGAAGAGCCAAAAGAAGAAATAGAGATAGAAGAAGTAGAAGAAGAGCCGAAAGAAGAAATAGAGATAAAAGAAGTAGAAGAAGAGCCAAAAGAAGAAATAGAATTTGAAGAGGTAGAAGAAGGACAAGAAAAAGAAATAGAAGTTAAAGAGATAGAAAGAGAACAAGAAACACAAGGTATAGAATTGAATTATGATGATGATGATATTCACGATGAAGATTATCCGAATGCAGATTCAAATTTAGAAGAATATATACTAAATAAATCAGAGAGAGATTTAGAAGAATATTATAGATATAAGGAATATAAATCAAAAGAAGTAAACAATCAAAAGAAATATAATAATAAAACTACTAATAATAGAAATAAAAATAAATATCAAGCTTATTCGCTAAATATATTAAACTACTTTAATCAAGTAGAACCTTTTAAAATTAATTTAGAAGAATATAACTTCTGGGAAATTACTGAAGATAGTGTAAATATAAGAAGAGGGTTTTTACCATATTATAATTACGTTGTAAATATGCAATATCCTTATACCTTAATGAATAAAATGAATAGTCCATCAAAGCAAATTAGAAAATATAAACATTATTTATTTGGAATAGTTTCTTATGGTGAAAGTACAGTTAAGCACTTTGTATATGGTATACCAGGATTATTTACAAGAAAAGAGCAACCCTTTAGAGGTATGTCTGGTTTTACTACATGGCTTGAGTCTAAAGATTCAGGAGATGAAAGGTTAGGCTATTGGCTAATTCATATTGATGCAAAAACTGGAAGAATAATAACGCCTCTTAGACCAACAAGTCCTCTATCTTAAAATATTAAGAATAAATAATGATTATTAGGAGTGAATATAGGGTATTATAGAAATAGTCAATAGTTTTAAAAAAACTATAGAATATTTCTATAAGGAGGAATTTAAATGGCAAATGTAACAATTTACACAAGTAATACTTGACCTCATTGTGCTACTGCCAAGCAATACCTTTCGGAGAAAGGTGTAGAATATGAGGAAAAAAACGTACAAACTGATCCATCAGCAAGAAAGGAACTAATTCAAAAAGGATATATGGGAGTTCCAGTAATAATAGTAGATGGAGAAGAAATGGTAGGCTTCGATAAGAATAGATTAGAAGAATTACTATAAGAACATAGATAAAACCTATAGGTAATGATATTCCTATAGGTTTTTTTAATATTTAAAATAATTTTATGTGGTATCATAATAAATATAGGGTTTGACAATTATACCCCTATGGGGTATAATATTATTAATGAAATTCAAGGAGGTAATTTATATGAAAAATGTAACAGTATATACAAGTAGCACTTGTCCACATTGTACTTCTGCTAAAGAATATTTAAATGAAAAAGGTGTAGACTTTACAGAAAAAAATGTAACTACTGATTCTACAGCAAGAAAGGAACTAATCCAAAAAGGATATATGGGAGTTCCAGTAATAATAGTAGATGGAGAAGAAATGGTAGGCTTCGATAAAAATAGACTAGAAGAATTACTGTAAGATATAGAAATATAAAATAGCCCAGAATTTTATTCTGGGCTAAAAATTTATTTACTCATTTAATGCTTCTAATAATTCAGTTAAATCAAGTCCATGTACCATTGCAGCTTGTTCTAATGATTCCATTTGAGAAGCAGGGCAACCTACACATCCCATACCAAAGCGCATTAGTATTTCTGGAGCATCTGGTCTCTCTCTTAATATTTCACCTATAAGCATATCCTTAGTAATAGCCATTTCTATTCCTCCTTACCTAATAAGACTAGAATTCTTCACTAATATTATACCCTATTTTTTACTATTAACCAAGAGTTAATTCCAACTTTTTTACTTGGTATTTTTATCTTGATTTGAAATACCCCTATATGGTATAGTGTAAATATATAAGGAAGGTGAGAATATGTTTGAAGATGTTACATTCTCTGTAGCTTTTATCGCTGGAGTACTTTCATTTTTTTCTCCATGTATTTTACCTCTTATACCTGCATATATAATGTATATGACAGGAACTAGTATAGAGGAAGAATTATCTAGAAAAAAATGGCTAGCATTATCACGCACATTAGGTTTCGTATTAGGATTTACTATAATATTTATGATAATGGGAGTTTCAGCAAGTTATATAGGAAGATTATTTATAGAAAATAAAGCTATATTTACAAAGATAAGTGGAGTTTTAATAATGTTTTTTGGACTTAATTTAATGGGTATAATTGACTTGAAGTTTATGAATACTCAAAGAAAAGCAAAAAGTCCAAAGAAAGTAACTACTTTTTTAGGATCTACAGTAATGGGTATGGCATTTGCTGCAGGATGGACTCCTTGTTATGGACCTATACTTGCATCAATTTTGGTAAAAGCAGGACTATCTAATGATGTATCAAGTTCTGTATATCTACTATTAGTTTATTCTATTGGAATGGCTGTACCATTTATATTAACAGCATTGTTTATAAACTATTCTACTAGATTTTTAAATAAAATACAAAAGTGGTCTGGATATATATATAAAATAGCAGGAATTATAATGGTTATATTTGGATTGTTAGTATTTTTTGACAAAATGATTATAATTGGAAATTGGCTAAATCAATAGTCACTTTTTTATTGAAAGGAGAATATTATGAATAAAAAAAGTATTATTGCTATATCAGTTCTTGCAATAATGTTGATTGTAGGGATATTTTATGCTATACAAGAACAGGAGCAAGTAGCAGAACAACCTATAATAGAAGAAAATGATGAAAATAGTGAACAATTACCTGATGAAGCTATTAGTGAACAAGAAGAAAATAATGAGGATAAAGAAGATATAGAAGATGTAGTACTTGAGAGAGGAAAACCAGCACCAGATTTTACTTTACAAACATTAAGTGGTGAAAAAGCTTCCTTATCTGATTATAAAGGAAAGATTGTATTAATAAACTTCTGGGCTACTTGGTGCACTTATTGTGATGAAGAGATGCCAGATTTAGAAAAATTATATAATGATAATAAAAATGATGATTTTGTAGTACTTGCAGTTGATGTAGGTGAAGAAGAAAGTCTAGTTAGAGATTATATAGAAGAAGGTGGATATACTTTTCCAGTACTATTAGATAGTAATATGAAAGTTTCTAGAAATAATTATTATGTAAGTGCATTTCCAACTTCATATTTTATTGATAAAAATGGGAATTTAATAGGAGCAGTTCCAGGCATGATGACTTATCCTCAAATGACTCAAATATTAGAACAAATAAGAAATGGAGAACTTTAAATGAAACCTATATTTTTAAGCTTAGGACCTGTAAATATAACTTGGTTTCTACTTTTTACAGTAGTATTAACTATTATAGGATATATAATTTTAAAGGTTATAGCTAAAAATAATAAATATAGAAAAGTAATGGAAGACTACTATCTATTAGAGCTTATATTGGGATTTGTTGGTGCTAGAATTGTTTATGTGATTTTTCATTTGGATATATATGCAGAAAGATTATTAGATGCTATTAGACCTAATCATTATAATCTGAATTTATTTGGTGGTGTTTTAATAGCTGTAATAGTATTATTTATATTAACAAAAAGAAAAGGTGAACCATTTTTATTAATACTCAATTATTTATTAGTTCCCTTTTACTTCTCTATGGCAATAGGTGTATGGGCATTTGAATTTGAAGGTATACTTTCTAATTCAAATCCAATAGAAACACTTGTTTATTCAATTATGTTTTTTATAATTTTAGTATCTCATTTACTTTTATTTGAAAAGCATAAAAAAGTAGGTTTAATAACTTTATCTTTAACTATGATATTTTATTATGGACTGGAAATACTACTTTAATAATTATATGTTTATAATATAGGGTAAAAATATAATATAAGACTTGACAAGGTATATATTGTAATATTACAATATATATAAACACATACCCTGATAGGGTATAGAGAGGAGAGATTAATGTGAAATTAAATGTAACAACAACAGCAATTAATGAAATTAAAAAAATTATGGAAAAAAAAGATGCACTAGACAAGAAAATAAGAGTATATGTAGCAGGCTTTGGTTGAGGTGGTCCATCTTATGGTATTGCTCTGGATGAGCAAAACAAAGAAGATATAACTGAAGATATAGATGGAATAACTTTCTTGGTAGATAAGAATTTATCTGATCAAGTAGGCGCATTCAATGTAGACTATACTAAAAATTGGACCGGTAAAGGGTTTAGAGTAACAACAGGAAATGGTGCATCATCTTGTTAATAAAACTCCTGCAATATTGCAGGAGTTTTATTAATTATTTGTATAGATATAAAAATAGGTATATAATATTACTTAAGTTTTACTTTATAAGGAGTGTGGAGTATGAATACTGATGAGAAAAAAGAACTGAGAAAGATAGTTTTAAAAGAAAGAAAAAAATTAAATAAAGATGCAGTAAATTCTTTAAGTGACAAAATCATATCCTATCTTATAAAGATGAAAGAATTTAAACAAAGTGAAACTATAATGGTATATTTAAGTTTCAAACAAGAAGTTGATACATTTAATCTCATAGATAAGATGAGAGGTCTTGGAAAAAAGGTAGTTATAACATATACTGATAAAAAAGAAAATGTATTAATACCTTGTAGATTAATAGATCTTGAAGATTCCCTTGAAAAAAATCCTTTTGGGTATTTAGAGCCTAAAGAGGATAGTATAGAGAAAGTGAATCCTAGTGAGATAGATCTAATAATAACTCCTGGTCTTGCTTTTGATAAAAAAGGAAATAGAGTAGGGTATGGTGGAGGATATTATGATAAATTATTAAAGTCTGCACCACAAGCCACTAAAATAGCTGTTAGTTATGATTTTCAAATATTTTCAGAAGTTCCTAGTGAGAAATTTGATATACCTGTTGATTATATAGTAACACCTACAAGAATTATAGTTTGTGAAAGGTGATATATATCATAGTTAAATAAAGACAATTATTATATACTTAAGTAAAAATATTAAGGAGATGAAAAAGTGACTCTAAAAGATAAAATATATAAAGCACTTGAAAATGTAGATGATCCTGAAATAAAGAAAAATTTAGTGGAATTAGATATGATAGGTGATGTAACTATAGATGGTAAAAATGTAATCGTAAATGTTACATTAACTACAAAAGGTTGTCCTTTAAAAAATACTATATCAGGAGATGTAGAAAAAGAGTTATTAAAAATAGATGAGATTGAAAAAGTAGAAGTAGTATTTGGGGAAATGACAGATGAACAAAAACAGAATTTAGCTAAAAAGCTTAGAGGTGAGCAAGATACAAAAGAACCTTTTAAAAATACTAGAGTAATTGCTATAGGTAGTGGAAAAGGTGGAGTAGGAAAATCTACTGTAACTTCAAATTTAGCTGTAGAGTTAAGCGAGATGGGTTATAGTGTAGGTTTAATTGATGCAGATATATTAGGACATAGTATACCACAAATATTAGGTATAAAGGGTCAGAAACCTATGGCTATGAGTGATGGAACAATTATACCTATTAATGCAAATGGTGTAAAAGTTATTTCAATGGGTAATCTAATAGAAAAAGATGAAGCCCTTATATGGAGGGGGCCAGTTCTTGGTGGAATTCTTACACAGTTTTTCAACGATGTTTATTGGGGAGAATTAGATTATATGTTAATAGATTTACCTCCAGGAACAGGTGATGTGCCATTAAGTCTTATGCAACAATTACCAAAAGCAGAAATACTTATAGTTACAACACCACAAATTACGGCAGCAGATGTAGCAAAAAGATTAGGATTTATGGCATCTAAAACAAACAGTAAAGTAATAGGAATTATAGAAAATATGAGTTATTTCATATGTGATAATTGTGATGAAAAACATTATATATTTGGTAAACGTGAAGGAGAAAAATTAAGTAAAGAATTAAATGTACCTTTACTTGGTGAAATTCCTCTATCAACCCTTGTAAGAGAGGATAGTGACAAAGGTGTTCCTTCAGTATTAGATGAAAGACTTAACATGAAAGATAAATATAATTTAATAGCAACAAAACTTTTAGAAACAGAATAAGATTTAAAATAAAAAATATGACCTTTTTATTAAGGTCATATTTTTTTATTTTTTAGGGTAATAATTATAATAACTATTTGCATTATAAAAAAATATATGTTATTATTAATTTATAACACACCCCACATAGGGTGGGGTATAAGAAGGGAGTTGTAACAATGAGTGTAGAAAAAGTAAGTTTTAAAGTTACAGGTATGACTTGAGCATCCTGTTCAAATAGGGTAGAGGGTTCTCTATCAAAGATAGATGGTGTAAAAAGTGCAGTAGTAAACCTAATTGCTGAAAAAGCTACAGTTGAATATGATCCTGAAAAAGTTAGTGTTAAAAAATTAATGGATACAGTAACAAACACAGGATACACAGCTTCAATGGATAGAGTAAGGTTAGATATTGAAGGTATGACTTGTTCAGCTTGTGCTGCAAGAGTGGAAAAAGCGTTAAAAAAAGTTGAAGGTATAGGAGAAGTAAACGTAAATATAGCTACAAATAAAGCAACTATAGAATATCTATCATCTGAGACAAATATAAAAGAAATGCAGTTAGCAGTAGAAAATGCAGGATATAAAGCACAAAAAGAACAAAATGTAGATGTTGATAAGCAAAAGGAAGCAAGAGAAAAAGAAATAAAGAATCTTAAAACTCTTTTTATAATATCAACAATACTAAGTTTACCGTTACTTTCAGCTATGTTTGTAGATATGGCAGGACTGGATACTATACTTAGTAATGGATGGTTTCAATTTATTTTAGCAACACCTGTACAATTTATTGTAGGATGGAGATTTTATAAAGGTGCTTACCATTCATTAAAAGGTGGAGGAGCAAATATGGATGTACTTGTAGCTATGGGTACATCAGCAGCATATTTTTATAGTATTTATATGTTACTTGTAGGAATGAACCATTTTTACTTTGAATCTTCAGCAGTTATTATTACCTTAATAATATTAGGGAAGTTAATGGAAGCCATAGCTAAAGGAAAAACATCAGAAGCTATGAAAAAGCTTATGGGACTTCAAGCTAAAACTGCAAAAGTAATAAGAAACGGTGAAGAAAAAGATATACCAGTAGAAGAAGTAGAAGTAGGAGAAACTATAATAGTTAGACCAGGAGAAAAAATACCAGTAGATGGTGAAATCATTGAAGGTAAATCTACAGTAGATGAATCTATGCTTACAGGTGAATCAATACCGGTTGAAAAAGTTATAGGTGAAGAAGTAATAGGTTCAACTATAAATAAACATGGTACATTTAAATTCAAGGCTACAAAGGTTGGTAAAGATACCGCTTTATCACAGATCATAAAGCTGGTAGAAGAAGCACAAGGATCTAAAGCACCAGTACAAAGACTTGCTGATAAGGTATCTGGTATATTTGTTCCTATTGTTGTAGTAATAGCTATTCTTACCTTTATTATATGGTATGTAGTAAGTGGAGAGATTAATCCTGCAATGGTAGCATCAGTATCTGTTCTAGTAATAGCTTGTCCTTGTGCATTAGGGCTTGCAACTCCTACAGCTATAATGGTTGGTACAGGTAAAGGTGCAGAAAATGGAATACTTATAAAAGGTGGAGAACATCTAGAAAGAGCACAAAAAACAGATACTATAATATTTGATAAGACAGGAACTATTACTAAAGGTAAACCTGAAGTTACAGATATATTAACATATGATTTAGATGAAAAAGAGGTGCTTCGAATTTCAGCATCGGCAGAAAAATCTTCAGAACATCCTTTAGCTGAAGCTATAGTAAATGATGCAAACTCTAAAGAAATTTTGCTTAGTGATGTATCTGATTTTGAAGCAATACCAGGACATGGTATATATTCAACACTAGATAAAAAAGAGATATATTTAGGAAATAGACGTCTTATGGATAGAGAAAATATAGATATATCTAAAGCTTCATCTGAGATAGAAAGACTTGAAAATGAAGGAAAAACTGCTATGATTTTAGCTATAGATAAAGAATTAAAGGGTATAATAGCAGTAGCTGATACAATAAAAGAAAGTTCAAAAAGAGCTATAGAAGAACTTAAAAATATGCATATAGACGTATATATGATAACTGGTGACAATCAAAGGACAGCAAATGCTATAGCAAAACAAGTGGGTATAGAAAATGTAATAGCAGAAGTATTGCCTGAAGATAAAGCAGCAAATGTAGAAAAAATTCAATCTCAAAATAAAAAAGTAGCAATGGTAGGAGATGGAATAAATGATGCACCAGCACTTGCGCAAGCAGATATAGGTTTTGCAATAGGAACTGGTACAGATGTAGCTATTGAAGCAGCTGATATAACTCTTATGAGAGGAGACTTGATGGAAATAGTTACTGCTATAAAGTTAAGTAAAAAAACTATGAGAACTATCAAGCAAAATTTATTCTGGGCATTTGCATATAATACTGCTGGAATACCAATTGCAGCACTAGGATTATTAAATCCTATGATTGCAGGAGGAGCTATGGCATTTAGTTCAGTATCAGTACTCACAAATTCACTTAGACTAAAAAAATTTAATGTAAAATAAAAGGAGAGATTATAATGCAAAAAACATTAACAGTTAAAGGAATGAGCTGTGGTCATTGCCAAAAGGCAGTTGAGGAATCTTTAAAATCACTAGAGCAAGTAACAAATGCACGTGTTGATTTAGCAAGCAAAACAGCAGAAGTTGAAGGCTATGAGCTTAATGATGATGATCTTAAAAAAGCAGTAACAGATGCAGGATATGAAGTAATAGATATAAAGACAATATAAAACTAATTATATTTTGCTTAGGATGACATTATTATATCTATGTCATCCAAGCATTTTATGATAATTGTAAAAGAGGTGATTATATGACAGATGAAAGAAAAAAGGCATTAAACCTTTTAAAAACTTCAAAAGGACAAATAGAAGGTATTATAAAAATGCTAGAAAATGATAGATATTGTGTAGATATATCAAAACAAATTCTTGCAGTACAAGGTTTACTTAAAAAATCTAATTTAAATATATTAGATGCACATATAAAATCTTGTGTAAAAGAAGCAATATTAGAAGGACATGGTGATGAGAAGATAGATGAAATAATTAATGTTCTGGATAAATATATTAAATAATGGGGATAACTTATTTTGCAAAATAAGTTATCCTCATTATTTTGGTTATTTTCTTGCAAAAAACCCTATGATAGAATAAGATATAAAGGAAGGCTAGTATATATGAAGGGTGTGGTGAAGGTGGACGAAGGACCCAGTTTATGGGACAGAAGAAAGTTAAACAATATATCTGACCTCCATTTTCACATAAGTGTAAAAGGAGACTCGGATATTTATTAGGAGTGATTTTATGCTTAATATTTATAAAACAATGCAAGATAGGACATTTGCAGAATTAGATGATTTTGAAAACGGATGTTGGATTAATTTAATTGATCCTACAAAGGAAGAGTTAGAAAGAGTAAATACAGAGCTAAATGTAGATATGGATTTTTTAAAGTCTCCTCTAGATGATGAAGAAACTTCAAGACTTGAAATTGAAGAAGATCAAACACTTATATTAGTAGATATACCTATGGTTGAAAAAGAAGATGATTCATATGTATATTATACTTTTCCTCTTGGAATTATACTTTATAAAAAATATATTATAACAATATGTCTTAAAGAAAATTTACTTTTAGAACAATTTGTTGAAGGAAAAGTAAAATCTTTTTATACCTATAAAAGAACTCGCTTTGTACTTCAAATGTTATATAGAATGTCAGCAAGATATTTGATATATTTGAAACAGATAGATAAAATAAGTCATAGAATAGAAAGACAACTTCATAAATCTACTAAAAACAGAGAATTAATACAGCTCTTGGATTTAGAAAAATCTCTTGTTTATTTTTCGACTTCACTTAAAGCAAATGAAATAGTTATGGAAAAGATGCTTAAATCTGAATCAGTGAAATTATATCCCGAAGATGAGGATTTACTTGAAGATGTAATTATAGAAAACAAGCAAGCAATAGAAATGGCAAATATTTATAGTAATATATTAAGTGGTATGATGGATGCATTTGCATCAGTTATATCAAATAATTTGAATATAGTAATGAAAGTATTAACATCAATAACAATAGTTATGGCAATTCCTACAATGCTTGCAAGCTTTTATGGAATGAACGTAGGACTTCCGCTTCAAAATTCACCATATGCATTTCCAATGATAATGGGACTTTCAATAGTTTTAGCTACAATAGCAATAGTAATACTTTCTAGAAAAAATATGTTTTGAAAATGATAAGTTATGCTTAAGCATAACTTATTTTTGTGTAAAATTTTAGAAAAAGAAGGAGATATAATATCTATGTAGAATATAATAGTTAATAGAGGTGTAGGTCAATGAAGGGTAAATATTTAAGTATATTGTTAATAGCATTTTCAGTAGTAACTGGAACTATATATAGTGTGCTTTACTTTGTATTTAAAACAGACTTACACATAATAAGTCTTATCTTAAGATTATTAATAGTATTTTTAGGAATTTATTATTTGAATATTGATAATAAAAAGAAACTTGAAGCTAAAAAATTTATTCCTTTTTTTATAGTAGAGATTATTGTGTTTATAATTAATATAGTTATTTATGATATAGAAAGAGGAGCAAATTTTAGCACCTTAGAACTAGGAATAACAGGTGGTGGTATAGATGTGTTTATAAGTATAATTTTAATAATATATATTTTAGTAGCTAATAGGAGTTATAAGGTTTATGAGAAGGAATAGGTTTATTTATATATTAATTATTATAATAACTTTAATAGAATTATATTGGGGTTATAATGTTTATATAAATTATAGAGGTGTATATGATATTGCTTTTTTTAGTATATTCATATTACAGCCTATATGGTATATTTGGTTATTGAAAAAAGAAAAGCCTCAGTCTAGATTTAGAATTATTGTATCAGTATTATTATCAATTATTTTACCTATTATAATATATTTTACATTGCCTAATTATACTTATGATGGTGGCAAGGATATTATAAAAGACTATTTTAATGAGAAAGTAGAGTTTGTACATTATTCAAGAGATATGGATACAATACCTGTGTCTAACAAACCTAAAAATCTTTTTACAAAGGATAGAGCATATTATTATAAAATAAAATTAAGAAATAAATATAAATATTTCATTGTTAATGAACAAACAGGAAAATTATTAGAATTAGAGGAAGGATACTGGGAGTAAGAAGCTAAAATTATAAGTAAAGGAATTCAACTTTCAAGACTTCATAAATATAATAATATGCATTTCAAGGAACAAGATACTTGTGATTTGAGATATATAATTAAAAATGGAGGGGTAAAGATGAAAAAATATATTAGCATTTTAATATTAGGATTATTTATAATTATTTCTTTTGTAGGTTGTACTGGAGAGTCTAAAGAAAATGTAATAGCTACAGTAGAAGGAGAGGAAATAACAGAGCAAGATATAAAAGATAGAATAGAATTTTTAGAAGTAGCTGAGAAACTATATACAGGGAAAGAAGATGCTGAAACTAATTTTACACAAAATGAAGTATTTAATCTTATAGTAAGAGAAAAAGTGCAATATATTGAAGCTAAAAACTTAGGCTATGAGGTTAAAACAAAAGAGGAAATGATGAAAATGCTTGATGAATCTAAAGAGCAAAGGGAGAAAGTAGACCCAGAAATTAAGGGAAATTTAAATGATAAATATGGTAGTAGCGAAGAATTTAAAGAAAGCATTGTAAAAGAATATGGATATGACTCCATGGAAAATTATTATGAAGAAAATATAGATATGCTAATAACTAGATATTTAATTAATGAGTTATCAATAAATTATATGGATGAATTAAAAAAAGAATTAGATAAAGAGAATATGAATGGTGATCTTGAATATAGAGAATCTTTTGATTCTTGGGTAAATTATATAGAACATTTACTGAAAAATGCTAATATTGAAATAAAAGATGATGAGTACGAAATAGAATATCATGGTGATAAGTGGGAACATGAAGGTTTAGATTTAGAAAACAAGTAAAGGGTGGTTTAATATGTACAAAGGTGAAAAAGTAGTATTGACTGAATATAGAAAAGAAGATATAAAAAAAGCGCAGGAATATGTAAATGATGCTGAAATAAAAGGATTGTTATCTCCAGGTATACCATATCCATATACATTAGAAGATGAAGAAAAATGGTATGAAAGTCAATCGGCAAATAATGATAAGTATAATTTTGCAATGAGAACATTAGAAGATAACAAATATATAGGTGGCTGTGGTATCAATAGTATAGATTGGAAAAATAGCAATGTTATAATAGGTATGTTTATAGGTGATAAAGATTATTGGTCAAAGGGGTATGGTACAGATGCATTAAAAGTATTAATAAAATTCATCTTTAATGAAATGAATATAAATAAAATAAAGTTAAATGTTTATTCATTTAATAAAAGAGCAATAAGATGTTATGAAAAATGTGGATTTAAAGTTGAAGGAGTATTAAAGCAAGAGGTATATAGACACGGGAAATATCAAGATGATATACTTATGGCTCTACTAAAGGAGGATTGGGTTTAGTAGTGATGAAGATTTAGATTTTAAGAGTAATTAACATAAAAAGGAGACATAAAATGAGCGAAAAAAATTTAATAGAAAACACACCTTTTCCTAGAACTAGGGAGAGTATTTCAGATGATTTAAGAAGTTTAGGGTTAAAGCAAGGCATGACAATAATTGTTCACTCTTCATTAAAATCTTTAGGATGGGTTAGTGGAGGGCCAGTAGCAGTTGTTCAAGCTTTGATGGACGTAGTGACAGAATCAGGAACGATTATTATGCCAACTCAAAGTGGAGATTTAGGAGATCCCTCTTTATGGGGAAATCCAGCTGTACCAAAGGAATGGATAGGTACAATAAAGGAAACTATGCCAGCATATGATAAACAAATTACACCTACAAGAAGTATGGGAAGAATTGTAGAAGTATTTAGGACTTTTCCTGGAGTTATTCGTAGTTCTCACCCCCATAATTCCTTTGCGGCATGGGGCAGATATAAAGAACAAATTATAAATAATCATTCTTTAGAATATAGTCTAGGAGAGAATTCTCCTCTTGCTAAAATATATGATTTAGATGGTTTTATACTTTTATTAGGAGTTAATCATGATAATAATACTTCTTTACATCTTTCAGAATATAGGTCTAGAATAAGAGAAAAGTGTAAACTTCAAGCACCAATAATTGAAGATAACAAGAGAGTATGGAAAACATTTAATGATATAGATCTTGATACTGATGAATTTGAAGAAATAGGTAAAGAATTTGAAGAAAATAATGATATAAACATTGGATATATAGGTTCTTCTAAATCAAGACTTTTCAAGCAAAGAGAAATAGTAGATTTTGCTACAAAATGGATGATAAACAAAATAGAAAAGTAATTTTATAGGGGGATAATATGAAATTAGATTCCATAAGCGATATATTTATTTGGATAATAACACCATTAGCTGTTATAATACTTGTAGTATTTGCATTTAAAACAATAATAGAATCTAGTATGTGGTTTTCTAATAATTATAAATATTTTGTAAAAAAGAAAGGTAAAGTTATAGGTAAAAGAGAAGAATTTATATCTAATTCTAATGAAACTTTTTTAGAAATAGATCAAAATAATTATTATGTTAAATTTCAACTAGATGATAGAAGTGAAGTTGAGATGAAAGTGACTAGATCTAAATATGATAAGCTGAATATAAATGATGAAGGGTATTTAACGTATAAAGGTAATATCCTTATGAATTTTGATAAAGAAGAAAAGATATAATCTAAGGGATATCCCTTAGATTATATCTTATATTTTCCTAAATCTTTTCTAAATTCATCTGATACTTTTTTAAATTCAACTATGCTACTCATCATCTTAGACAATTCTTCTGAATAAGTGTGTACATTTGCACTTACCTCTTGTGAAGAAGCGGAGTTCTCTTCTGCTATGGCTGCTAATGATTCAATATTTCCTGATACTTTTGTTATGGATTCTGTTTCCTTTGTAAGAGCATTTATCATATCTATAAGGGAATTAGACACTTCGTCTATAGTTACAACTGTCTCATAGTTATTTTCAGCCACATTTGAAAGTTTGTTATTTTCTTTATCTAATACTATATACTGTTCATCTATTTGATTTACTAAGCTATCTATATCATTAATGAAGGATAATAAATTTTGATTTATATTATTAACTGCATTTTTAGATTCTTCTGCCAAAGATCTTATTTCATTTGCAACTACATTAAAACCTCTACCATATTCTCCAGCACGTGAAGCTTCTATAGAAGCATTAAGTGCAAGTAGATTAGTTTGATCAGATATATTTTCTACTGTTTCTACTATTTTTGTAACATCTTTTGCTTTATTTTGAAGTATTGTACTATTTTCTTTTACATTTCTAAATTTAGTTAATATATTTTTTAAATTTAAAGCTGTATCTTTAAGTTCATTGTATCCATTGTTAATATTATCAACTGCATTTTCAAGTGAAACTTTACTTTCATTTTCTTTTTCTGTAATTTTTGTTAGAGAAGAAATATTATTATTTAATATATAAGCAGCATTTTCTGTTTCTTCTGCTTGACTTATTGCTCCGGCTGCAACCTGCTCTACAACCCCTGCAATATCCTTTGAAGTATTATCCATATTTGAAGAAACTTCATTAAATTTTTCTGTAAAAACATTTAATTCATCACTCATACCTTTAAATCCTACAAAGTCAGTTATTAAATTTTCTTTGTAATTGTTTACATATTTATTTATGTCTTCAAAAAAATCATTTGTGGATATCTCTATGTTTTCAGCATAATTTCTTTGTTCTAAATCTTTTAAAGAATTTATTATACTTCTTTTAGGCATAAATAATAATTTTGAAGTTATAAAAGGAACTATAAATGTAAGAGCTAAAGTGACAATATTTAATACTGTTCCACTTGTAAGATTAGATAATATTATATAAGGCAATCCCACAAATAAAAGTGAAGATACAGCAATTTTTGTATGTAGTGATTTTATAAAACCAAATGATAATAAATTATTTATTTTATATTTTTTGAAATAATGTATTGGTTCACTAAATTTAATATGTAATTTTAGAAAATTATCTGTATTTTCGATTCTGTCTATTTCAATTTTTTCCCCATAAAAATTACTAGCTCCTTTTAATAATCCTTTAAAATAACCAAACAAACCTCTTTTTGACTTATAAGTCATTTCAGCTGTATATTTATCTATAGGAATTATACCTAAAAGAGGAGGATTTGCACCTTTTATTTTTCCTGCTATAACTACATGTACATCGTACATTGACTTTAAAAAAGAATATAAATTTTTATGATCAAAAAAAGCAGGATAATCATTAAAGAAAGAATTTATATTTTCTTCCCCCATTTCTTTCCAAGCTTCATATGTAGTTTTGTTTATTTTTTTAGCTATGTAGGAAATCATTTCTTTTGGCTTAGAGTCTTCTATATCTTCTGTAGGTCTAAATATTTTTTTGCGATCAATCCCGGAATGTTGTATTGCTTCATTTGTAAGTTCTTCTCCAAATATTTTTTCGCAAGTTTTTATCCAAGATGATACTATTGTTGCTTTCATAAATTTCTCCTTTCTGTTAGTACCAAAGTAATATTTAATTCATAATATATATTATATCAGACTTTGTATTTAATGAATAAAAAAATTAAAAAAAGTAAATACTATTTTTATTGTACATAATGCTATAAAAAAACATTTGACATACTATACAATAAAGATGTATAATATTTATTTAGATGTTTGACAATTGGTGAAATATATGTTATTATTAGAGTAATGTGATTTGTCTAAAATAAATAAAGAAGGTGATCCTTTGATAAAGAGAAACACTCTAGATCAAATTAAAGAGAATGTTGCAGTTCATATCGGAGAAAAGGTGAGACTAAAGGCAAACAAAGGAAGAAAGAAAACTACTATAAGAGAAGGTATATTAGAAAATGCTTATCCAAGTATTTTTGTAGTTAAGATTGAAGGCGGATATAATTCAGTAAGAAGAGTATCTTATAGTTATTCAGACATATTAACAGAGACTGTAGAAGTAACCCTTTGCGACATTGACAACAAAGTTAGAATTAGTTAGAAGTAGACCGCTTGAATGCGGTTTTTTTACTGTCCAAAAAAATTTATAAAATTGTTCATTTTCTCTTTTATATTTGCATAGATATATTAATAGAATAATATCTATACAATTAATTGATAGATTAATTAAAGGGAGGGAACAATTTTGGCAATTGAATTAGTGAAAGATCTAATTAAGATAGACCAAACTGTAGCTAGAGAAGAAAAGGATGTATATTTAACAAAAAATATTGACATAGAGACTCAAAGTAAATTAGCAAAAGTTTTAAATGTAGAAGGTAATGTATCTTTAGATTCTTTTGAAATATATAAAGGCAAACTAAAGGTAATAGGGTATTTAAATATTATGACATTGTATATGACAGAAGAAGGACATATAAATTCTAAGTCTGAAAAATTTGATTTTAAGGAAGAAATACTTATAGATAATCTTGAGGATGATATGAAAGCAGAAGTTTCTTTAGAAATAGAAAATATAGACTTTTTACTTTCTAATGAAAAACAAGTTGAGATTAAATCAGTTATAAGTATAAATATAAAGATAACTAAAAATAGCATTATAAATGTATTAAAAGATATAACTGGTGAAAAAGGTATACAGGTATTAAAGGAAAATATAAAGTACAATGAAGTTATAGGTGAAAATTCGTCTTCTACAATAGTAAAAGATGGTTTTGAATTAACTGAAGATCTTTCTGATATTCTTGAAGTATTAAATATTGATGTTAAATCATATCAGAAGGAAGTTAAAATAGTTGATGGAAAAATAATTGTAGCTGGTGAAGTTGAAGGAAAAGTAATGTATATAGAAGATTCTGATGAGAACAAATTAAATACTATATCTCACACTATACCATTTACTCATTTCGTAGATGTTGATGGAATAAATAAAGATATGGAATGTAGGGTTAAATTAGTCAATTCTGATCCTAATTATGAAGTTAAAAAAGATATAAATGGAAAAAATAGAATATTGGATTTAGAATCTCTCATAGAAATAAATGCAAAAGTATTTCAAGTAAAAGAAAAAGAAATAGCTGTAGATACATATTCAACTAAAAAGCAAGTTGAATTATCTAAAGAAAATATAAAGATAACAGAAAATATAAATTCATTTTCAACTTATGAAACCATAAAAGATTCTATAGATGTTAGCTATGATGATGAAATAATAAAAGAGATTTATAGTGTTAATACTATCCCTATAGTGACAGATACTAGAATTATTGAGGATAAAGCCATAATTGAAGGTATTTTAAATGCAAATATGCTTTATTTAGGTGAAGAAAGTGGAGAAATAAAAAGTGCAAGAAATGATTTTCCATTTAAATCATATATAGATATGGATGATATATGTGATGATATGGATCTTGAAGTTGAAATGAATCTTGTGAAATTAGATTATAAAAAAACAAGCTCTAGAGAGGTAGAAATAATATCAGATATAAAGACTGATACTTCTGTAAACAGAATTAAGAATATAGATATAGTTACTAATGTATTGGAAATTGAGGATGTAGAAGATATAAATAAAGGACATTCTATAGTAATATATATAGTTAAAGACGGAGATACTCTTTGGGATATAGCTAAAAGGTATAATACCACTACAGAAGAATTAATCAGAGTAAACGATATAATTGCTCCAGAAAATTTAATGCCTGGAGAAAAGATATTCATAATAAAGACAGTAGATGTAGCTATTTAAACTAGAGAAATCATTCTCTAGTTTATTTTCTTGTTTCAATGTATACAATATTCCTATATAATAAGATAAGGGATAAAATATAGGAGTGATTTTTTTGAACAGGGTAAAAAGACATGCTTACGCTAAAATAAATTTATCATTAGATGTATTAAAAAAAAGAGATGATGGATACCATGAAGTAGAAATGATAATGCAACAAGTTGATTTACATGATATATTGACATTTGAAGAAATAGAGAGTGGAATAGAAATAATTTGTAATGACAAAAGAGTTCCTACAGATAAAAGTAATTTAATATATAAAGCTTATGAAGTTATAAAACAAAAATATTCTATAAATAAAGGTGTAAGAATTTATTTGGAGAAAAATATTCCAATAGCTGCAGGACTTGCAGGAGGAAGTTCTGATGCTGCTCAAACTCTTATAGGTATTTCTAAACTTTGGAATTTAGAAATAAATGATATAGAGCTTATGGAAATGGGTGTAAGTATTGGGGCAGATATCCCATTTTGCATATTTGGTGGAACAGGTTTTGCTCGTGGAATAGGGGAACATATTTCAGAGATTACATCTTTTAAAAATAATATAATCCTTTTAGCAAAACCAGATATTGATGTTTCTACAAAAGAAGTATATGAAAAATTAAATTTTAGAAATGTAGATCATCCTGATACTGATAGTTTATTAAAAGCTATTGAAAAAAAGGATATAAAATTTATAGCAAATAATATGAAGAATGTTCTTGAAACTGTAACTATAAAAAAACACCCTATAATAAATAATATAAAAAAACAAATGATTGAATGTGAAGCAATGGGGAGTATGATGAGTGGTAGTGGACCTACTGTATTTGGTATATTTGAAACAAAACAACAGGCTGAGAAATGCAAAGATATACTAAAGGAAACTATAGATGAAGTATATGTAACGAAAACTATATAAAAATAGAAATGAGGATTAATTATATGGATGAAATTAAAAAGTTGGATTTACATGATTATAAACCTTTGCGAGAAATTGTATTTGAACATTTAAGAGAATCTATAATTCTTGGCAAAATGGCTCCAGGAGAAAGGCTTATGGAGATACAACTTGCTGAAGAATTGGGAGTTAGTAGAACTCCTGTAAGGGAAGCTATAAGAAAATTGGAATTAGAAGGATTAGTAATAATGATTCCAAGAAAAGGAGCATATGTATCTGAAGTGTCTTTAAAAGATATTAAAGAAGCATTAGAAATAAGAGTTAGTCTTGAAGGATTAGGGGCATATTTGGCAGCTGAAAGAATAGAAGATGATGAATTAAAACAACTTATAAAAAAACATGAAGAATTAAAAGGATATGCAGATAAAAAAGATGTAGAAGGAATTTTAAAAAAGGATGAAGAACTTCACAAAATAATTTTTAATGCTGCAAGAAATTCTAAGCTTATTGAAATGGTAGATTCATTAAAAGAACAAGTTCAAAGATTTAGAGTTAGCTATGTAAGTAGTCATTCACAGGCAGCTGAATTATATAAAGAACATAAAAAAATAATAGATGCTATAGTAAATAGAGATAAATCAAAAGCAAAAAAATATGCAGAAGAGCATATTGAAATATCAAAAAAACATATAGTAGAACATTTCCAAAATAAAAGTAAATAAGACCTATAAAGGTCTTTTTTTTATGCTCTTTTTGAATAACTATAAGTTTAATAGTCAATATTATAATAAGACTTTAATAATAGGAGAATATTTATGATTGAAAAGTTTAAAGGATTAATAGATTTTTATTTTGTTATTTTAACTGTAATTGTAGCTTTTGTATTATTTTTTATAGATGCACATAAATTAAATAAAAAAGGATTAGAAAAAGAAAGGAAAATAGCAATAGTATTGTCTGTAGCCTTAATTATAATAGGACCTTTTATGTATATATTATCCGTTATTTTATAGGAAAGGAGTACTTCATTGAAGAAAAAAAAGAGAAGTAAAGAAATTAAAGATAAAATTAAAATACCAATATCTAAAGATTTAGATGTAAATCTTAAAAAAATAAAAGAGATATTAGCAGATTGTGACGATGTAATTATTAGAGAATTTAATGTAGGTAAAAAGCAAAATTATAGATTTGCACTTATTTATATAGATGGTTTGATTGACAAGCAATTGATAAATGAATATGTACTTGAAGCACTTATGCATGATGCACGAGATGAAATTCCTAGCCCTAGAACTGTAAGTGAAGATTTATATGAACTTTCTAAAAGAGGGGGAATACCTCTAAGTGAAGTAAAAGATATTTACTGTTTGGAAACCGCAATTGATAGCGTGCTTGCAGGAGAAACAATATTGTTATTTGATGGGTTTAGTGAAATACTTTTAACATCTTCACGTGGTTGGCCTATAAGAGGGATAGCTGAACCTACAACAGAATCAGTGAATAGAGGACCAAGAGATGGATTTACTGAGACAGGTAAAGTGAATACTTCTTTAATCAGAAGGAGAATAAGAGATCCTAAATTAAAATTAAAATATCAAAAAATAGGTAGACGTTCAAAAACAGATGTAGCTTTAATGTATATAGAAGATATTGTAGATAAAGAAGTATTAAAAGAACTTAATAGGAGGCTTAAAGGAATAGATGTAGATGCTATTTTAGAAAGTTCATATATAGAACAGTTAATAGAAGATAATTGGTTATCTCCTTTTCCTCAAATACAAGATACAGAAAGACCAGATGCAGTAGCAGCTGCATTATACGAAGGTAGAATAGCTTTAGTAGTAGACAATAGTCCTTCGGCACTTTTAATTCCTGCTACTTTTAATATATTGTTACATTCCTCTGAAGATTATTATGGAAGATGGTCAAAAGCTAATTTAGTAAGAGTAATACGTTATATATCTTTACCTATATCTTTAATATTACCAGCAATATATATAGCTATTACTTCTTATCATCCAGGAATTCTTCCTACAGAATTAGCACTATATCTTGCAGCAACAAGAATAGATGTTCCATTTCCTGCATTTATTGAAGCTTTTATAATGGAAGGAACACTTGAAATATTAAGAGAAGCAGGAACTCGTATTTCTGGACCTATAGGTACGACTATAGGTATAGTAGGAGGTCTTGTAATAGGTCAAGCAGCAGTTGAAGCAGGAATTGTGAGTCCTTTTATGATAATTATAGTTGCTCTTACTACTATAGCATCATTTACTTTACCTAGTTTTTCTCTTACATCAGGAATAAGACTATGGAGATTTTTATTGATGATCTTAGCAACCGTATTAGGACTTTACGGTATAAGTATAGGATTTATGGTATTTTTAGCACATTTAGTGAGTTTGAAGAGTTTTGGAATTCCTTACATGGACCCTTATTCTAATATGGTTAATAATTTTTATGACTTAAAAGATAGTATAATTCAATTACCTTATAAATTTATGAAGTTAAGACCTAAATTTTTGAATACAACTGATAAGGTTAGAATGAATAATAGCAGATATATAAACTCATTATTAAATGAAAGCGAAGGTGAGGATAAAAATGATAGGGGGTAATGATAAAATAACTAAAGGGCAAAATCTAAGTCTTATTATAGCTTCTATTTTAGGTGTAGGTATATTATCATTACCTAGTCAGCTTGCTAAAAGTTCAGGATTTAATGGTATTATTTCAATAATAAGTGGGACGATTATTAGTATATTATTAGTAACAATGTATACTAAGTTGATAACTAGATTTAAGTCTAAAACAATATTTGAAGTGATAGATGAAATACTTCCAAATCCCATAGCAAAGATTATTGATCTATTATTTATTTTACATTATTTAATTACAGGAGCAATAATAGTTAGAATATTTGGTGATATAATAAGAATGTTTTTATTAAGAAACACACCTTTAGAGGTAACAATATTATCACTAATTTTAGCGGTTTCCTTTATTACGAGAAAAGGAATAGAGCCTGTGGCTAGATTAGCACAGATTGTATTACCGTTAGTTGTTATTCCTATTTTTATTTTATTTTTATCTTTAATACCTGAATTAGATTTTACAAATATTTATCCTGTATTTCAAATGAATACTGTTGATGTATTAAAAGGGATAAAAACAACAGTATTTAGTTTTATAGGTATAGAGATAGTACTTGTTTCAACTGCTTATGTTAAAAATACAGATAAAATATTAAAATATAATATTTTATCTGTGATATTTTTAGGAATTATGTATTTGGTAGCATTTATTGTTGTTATATCAGAATTTGGTAAAGAACAAACAGAAGATTTATTATGGCCTACATTACTTTTAATGAAAACTGTAGATGTACCAGGTGCTTTTTTAGAAAATGTTGATGGAATAATTATTTCCTTATGGACATTTATTTCTATTCAAATATTATCTATTGTTTTAATTCAGTCAAATATTGTATTAAATAAATCATTTAAATTAAAAGAAGTAGATTTTCTTTCTATGACATTACTTCCTATAATGTATTTATTAGCCCTTTTTCCCGACAATATTGATGAAGTTTATTATTATATTGATTTGTTTTCCAATTATTTAGGCGTAGTAATAATACTTATAATACCCTTAATATTATTTGTATTTGTTGTTATAACAAAGAAAGGGGATAATAAAATATGAAAAAAATTATATTAATAATTATAATTATAATTAGTTTTTTTATAAACACAGCCTGTTGGGATAAACATGAGATGGAGAATAGAGCATATATTACAGCTATAGGAATGGATAAGATAGAAGGCGATAGTGATGGGTTTAAGGTTACATATGAATATCCAAATTTAAGAGCTGTAGGAAAAAATGGTCAAGGGGAACCTAAATTTATTATTAGTAAGTCAGGTAAAGTCTTATCAAAGATTGATAGAGAAATAGGAACTATTGTTGAAAAGGATGTATTTTTTAATCATCTAAGAGTGATAATTATAGGAGAAGACTTGGCTAAGGATAAAGTTAAATTTTCTCAAATGATTGAAATCTTTAATAGGACACCCATAACAGGAAGAAAAGTTATTATATTTATAGCCAAAGGAAGAGCGGAAGATATATTGAATAGTAATACAGTAGGAAATTCCTTATTAGGAAGATATCTAAGTGATTTATCAGAAAGAAAAACTATAGGTGGCAAATACAGAGTTACAACTATAAGTGATTTATCTAAAGATTTATATAGAAGTAATATAGGATTAGTAGGGAAGATAAAATATGAGAAAAATAATATGGTAGTAGAAGGATCAAGTATAATAAAAGATAGAAAATTAGTAGAATTTTTAGATCAAAAAGATACGAGAACTATACTTATACTTACAGAAGAAATTTATAATGATGAAGTTACTATAATGAAAGATTCAGGAAAGTATATAGTTAATTATATTGTAGGTGAATATAAAGTAGAAAAAGATGTAAAAGTTGAAAATGGAAATATAAATTTTATTTATGATATAAAGACAGAAGGATATATCGATGAATATCTAGATCCAAAGACAATTAAAACTGATTCAGATTTACTAGAAGGTAAGATTATAAAAAATATAGAAAAACAATTAGATGAAAAAATAAAGAAAAGTATAATTAATACTATAGATAAATTACAAAATGAAGTAGGGGTAGATGTATTAAAAGTAGAAGACCATCTAAGAAAAAAAGAGCCTGAATTGTGGGATAGAGTAAAAGATAATTGGGAGAATGAATTTAAAGAAATAGATTTTACAGTAAATGTAAATACTGAAGTTAGAAGAATTGGGCTTACAAAATAAGTTTCGAATAATTATACTAATTTTTTAAGGGAAATAGGTTTAAAATTTACCTTTTATGCTAATACTTAATACTAATAAAAGTTTTAGGGGGTATTAAAGTGAAAGGTAAATTTAAAATTATTATAAATATAGTTTTGATTTTAGCAATACTTATAGGTATAGGGGCAGTATCTATTGCAGAGGTATATAAAAATGTGGGAAGTTATAAGGAAAAACTTATAAGACTTCATGTAATAGCAAATAGTGATACAAAAGAAGATCAAGATATAAAGTTACAAATAAGAGATAAGATAATAGAAGAAATGACTCCTAAGTTTCAGGAATCAGAATCTATAGATGAAACTGAAATGATATTAAAAGAAAATATGGATTTAATCCAAAATATAGCAGAAAAAGAATTACATAAAATAGGAAAAGATTATGGAGTGAAGGTATATTTTGGAGATTATGATTTTCCAACAAAATCATACGGTAAATTTACTCTTCCAGCTGGTAATTATAGAGCACTTAAAATTGTTCTTGGTGAAGGGGTAGGTGAAAATTGGTGGTGTGTTATGTTTCCTCCACTTTGTTTTTTAGACTTAGATAATAATGTTGAAAGCTCTCACTCAGAAGAAAATATGGAGAAAGTACTTTCAGAAAATGAATATAATATGATAAATAATGAAGAAAAAGAAGAAAATGAAGAAAATGAAGGAGATACTCCTGTAAGATTAAAGTTCAAAGTTGTAGAAGTAATTGAAAAAAACAAAACTAAGCTTGCCAATTTATTTAATGGTGGAATATAAGAAAGGGTTAACCCTTTCTTTTTTTCATGGTATAAAAAGTAATGTTATTACAGAAAATATATTTAAGTTATAGGATATAAAGATTAAGGAGGTCAAGATGAAAAAGTTAATTGTAATAACATTTTTAGCATTGTTATTAATGATACCAATAAATATGGCACTAAATAATAATGAACAAATAGGAACTATTGCAAAAAGATATAAAATGAAAGCACCTAAAACTATATATTGGGGTTCTTCTGGTGATGTAGTAAGGGAAGCGCAAAGAAGATTAAAAGACTGGGGATATTATACTGGATCAGTAGATGGTATATATGGAACTGGAACCTATAGAGCAACTAGAGAATTTCAAAGAAGACATGGTCTAGGAGTGGATGGAATAATAGGACCTGCAACAGCAAATAAATTAGGCATATCACTTGCTGGTGCTAATACTGCAAGTAGTGGAGTTTCAAGAGACGATAATGCATATTTACTTGCTCGTGCAATACACGGAGAAGCCAGAGGTGAACCATATGTAGGAAAAGTAGCAGTGGCTGCTGTAATATTAAATAGAGTTGAAAATCCATCTTTCCCTAATTCTATAGCAGGGGTTATTTATCAACCACTTGCTTTTACTGCAGTAGCTGATGGACAAATAAATTTAGCACCAGATGGTGAATCTTTAAAAGCTGCTAGGGATGCATTAAATGGCTGGGATCCAACTTATGGATGCAATTATTACTGGAATCCTGCTACAGCTACAAGTAAGTGGATATGGTCTAGAAAAAAAGTTATTCAAATAGGTAAACACTGGTTTGGAAACTAAAGGAGGTAAAGATGAGAGATAAAAAGACAATAATATCTGTATTACTTTTACTAGCATTAGTTGCAGTGGGAGTATGGGGATATAATGAATATAAGACTAAAAATTATTATAAAGATCAATTAACTAATCAATATCAAAGAATGTTTTATGATATGAAAGATAATATAGAAACAGTTCAGACTTCACTTTCTAAATCATTAGTATCAGCATCTGAAGAAAAGGACGTATTGTTACTTAGTCAAATATATCAACAAGCATATTTTGCTCATGATAAATTGTCACAGTTACCTGTAGCACATAATAATCTTGCCAAAACAGAAAAGTTTTTAACTCAAGTTGCAGATTATAGTTATTCACTTATTGCAAGGTTTATGAAAGGTGAAAAATTAGATGATAAGGAAAGACAAGTGTTGTTTAGACTACAAGATTATACGGAACAATTAACAAGAGAACTTGAAGGTGCTCATGAAAAAATAGCTAAGGGTGATTTAACTCTTTTTAAAGTAGCTAAAGGACAAAATCAAGAAATAGCAAAATCTAATCAAAATATATTAGATGTACAGATGCAAAAATATGAAGAAGAGCAAATGACAGATTATCCAGAGCTTATATATGACGGTCCGTTTTCTGATCAAGTTATGAATGCAGTTCCAAAGGGACTTCCTAAAAAGAAAGTAACGAGAGAACAAGCTGAGAAAATAGCACTTGATTTTCTAAGAATTAGTAATCCGTCAGAGGTTAAACTTTTTAATAAAGGTAAGGATACTGGAACTAGTAATATTGAAGCATATACATTTAGCATAACTCCTAAGAAAGGTGACAGAAATATAATAATAGGAGTCAGTGTAAAAGGTGGAAAAGTAGTATGGATGCAAAATCCTAAAGATGTAAAAGAGAAAAATATTAGTGAAAAAGAAGCTCTAAAAAAAGCAGAGGAATTTCTAAGTAAGAATGGTTATAAAGGTATGGAAGCAAATTATAGCACCAAATATGATGATAGTATTTTATATAACTTTGTATATGAGAAAAATGGTGTTCCAATATATACAGATTTAATAAAAGTTAAAGTAGCACTAGATGATGGAGAAATAATAGCTGCAGATATGGCTAAATATCTTATAAGTCATGTTGATAGAGAAATACCAAAACCTAAAATAAGTGAAAATGAAGCTAAAGAGAAGGTAAGAATTGGATTTAATATAGAAAGAGTTCGACTTGCAATAATTCCTGACAATGGCAGCAGGGATATGTTATGCTATGAATTTAGTGGGCAATATAAAGGTTATGATTTTATAGTATATATAAATGCCATGGATGGGACTCAGGAAGATATATTAAGAATAATAAAAGATGAAAATGGTACACTTATGATGTAATAAACCCGATTATTAAATCGGGTTTTCTTTTTTGCAATAATAATGTACAATATATATAAGTAAAGATAATAGTTGAAAGGAAGATATAATGAAAGATGTCTTAGTAAAATTAAAAGGAACACAAGAGACAGAAGATGGAGAAAAAAACAAAATAGAGCTTGTAACAGAAGGAAAATTTTATGAGAAAAATGATTCATATTATTTATTATATGATGAATCTGAAATATCAGGACTTGAAAATTCCACTACTAGTTTAAAAATAAAACAAGATGAAGTTTCCATGAAGCGCTTTGGAGATAATAATTCCAAAATGGAGTTTAAAAAAAATTATAAATACAATACTTTATATTCTACAATTTATGGGAATCTAGATATGGAAGTTTCAACTCAAAAAATACAAGTAGATATAAAAGAAGGTAAAGGGAAGATATTCTTAAAATATAAATTGTTAATTTCAAATAATATGGAAAGTTTAAATACATTAGATATAACAATATCTTAGGCACAAATAGTGCCTATTATTTTGCACGTAGTGCCAAAAATTAAGCGGGAGGGTTTAAGGTGAAAAGTATATTCTTTAGGGAAAATATATTTGAAATATTAAATCATATAGAAGAAGCTATTCAAATAATAGATGAAAAGGGAAGAATATTGTATTTTAATAAATCTGCTAAAGAATTAGATGAACTAGGTAGAGAAAAGATAATAGGACGTCATATATTAGAAGTATATCCATCACTTAATCATGATACATCTACTCTTATACAAGTAATGCAAACAGGTAGTCCTATATATGAAAAAGAACAGATGTTTATAAACTATAAAGGAAATAAAATAACTACGATTAATACATCTATACCTATTAAGGAAAAAGGCAGAATAAAAGGCGCTATAGAAATATCTAGAAATATAACCCATGTAAGAAAAATGACAGAAAAGATAACAGATTTACAAACAAAATTATATAGTGAAAATGATAATCCAAAGAAGAATAATGAAAGAGCTAAGTATACATTCATAGATATAATAGGTCAAAATAGAAAAATGGCTAAACTTAAGTCAACAGCACTTAGGGCATCAAATACATCTTCCCCTGTACTTATATATGGTGAAACTGGGACAGGTAAGGAACTTCTAGTTCAATCAATTCACAATGCAAGTCCAAGAAAAAACAAACCATTTATAGCACAAAACTGCGCAGCACTCCCATCTAATTTATTAGAAGGGATACTTTTTGGTACAGTTAAAGGTGGTTTTACTGGAGCAGAAGATAGAAAGGGACTATTTGAACTTGCAAATGGTGGAACACTTTTTTTAGATGAAATAAATTCTATGCCACTTGAATTACAAGCAAAAATGCTTAGAGTTTTACAAGATGGAAGTATAAGAAGAGTAGGTTCAACTAAAACAATAGATGTAAATGTTCGTGTAATTACTGCTACAAATACAGAACCAGAACAAGCAATAGACGAAAAAATAATGAGGAAAGATTTATATTATAGACTAGCAGTTATAAATCTTAAAATACCAGCACTTAGAGAAAGAAAGGATGATATACCATTACTAATAGAGTTTTTTATAGATAAATATAATAAAGAACTAGGTAATGATGTAGAGGGAATTGAAGATGATACATTAGATGTACTTATGAAATATGATTGGCCTGGAAATGTACGTGAATTAGAGCATGTAATTCAGGGAGTACTTGCATTAGAAGATACTGATACTATAAAAAAAGAACATTTACCATATCAATTTGAAAAATATAAAGTTCAAATTAATAAAGATGAGGATATAAGACCTTTAAATAGTGCAGTTGAGAAGTTAGAAAAAAATATAATAAAAGAAGCACTTAAAAAAACAGATAGGAACATTACAAAAACAGCAGAACTCATATCTATACCAAGACAAACATTACAGTATAAGATCAAAAAATATGGGTTATAAATGTACAATATTTAACGATAAAAAATAAACTGTGCCGAAAATTCGGCAAAAGTTATCATATCAACTCAATATATACCCAAAAAAGTTTATAATAAATCAAAAAAACATAAAACAGACAATGTTGCAAATTTGTAATATTGTCTGTTTTTTTGTCGAAACATTGATATTACTTATACAAAATATATTTTTTTGAAAAAGATATTATTTTTTATAATTTTGGCATGAGCTTTGCAATATTATTTATTTCGTGAAAAGGTTTCGATAGATAAATTCAAATTTTTTAGGGGGTAATATAATGAAAAAAGGAAATCCATATGGAACACATAGGGTAATTGAACCAAAAGGTACATTACCACAACCAGCTACAAAAATTGATAATAACATGGAAATTTATGATAATGAAATTTTAATTGATGTTCAAACATTAAACATTGATTCTGCAAGCTTTACTCAAATAAAGAATGAAGCAGGTGGAAAGGTTGAAAAAATAAAAGAAATAATGAAAAACATAGTTGAAACTCGTGGGAAGCATCAAAACCCTGTTACAGGTTCTGGTGGAATGCTTATAGGTACTGTTGAAAAAATAGGACCTGCTCTTGAAGGAAAAACTGATTTAAAGGTTGGAGATAAAATAGCAACTCTTGTTTCATTATCTTTAACTCCGTTGAGAATTGATGAAATTAATGAAGTAAGAGAAGATATAGATCAAGTTGATATAAAAGGAAAAGCAATTCTTTTTGAAAGTGGAATATATGCAGTAATACCAAATGATCTTCCAGAAAACTTAGCATTATCAGTACTTGATGTAGCTGGAGCACCAGCACAAACTGCAAAATTAGTTCATCCAGGAGATACAGTACTTGTTATAGGTGGAGCAGGAAAATCAGGAATGCTTTGCTTATATGAAGCTAAAAAGCGTGTAGGAGTAACTGGTAAAGTTATTTGCCTAGGTCATAGTGAGGAGACTATTGAAAGAGTTAAAGGATTAGGATTAGCAGATCATTATATAGTTGCAGATGCTACTAATGCAGTAGAAGTAATGAATAAAGTAAGTGAAGCAACTGATGGAAAAATGGTAGATATAACTATAAATAATGTAAATGTACCAAACACTGAAATGGGAAGTATATTATCTACAAAAGATGATGGAACAATATATTTCTTTAGTATGGCTACAAACTTTACAAAAGCTGCTTTAGGAGCTGAAGGAGTAGGTAAAGATGTAAATATGATTATGGGTAATGGATATACAAAAGGCCATGCTGAAATTTCTCTTGAAATAATGAGAGAAGATAAAAATTTAAGAAAAGTATACGAAGATTTATACGCATAATAAAAGGAGGATGAATACTATGAATTATAAGAATATTGATATGTGGAAAAATGTAGATGAAAAGGATTGGAATGACTGGCACTGGCAAGTAAAAAACAGAATAAATACTGTAGAAGATTTAAAGAAATTAATAAACATAACTGAAGAAGAAGAAAAAAATATAGGTTCTGTACTTGAAAAGTTTAGAATGGGAATTACTCCATACTATGCTTCTCTTATGGATAAAGATGATCCAAATTGTCCAGTAAGAATGCAAGCAGTACCAGAGCTTGTAGAGACACATATGGGTGCAAATGATATGGAAGATCCACTTCATGAAGATACAGATTCACCTGTACCAGGACTTACTCATAGATATCCTGATAGAGTACTTCTTTTAATAACAGATCAATGTAGTATGTATTGTAGACACTGTACTAGAAGAAGATTTGCAGGTCAAAAAGATTCTCCAATGGGAATGGATAGAATAAAGAAAGCTATTGATTATATAAGAAAAACACCACAAGTTAGAGACGTATTATTATCTGGTGGAGATGCACTTTTAGTATCTGATGAAAGATTAGAAGAAATTATTAAAGAATTAAGAGAAATACCACATGTAGAGATAATAAGAATAGGTTCAAGAGCACCAGTTGTTATGCCACAAAGAATAACTGAAAACCTAGTAAGTATGCTTAAAAAATATCATCCAATTTGGTTAAATACACATTTTAATCATCCAAAAGAAATTACAGAAGAATCTACTCGTGCAATAGAATTATTAGCTAATGCGGGTATACCATTAGGAAATCAATCTGTACTTTTAAGAGGAATAAATGATTGTGTACACATAATGAGAGACTTAGTTCATAAATTAGTTAAAATAAGAGTTAGACCATACTATATTTATCAATGTGATTTATCTATGGGAATAGAGCATTTTAGAACTTCTGTAGGTAAAGGAATTGAAATTGTAGAAGGACTTCGTGGACATACTTCAGGATATGCAGTACCAACATTCGTAGTAGATGCACCAGGTGGAGGTGGAAAGATACCAGTAATGCCAAATTACGTAGTATCTAGATCTTCAAACAAAGTTGTTCTTAGAAACTTTGAAGGAGTTATTACAACTTATACTGAGCCAGAAGTAAAACAAAGTGAATGTAAATGTGATACTTGTACAGGAAAAGATAAGCATGAACTTACAGGTGTTGCAGGATTATTAGAAGGAAATGATATAGCACTTGAGCCTACAAAGCTTGCAAGAAATGAAAGAGCTAAGAAAAGAGAAGAAAGTAAGTAATATATTAAACAATAATTATTGAAAAAGGAGGCTGGTTTTGATGGAATTAATAGATAATATAAATCAAAAATATAAAATTGTATCTATAATAGGTATGGCTAAAAATGCTGGAAAAACTGTAACATTAAATAAAATAATAGAAGATGCCTATTATGAAGATATAAACTTAGGAATTACATCAACTGGACGTGATGGGGAGCGCGAAGATGTAGTAACTAGTACAGAAAAACCAGCCATATATGTATATGAAGAGAGTATTATTGCAACAACAACAGGAAGTATTGAACAAGGAGATGCTACAGTAGAAATATTAGAAGTTACAAATTATAGGTCATCTATGGGAAATATTGTTCTTGCAAGAGTAGTATATGGGGGATATATTGAAATTGCTGGAGCTCAAACTGCAAATGAAATGAAAGTTTTATCTCAAAAAATGCTAAATTACGGAGCGGAATTAGTGTTAATAGATGGTTCCATAAATAGAATTGCTGTAGCTGATCCTACAGTTACTGAAGCTACAATACTTGCTACAGGTGCAGTTTTAAGTAGAAATATGGATAAAGTTATAAAAGAAACTCTTCATCAAAAAACTATCTTATCATTAGATGAAGTAGGTATTGATATAAAGAAAATAATAGAAAAAAATATAGATAAGATATCAGTTATAGATAAAGAAAAAAGAGTTAAAAGTGTAGATTTAAAAACTTCATTAAATTCAGGTAAGATAATAGCTGATAATATAGATGAAGATTCCAGATATGTATATATACCTGGCTGTTTTGTTACTAAGACATTAAAGGACTTAACTGAGTCAACAAAATATTATAAAAATATAAAGATAATAGTAAGAGATGGTACTAAGATATTTATATCTCCTATTGATTGGTTTAAATTCAAGAAAAAAGGCATAGAAATTAATGTTTTAAATAGAGTAAATATAGCAGCAATAACTTTAAATCCATATTCACCTTCTGGATATTATTTTGATAGAGACAATTTCAAAGACAAGATGGATAAGTATATAAAAGATGTACCAGTATATGATGTAATGATGTAAGGAGTTGATAGCTAAATGAAATATATGACAAATAGTACGAAACAAGCTATAGGATTTGATTATATATTAAAAAATATAGAGGTGCTCACTCCTTATGGTAGAGATAAAAAGAGTGAAATGGAGCCCTTTTTTGATAAAGAAAAATTAAATTCTGAACTTAATAAGGTATCAATAATTAAAGATAGTATAGAAGATAATAGAAATTTATATGAACAATTGACATCCCTTTTCATTCATATAAAAGATATAAGAAATTCAATATATAGAGCTAAAAATGATTCTATTCTTTCTGTAGTTGAACTTTATGAAATTAAAACTTTTATATCAATTATAGAAGACATAGAAGCTATAATGCATAAACTACCATTTGATATGTTTGATGATACATTTATAGAATCATCAGATACCTTAAGATTATTATTTGATCCTGAAGATAAGGGTCTCCAAACATTCTATATATATGAAGAATATTCAGAAGAACTTAAAAGAATAAGAGCAGAAAAAAGAAACATAGGAAAAGAAATAAAACTAGAGAAAAACAAAAAGAGAAAAGAATTAAAAGACAAATTTAATATAAGAATAGATCCAAAGGGAGAAGTAGTAGTTTCAAAAGAGAACGGTGAATTAAATGATGAATTAAATAATAGTGATGAATTTGAATATTTATCGGAAAGCTATATGTCTATTAGATATAAAATAAAAGATTCAATTGAAATATCTAATTTAATAAATAAATTAGAAAGCTTAAAGTATGAAGAAGAAGAAGAGGAAATAAGAATAAGAGAAAAGATTTCTTCTGAAATTGGTTTTCATTTTGATTTCCTTATGAATAACATTGAATCTATAGGTAATTTTGATCTTAAGTTAGCTAAAGCTTATTTAGCACTTAGATTAAATGCAACAGAACCAAAAATATTAGATGAAAATGAAATAAATATAATAGAAGGAATTCATCCTAAAGCCAAACAGGAAGTAACAAGAAGAAATGGAGAATTCATACCGATATCAATATATTTAAATAAAGGTGTTACTTGTATAACAGGAGCAAATATGGGAGGCAAGACAATAACCTTAAGAATAATTGCACTTCTTACAGCAATGGCCCAATATGGATTATTAGTTCCTGCTAAATCCATGGAAACATCACTTAGAGAATATATTTTTGTATCTATGGGAGACCTTCAATCAATTGATAGTGGCCTTAGTACATTTGGGGGAGAAATAAATAAGGTTAAAAATGCATTATCAAATAGTGATAAAAAGGGACTTATTTTAATAGATGAGTTAGCTCGTGGAACAAACCCAAAGGAAGGCTATGCAATATCAAAATCAATTTTAAAATATCTTTTAGAGAAGCCTTCTATAAATGTAATAACAACACATTATGACAATATTGCAAATACAAAAGGTGTAGTTCATTATCAAGTTATTGGACTTAAAAACCTTGATTTTAATAAACTTAAAAATGAAAGTAAGGATATAGGAATTGAAGCTATCAGTCAGTTTATGGACTATAGACTTACAAAGCTTGAAAATATAGCAAATGTACCAAGAGATGCATTAAACATTTCGAAATTTATGGGATTGCAGGATGAAATATTGGATCAAGCGGAAAAAATACTAATGGAGGGGGAAGATTAAATGAATAGCAAATTAAACTTAGATTTTAATAAAGTAGAAAGTGCTAGAAATGCAGCTAAAAATATAGCTGAAGATGTTCAAAAGTTTATAGACAAGCATTCTACTGTATCAGTAGAAAGAACAGTAGCAAGATTACTTGGTATTGATGGAGTAGATGAAATAGAAAGACCATTACCAAATGTAGTAGTAGACAATGTAAAAGAAGGTGGAGGATTAGAAAAAGGTATAGCATATTGGATAGGAAATGCTATGGTTCATACTGGAGAAGGTCCTCAAATGGTAGCAGAACTTGTAAGTAGAGGGGAAATAGATTTAACAAAATTACCTATAGCAAGTGATGATGAAATATATACAAAAGTAGAATTAATAGCAAAAGACACTACAGAAAAAATAAGAAAAAATAAGTTAAAAAGAGATGAATACATTGAAACTTTAGGTGAAGGTAGAAAGCCTTATTTATATGTAATAGTTGCTACTGGAAATATTTATGAAGATGCTGTTCAAGCTCAAGCAGCAGCAAGACAAGGTGCAGATATAATAGCAGTTATAAGAACTACAGCTCAATCACTTCTTGATTATGTACCTTATGGTGCTACAACTGAAGGATTTGGTGGAACTTATGCTACTGAAGAAAACTTTAGAATAATGAGAAAAGCTTTAGATGAAGTAGGAGAAGAAGTAGGAAGATATATTAGACTTTGTAATTATTGTTCAGGATTATGTATGCCTGAAATTGCAGCAATGGGTGCACTTGAAAGATTAGATGTAATGTTAAATGATGCTTTATATGGAATACTTTTCAGAGATATAAACATGCAAAGAACATTAGTTGATCAATATTTCTCTAGAATTATAAATGGATATGGAGGAGTAATAATAAATACAGGTGAAGATAATTACCTTACAACAGCTGATGCAGTAGAAGAAGCTCATACTGTACTTGCTTCTCAATTTATGAATGAACAATTTGCCCTAAAAGCTGGAATACCAGAAGAACAAATGGGACTTGGTCATGCATTTGAAATGGATCCTAGTTTAGAAAATGGATTTTTACTTGAACTTTCACAAGCACAAATGGCTAGAGAGATATTCCCAAAAGCACCACTTAAATATATGCCACCTACAAAGTTTATGACAGGAGATATATTTAAAGGTCATCTTCAAGATGCAATGTTCAATCTTATATCTGTTTGGACAAATCAAGGTTTACAATTATTAGGTATGCCAACAGAAGCAATTCATACACCATTATTACAAGATAGAATGCTTTCAATTGAAAATGCAAAATATGTATTTAATAATGCAAGAGATATAGGAGAAGAAATAGAGTTCAAAAGTGGTGGAATAATAGAAACTAGAGCTCATAAAGTATTAGATGATGCAGAAAAATTACTTAAAGATATAGAAAGAGAAGGATTATTCTCTACTATAGAAAAAGGTAAGTTTGCAGATATAAAAAGACCTAGAGATGGTGGAAAAGGTCTTGAAGGTGTAATAGAAAAAGATAAAAACTATTACAATCCATTTATTAAATTGATGCTTGGAGGTGAAAGATAATGGCAGTAGAAAAAGTAGATTTAACTAAAATAAAACCATATGGTGATACATTAAATGATGGAATGATGCAGTTATCTTTTACATTACCAGTACCATATAATGATGAGTCTAAAGAAGCAGCAAGAATATTAGGAAAGAAAATGGGTCTGGAAGAACCTGAAATAGTTCACTATTCAGATTTAGGAGTTGGATATACATTTTTTGTAGTATATGGTAGGTGTATGCATACTGTAGATTATACAAAAATAGAAGTTCCAAAGGTAGAAGTTGATTCTATGGATAAAACAGATGTAGAAGAATATATAAAAGAGAATATAAAAAGAGAAATAAAAATAATAGGAGCATGTACAGGAACAGATGCTCATACTGTAGGAATAGATGCAATCATGAATATGAAAGGCTTCGATGGTCATTATGGACTTGAAAGATATGAAGGAGTAGAAGCAATAAACATGGGCAGTCAAGTTCCTAATGAAGAGCTTGTTGCAAAAGCAATAGAAGAAAATGCAGATGCAATACTTGTATCTCAAATAGTAACTCAGAAAAATGTTCATATACCTAACCTTACTGAACTTGTAGAGTTATTAGAAGCAGAAGGAATAAGAGATAAGATAGTACTTGCTTGTGGTGGACCAAGATTATCACATGAACTTGCAAAAGAACTAGGATATGATGCTGGATTTACTACTGGAAGCTTTGCAAATGATGTTGCAACTTTTGTAGTTACAGAAATAGTTGAAAGAAAATTAGTATAGATAAAAAGATTCTCACTTCAGTGAGAATCTTTTTAAATTCCAGCAAATTCAATTGACATAATATAGGCTTTAATATACAATACTATAAGTTAAGGTAATATAAATGAACGATAAAATATAATGAAAAACTTAAGGAGGATAAAAATGTCATCTACTAAATATATTTTTGTAACTGGTGGTGTAGTTTCATCACTTGGAAAAGGAATAACAGCAGCATCTTTAGGTCAATTACTTAAAAGTAGAGGTCTTGAAGTTACTATACAAAAATTTGACCCATATTTAAACGTAGATCCAGGAACTATGAGTCCATATCAGCATGGGGAGGTTTTTGTTACAGATGATGGTGCAGAAACTGATTTAGACTTAGGACATTATGAAAGATTTATTGATATAAATTTAAGCAAAAACAATAATGTAACTACAGGAAAAGTATATTGGTCAGTAATCACAAAAGAAAGAAGAGGAGATTATCTTGGAGGAACAGTTCAAGTAATACCTCATATTACAAATGAAATAAAAGAAAGAGTATATAGAGTCTCAAAAGAAAAAAAGGTAGATGTAGTTATAACAGAGATAGGTGGAACAGTAGGAGATATAGAAAGTCTTCCATTTTTAGAAGCAATAAGACAAGTTAAGTATGATGTAGGACGTGAAAATGTAATGTATATTCATACTACCCTAGTACCTTATCTTGCAAAGGCAGGAGAAATTAAGACAAAGCCTACTCAACATAGTGTAAAAGAGTTAAGAAGTATAGGTATTCAACCAGATGTAATAGTATGTAGAACAGAACATGAATTATCACAAGAGATAAAAGAGAAAATAGGATTATTCTCAAATATGGATCATAATAATGTAGTTCAAAATCTAGATGCAGATACTCTTTATGAAGTGCCTTTAATGCTTGAAAAAGAAGGACTTCCACAAATGGCAATAGAAAGACTTAATTTAAAAACTAAAGAACCTGATTTAACAGAGTGGACAAATATGGTTGAAAAGATGAAAAATCGTAAAGGTAAAGTTAAAATAGCTCTTGTAGGAAAATATGTGGAACTTAAAGATGCATATTTATCTGTAGCAGAATCATTAAATCATGCAGGTATTGCAAATGACGTAGATGTACAAATCGATTGGATACATTCAGAAGAATTAGATGAAGATAATTGTGAAGAAGTATTAAAAGACATTGATGGAATACTTGTACCAGGTGGATTTGGTGATAGGGGTATAGAAGGTAAAATTTGTGCTATCAAATATGCAAGAGAAAATAAAGTTCCTTTCCTTGGAATATGTCTAGGTATGCAAATGGCAGTAGTAGAATTTGCAAGAAATGTATTAGGATTATCAGATGCACATAGTTCAGAATTATTACCTAATACAACATATGCAGTAATAGATTTAATGCCAGAGCAAGTAGATGTTGAAGATATGGGAGGTACTATGAGACTTGGCCTATATCCATGTAAACTAGAAGAAGGAACAAAAGCAAAAGCGTCATATGAGGAAAAATTAGTATATGAGAGACATAGACATAGATATGAGTATAATAATCAGTATAGAGACCAATTAGAAGCTGCAGGATTAATTATAAGTGGTGTTTCACCAGATGAAAGATTAGTTGAAATAGTAGAGTTAAAAGATCATCCTTGGTTTGTAGCAAGTCAATTCCATCCAGAATTCAAATCAAGACCAACAAGAAGTCATCCATTATTTAGAGACTTTATAAAAGCTTCATATGAAAACAAGTAAATAATAAAACATCTATAAGACTAGGTAATACTAGGAATATAGATGTTTTTCTTTTATTTTAATTATTAACTTTATATATAATATAGCCTGATATAGCTAAAATAGCTCCTAATAAAATTTGTATATAAAATGGAACAGCAATTACATATCCAAGGTCAGGGACAAATAAAAATATTAATATAAATATCCCTAAATATAATGTACTAAGGATCCAATAAATAAGAAATTCTATTTTTTTATTTATATTTTTAAAAATTAACATTCTAGTAGCCCTCATAATAATATATATAAATATAGCGAATATTATTAATACTAAAATACTTTCTAATAAAAGAGAACCTAGATGTATGGTTTTATTTAATGTACCTATATTTAAAGAATAATAAAGTAATGGATTAAATATTCCATTTACTAATAATACTCCTGCAATAAGAAATAAAGTAGCAGGAGTGAAAAATAATATTCGCTCCTTTATATTCATTTTAGGTAATTCATTTGTTATTTGCTTAGCATATTCCCGTGGCTCTTGTCCGAATACTTCTTTTGCTGTTTTTCCATTTTCCTGAGCATCTAATAGATGATCTAATAGTTCTGATAAAATTTCTTCTGTTTCAAATTCTTTTTTACCCCATGATGTACGTATATAGAGTAACATACCTTCATAATACTTTAAATTTTCATCATTTAATTTTTCTCTTTTTTCATTATTTAATTTAATTAATTCCTGAGCTTTCATTATTATCTTCCTCCATTCATTAAATCATCTACACTAGATTTGATATTTTTCCAATTGATTTTAAACTCTTTTAGATATATTTGCCCTTCTTCAGTTAAATAATAATACTTCCTATTTGGTCCACTAGGCGATTTTTTCATTTTTCCTGTGATAAAATTCTTTTTTTGTAACCTAAGTAGTACTGGATAAATAGAACCTTCACTTACTTCTAATCCGTATTCTTGAAGTTTTAATGCAAGTTCATATCCGTAAATAGGATTATTATCTATTAATTCCAATATGCAACCTTCCAATATCCCTTTTAAAATTTGAGCATTATCTACCAAATAAATCACCTACCTTGTTATACAACATAGTATAATATAAAATAAGCTATATTGCAATACATGATAGTGAATAATTTTTTATGATTATGAATAATTTTCCTTTTATGACTTATTTATTATGATATAATTTAATCAAAGGCGAATAAAGGGGTTAGAGATTAAATGGCGAAAGTAACTATAGTTTTATCATTAGTAATATTAATTGATATAGCTTATGATATTTGTAACAGGCAAATAATGGATATTTATTTTTATTCTATAAAAGATATGAATCTCAAAATACTAGGACCAATATTTTGGTTTTTAGTTGCTACATTAAATTTTTATGAAAATAACAATCAGATAACTTTAATGATGTTTTTTCTAGGAATATTATACATAATTAATGATTCCAGAAGAGATATTATCACAAATAAAGGTATATATACTAAAGATGGTAATTTTAAATGGAAAGATATATTAGTATTTGAATGGGAAGAAAATTTAAATATAAGAAAAAAAGAAAATTATTATTCTCTATATTTTAAAACACAAGATGATAAATTCACTTTTAAAGTGAAAGAAGAAGATAAAAATAAAGTAGATGAACTATTAAAAGAAAAATTAGGAGATAGAGATGAATACAAACAAAAATAAAAAAATGCTACCATATTTAATAATAGCTATAGCTTCATTTTACATATTGCCATTATTAGGGAAAAATGCAGGTTATTTTATACTTGTACTTTTAGTGATTTTTCCTCTTGTAAGTTTTAATTTAGGATTAATTTATGGAACTAAATATGGGTTTAATGTTCTATTACCTTTATTATTAGGAGGTGTATTTTTACCAACTATTTTTATATATTATAATATTTCAGCAATAATATATTTTCCAACTTATCAAACTTTAACTTTACTAGGAAATATTATAGGAAATTTTATAAGAAAGAAGACAAAAAAGAATATAAAATTAAACATGGAGAATTTAAAAAGGTAAAACATATATTATTTACTTCAATTATAATTAGTTTATTATTTGAAATACTACAGCTAATATCAGGGCTTGGCTCATTTGATGTAGATGATTTAATATTAAATACTTTAGGCGCAGTTACAGGATATGGATCATATTATTTAATTAAGAAAATAATACTATATAAGAAAAGGATGATTAAATGAGACCACATAATTTTAATAAAAAAATGATACCTTACATAATAATAGCTTCAATTTTCTTTTACATATTACCTTTATTTAATAGTAGTGATACTTATATGAGTATATTATTACTAGTTATATTTCCAGTTTTAACAGCTATACTTGGTTATCATTATGGCATAAAAAATGAGTTTAACTTAATTCTTCACAATATAATTGCACTTTTATTTGTACCTACAATTTTTATATACTATGAATTATCAGTAATGTCATTTTTTATACTATATGAATTTATATTATTAGTATCTAATTACATAGGGAGTTATGTAAGAAAAAAATCAATAAACAATTAAAATGATATTACTCAAGAATTTTTATATGAGAGAAGTATTCATATAGAAAATATTGCTTAAAATAATTAGAATTATATCTAGTGTAATTATGATTTTATTAGCTATTTATTATTTTCTTGTTACGAAAAGCAATTTTATATATACGTTTATTGCTATACCTCTTGTAGGTATTAATATGCTTACTGGAGGTATATTAGAGCTAAAGAATAATTCAAAATCAATATTGGGATATTATAATTTTATTTTAGGTTTAATTTTAATTCTTCTTTTTATCCCTATTTTTATTGATATGGTTCAAATCTAAATATAAAGGAGATTAAATATGAACACAAAATTAATAATGGTAAGACATGCAAAAGTTATATATACTGAAGATGATAAGTCAAGAGAATTATCAGAAGAGGGAAAGATTCAAAGAAAAGATGTATTAGAAGCATTAAAAAGAGAAAATGTAGATATAATATATTCGTCTCCCTACAAAAGAGCAATAGATACTATAAAACTATATGCAGATTTTAGAAATATGGATATAAATATTGTAGATGATTTAAGGGAAAGAAAGGTATCAGATGTATTTATAGATGATTTTATGTCATTTTCAATAAATCAATGGAAAGATTTTAATTATAAGCTTAATGGTGGAGAATCACTTAATGAGGTTAAAGATAGAGGAATAAAGGTAATAGAAAATATACTAAATAAACATAAAGGCAAAGATATAGTGGTTGGAACTCATGGTACTTTTCTTAGCGTATTATTAAATCACTATGATGATAAGTTTAATTATGAAGATTGGAAAGCACTAAAAATGCCAGCTATATTTATTATTACATTTGATGATAAATTAAATGTTATAGATATAGAAGAGACTGCATTGGAAGGAAAATGTGTAAAATCCGTATAAATAATCATTAAAATAATTGGGGGACTTGCATGACACAAAAAACAGGAAAGATATTTATTGTAATTACAGTTATATTACTTTTTATAAATCTATATTTTTTAATAATGAATAATAAGGAAATTGATCAAAGTTATTTACGTCATATAGAAAATGAAACATCTAATCAAAGACAAGAAATAGATAGTTTACGACAATATATAGATGAGTTAAATAAAAAATCAAATTTAATATCATCATATAATTATTATATAGAAAATATAGGAAATAATTATGAAGAAGCAAATGTAGCAGTTGAAGTAAAACTCAATAAATTAAAAAAAGACTCTATTCCATATTTAGTTTATTCTATAGAAGGAAAAGATGAAGGAGAAAAAATAAAGTTAAATAAAGGCTTAGGACTTAAATATTCCACAAATTTAAATTTATCATATAGTAATAACTATAATATTCAAATAATCATGGAAAATGAAGAAGAAATAATAGCAGAAGAATTAGACCCTATAAATCTTGCAGAAAATTTAAAACAAAGATTTTCTATAAATATATATCTTATATCATTTGACTCTAATAAAGGGTTTACTTATGAAATTGAAATATTAAATCCTATTAGCGAAAATGAAAAAAAATTAGAACTTGAAAGTATAAATGCAGATATATATTACAGGGATAAAAAAGTAGATACTATAAATATAATGAAAAAAGCTGAAGAGATAAGAAATGATCATATGAATCAAGAATTTCTGTTCAATGACACTATCAATATAGAAGGTTTAAATGATGAAGATATTGAGCAAGGTTTATCATTTAAATTTACTATAATAGATAAGTCAGGAAGAATATATAAGTTAGATAGAAAATTATATTAGTTGATATCTAATTAAAATATAATATTATATTATATTAATAAAACACCCTAAGATAGAATTACAAAAAAGGGTGTTTATTATTATGAAAAATTATGGATAAAAGCACTACTATGTGGTACAATATAGTTAAGCTACTATGTACTACAAGGTAGGTGAATATATGATGGATAGATCTCAATTAATGAGAGGAACATTAGAAGGATGTATAGTTAGTATAATAAGTAAGGGAGAAACATATGGATATGAGATTGTATCACATTTACAAGGTTATGGATTTTATAATGTGAAAGAAGGAACAATTTATCCTATTTTAGTAAGACTTGAAAAAAAGAAAATAATATCATCCTTATACAAAAAATCGCCACTCGGACCAAAGAGAAAATACTATTTTTTAACTCAAATTGGAGAAGAATTTCTTAAAGAATTTATAATTTCATGGAATGAAGTAAAAAAATCTGTAGATAGTGTTTTGAAAGGAGAAGGTGAATATGATAGGTAATGAGATGACTTTATTAAAAAAGGAAAATAAAAAACAAACAAGAGAGATTAAAGAAGAAGATAAGGATATGATTAAGAATATCATGAGAAGCATGAGTATATTCAAATTAAATTCTTATGATACAGAAGTTGTAAAAAGAGACTTGATAGGTATGGCACATGAATTGCGATTAAGGAACTCTAGCTTAAAAGAAGAAATAAATGGTGATGTTAAAGGATTTGCTAAGGAAATTATAAATAATGGCAATGGACCAAGTAAGATAGAAATTATCTTGAATTTTTTATCTAAGTTATTCGGTTGGATATCTATTTGGCTTATGTCAGTATCCATTATAGCGTATGGTCAGTTTAACTGGGGAATGAATTCTAATTTATTTGTTTTTTATATAATAACAGTCATAGTTATATTTATAATGGAAAGTATTATAACACCAATCTTTATAGCAGAAAAAGGATTTAAAAAGAATATACCTCAAATAATATCTACATTTTCATTTATAGCATTGATAGGTATTATACTTTTAACAAATAATAATTCAGAGAAAATTCAAGTTAATAGTTTGTATATTATAATACCATCAGCTGTAATATATCTTATAATACAATATTTAAAGAAAATAAATATTCATAGATTAGCAAGAGAGAAAAATAATTATATTAGTGATTTAAAATAAAGATATAAAAATATAGCTAGATTCTAGCTATATTTTTATATCTTTATTTATTATTCTTATTATAAAAATCAACAACATACCATATAAGAAGACTTATACCTAGTATAAAAGAAATATAAATATAAAAATTTAATAAGGTTGGAGTATAGGATAACATTCGCACAAAATCATCTTTACCCCAAGAGGTACTATTTACCCCTGAGATAGCAGCAGATAAATATTTTGTGCCATAAAGAATAGCAGATATTAAAAGAAACACACTTCCAATTATTATTCTTACCATAATTAAACACCCTTTATCTTTTATATTTTTTTAAGATTAAATATAATGTACTAAATAATAAATTAAAATATAGTTGACAATTATAGCTATAAATAAATCAAATACTATATATTATCTACATTTTACCATATATAACTTCCAATTTTTATAAATTTAATTTAGTTTTTATAATAATTTTTTTATATAGCTTCCTATGGTATAATTCAATTGTAAATAATTTGGGAATTTTTTAGTTAAAAGGAGTGAAATCATATGTGGCCTCATTGGATTAATATAGTTATATCTTTTATAGCAATATTCCTAGGTGTAAGACATAATATAAAAAAAGACAGATACCCTAAAGCTATGATTATATTTTTTAGCTTATTTGTAATAGAGCAAATTCTAGCCTATAGTATAGGGATAGATGTTTTGAAAATTAATAGGACAAATGAAGATAATGGCACTACTATATCTATAATTAGCATAGTCTTACCATTATTACTTGGATTCATAATAGATAATTTAATAAGAAAAAAATCAATACAAAATTAAAAGGATAGGAGAGATTTGGTGACACAAAGTTCAGGCAAAATAATAATTATAATGATGGCTATATTACTTATTTTAAATGGTTATATTTTATTAAACTTCTTTAGTTCGGATACAATACAGGATATCTCAAGATTAAAAGAACAAATATATTTTTTAGAAGACGAAATATATAATTTAAAACAAGATTTAAAAACTGAAGAAGAAAAATCAAGTTTAATATCCTCTCATAATTATGATATAGAGAACATAGGAAATGAGTATAAAAATGCAAATGTAGCTGTTCAAGTTGAATTTAAAAAATTAAAAAATAAATCAACTCCATATATAATATATTCTATAGCAGAAAAAGAAGGTACAGCAAAAGTGAAATTAGATAAAGTTTCGGAACTTAAATATACTACTGAATTAAACTTATCATATAATGATAATTACAATGTCAAATTGTTTATGGAAAATGATGAAGTAATGATAGGTGAAGAACTATCTCCTATAAAATTAGCTGAAGAATTAGCTAGAAGATTTACAATACATATGTACCCTACCGAATTTGAAAAAGGTAAAGAACTAAAATATGAAATTCAAATATTTAATAGTCCTATAGAAGATAAAAAGGATTTAGAAATTAACTCAATAAAAGCAGATATATATTATATGGATGAAAAATTAGATACAATAGATATAACAAAAAATGCTGAAAAAAAGAAGCTTAAAGATATAACTAAAGAATATTTTTATGAAGGAAATCTTGGTATAGAAGGTATAGATGATGAAATTATTCAAGAAAAATTATTATTTAAATTTATTATAAAAGATAAATACGGTAAAGTTTATAATTTAGATAAAAAATTTAAAGAATTTATATCTAATTAGCTAATAGAATAACATTCACCCGCCATACCCGAACATATGTTTGACAAACTACCTTTTTCATAGTATAATTTTCTTATAGAAAAAGGTAGTTTTTGTGGATGTATTAGATAAACTTAAAATACTTTTTGATGCTGCAGAATATGATGTTTCTTGTTATTTACTTTAACTTCATTCCAAACTAAAAAATTGTTTATATATATTTATCTTTTTGATGAACTATTTTTAGAATCATTTCTAAGTTTTAATTATTATTAAGAGTTATCCTTTATAAAATTTAAGGTATTATTGGTATAATTTAAAAATTAAAGAATAAAATTGAATGGGATTAAAAAATATAACAAAGGAGGGTTTTAAGATGGATCCAATGGTTTTAATTGTTCAACAATGGGTTAACAACACATATTCGGGGCAAAATGGCTTTATATTGGCACCAGAAAACGGAAAAACAGGATGGTCGACAATGTATTCGTTGACGAGAGCTTTGCAAATTGAGTTAGGAATTGCTACTCCAGCTAACAATTTTGGTGAAGGGACTTCAAGTGCTTATAAAGCTTGGGGAGAAATGGAAATGGGAAGTGTCCCTTTAAATCATCAAGGACAAAATATTGTAAAAATACTACAAGGGGCTATGTATTGTAAAGGTTATGATCCTACAGGGTTTACTGGAACATTTGGAGAAGGAACAAAGTCGGCAGTAACTAAGCTACAAACTGATGCGGGTCTTCCTATTCAAGATGGTAAGGTCTATGACTATGTATTTAAGGCATTTTTAGTTATGGATGCTTATGTACTTACATTAGGAGGCGACCCTAGAATTAGAGAAATCCAAAGAAACCTGAATTACAACTATTTTATGACTTCTGGTGTTCAACCAGCTGATGGACATTATCAAAGAGGTACTAACAAAGCTTTGATCTATGGTATTCAGACAGAAGAAGGTATTGCTCCAGATTTACAAACAGGTTCAGTTGGTCCTACAACAAGAGAGCGTCTTCCTACTTTAATGTTAGGAAATAGAGGGGATTTCGTAAAATTGTTTCAATACGCTTTATATTTTAATAGATATGATCCTGGAGTTTTTGATGGAATTTATGGAAATGGAGTTAAGAATGCTGTAATGGGATTCCAAGAATTTGTAGCATTATCTCCAGTAGATGGTATTGCGGGGAAACAAACTTGGCTTTCTGCTATAACTAGTACAGGTGATACTAGTCGAAGAGGTACTGCTTGTGACAGTGTTACCATGATTACTCCTGAAAGAGCTACAACATTAAAGGCTGAAGGTTATGAAATAATTGGAAGATATTTAACAAATGCAAGAAATGGTGTATTAAATAAAAAAATACAAATTGGTGAACTGCAAACAATCTTTGATGCTAACCTAAGAGTTTTCCCGATTTTTCAGACTTATGGTGGAGATGCATCATATTTCAATTTCGGTCAAGGTGGAAGAGATGCTATTGAAGCGTACTATGCTGCAGAAAGTCACGGATTTAAAGATAGAACTACTATTTATTTTGCTGTTGATTTTGATGCTTACGATAATGATGTTGATAATAACATTCTACCTCATTTCCGAGCAATTGAATCTGAATTTTATGCATTAGGTGGTAAGTACAAAGTTGGAGTATACGGACCACGAAATATATGCATTAGAGTTTCTCAAGCAGGATATGCAACAAAAAGTTTTGTAAGTGGAATGTCAACTGGATTCAGTGGCAATCTTGGGTACCCACTTCCTCAGAACTGGGCATTTGATCAAATTGCAACCATTACAGTCGGTTCAGGCAGGGGTTTAATTACTATCGACAAAAATATTGCATCAGGATTAGATGCAGGACAATCGTCGGTAGAACCTATAAATCATAAAGATGGCTTAGATTCTACTCTTATTCTTACTTATTTACCTATGATAAGAGAGGAAGTGCCTCCGATTATTAAAGATATTTTAAACTTTCTTCAAGAATTTTCATCTATAAGAGAACCAATTGACTCAGTTAATATCGTTCTTGATTATGATGGCTTAATCACTCGAATGGCAAGAAAACTTCAAATGCGAAAATCTTTTATCCAGACAGTGATCTCTTGGGAAGCTTCCGCAGAGAATACTCTGGATGCAATTCAAGATCAGAGAGTTAAGAACGGAGACATTGATGACTCAAGTACAGGAGTAGGTCAAATATTTGCCTGGGTTGCGATTAACGCTCGAAATTGGGCCATTAATCAAAATTATCTAGATGACACAATACGAGATGCTAATAATAAAGATGACATAAATGAAATCTGGCACAAACTTCATGTTGATCGAGCATTTAATATTGAAACATGCGCATATGTTCTTAAATGGGGAGCTGTTGTAGAAAAAGGATATCCTTCCAATATGTTAAATTACACAGAATCTCAAGTAAAAGGCACTATTGCTCGTTACAATGGAACAAATGAATCAGCCACAAAGTATGGTGAAAGAAACTATACAATCTACCAAGCTTTCGAAAACTATAACCAGCTAAGCAGATAAAAAAAGAAGCTGGAGGGTTAACTCCGGCTTCTTAATGAAAATCTATAAAGAATGGATAGTTAAATTCTGTTCTATATTGAACGATAAAATTGATTGGTTCGTCTTTATTCATTTCATCACTAAGGGTTTTACCTGTTGATTTTTGACCTTCATACCATTTTTTCCCTTCACTATTCTTCTTAATGGTTTCATAACCTTCAAAAAATATCTCAAACTTATTCTTATTGTAATGATTAAATATCTCTTTTTCACTTAATTCAGATGACAACTTCATGTGTGCTACCATGGTCGGATAACCCCCACTCCCCCTTGGTCCGCCTCCATAGAGGACACCATAATCGAAATCCTTTTCAATTATTTTTGTTTTTTTAGGTAATTGATAAGCAAAAAGTCGATTTGCATAGCTTTTAGCATATCTATGCCCTTGTCCAAATACGTAATATAGTAATAAAATAATAGTAATTGAAATTAACAGCACAATAAATAATTTTTTATTTTTCATTGAAATCCCCTTATAATATATAGTAAAATTTAAAGAAAGATAAAACAATTCTTTAAAAAACTTTAAAAAAACCTAATTATATTATACTCCTATAGAGTCCAAAATACTAGTTATAATAAAATATAAAATTTACTTAAATTTCTATGGATAAAACACTTCTCATTACTCTTACCATAATGAAACACCTTTTATCTATTAAATTTTTTTAATATAAATAATCTCTACTTAATTACCTCTTATCAATATAATACTACTTGTTATTACTCCAAAAGCTAGAAATGACCAATGTTTAAATATAAGATATCCACTACTACCTAAACTCTAACATATCATACTATATTATATTTATAGTTAGATTATTCTTGCTCTTCTTTACTTATAAGACTATATAAATTTTCTTATAGAATATAAATCTACATTTATACATTAAATATAGAAAATAAAATTACTATGATGATTTTTCTTGTTTTTTATTATTTTTTTCAAAACTATATATAGAATACCAAATATTATATCAAATAATAATAAGGAAAAATACATATAAGCAATGTGATTAAACTTTAAATAGAAATTCATGTTTTCTATTGGGGGATAAATTGAATTATATGTTAGCATTTCAATTGTTTTATGGGGAATAATTGTAAGTGACATAACTATAGAGAGTATAAATGGTTTCTTTAATTTAATAATCAAAATATAGTTAACAATTATAGCTAGAAATAAAGCAAATAGTATATATTTAGCAATTATCATTTAAACCTATCTTTCTTTTTATAATGTGGGTCAGAAACATCAGTTTAACATATTATCTGTATTTTACCATATATAACATCCACCTACCATACACGAACATATGTTTGACAAACCACCTTTTACATAGTATAATTTTCCTATAGAAAGAGGTGGTTTTTGTGGATGTATTAGATAAACTTAGAATACTTTCTGATGCTGCAAAATATGATGTTTCTTGTTCTTCTAGTGGAAGTGGTAGAAAAAATAAAAAAGGCGGCATAGGTTCTGCTAGTATAAATGGGATATGTCATAGTTGGTCTGATGATGGAAGATGTATTTCACTACTTAAAATACTTATGACAAATTATTGCATATATGATTGTGCATATTGTGTAAATAGATCATCAAATGATTTAGAAAGAGCAACACTTACTCCTGATGAAATAGTAGATTTGACTATAAATTTTTATAGGAGAAATTATATAGAAGGTCTTTTTCTAAGCTCTGCAATAATAAAATCACCTAATCATACAATGGAGCTTATATTAAATGTAGTAAAAAGGCTTAGGGAAGTAGAAGGATTTAATGGTTATATCCATACAAAAGCCATACCTCATGCAGATAAACGTATTATAGATGAAATAGGATTATATGTAGATAGAATGAGCATAAATATAGAATTACCCTCTGAAAATGGACTTAAACTACTTGCTCCAAATAAAACTAAAAAGAGCATATTAACCCCTATGGGAAATATTAGAAATAGAATAGTAGAGACGAGAGAAGAAAAGAAAAAATTTAAATATGCAAATTCTTTTGTACCAGGGGGACAAAGTACTCAGTTAATAGTTGGAGCAACTGAGGATAATGATCTAAAAATACTTAAATTATCAGAAGGATTATATGATGGATACAATTTAAAAAGAGTGTATTATTCTGCATATGTACCAGTAGCGAAATCACCTAATTTACCTGTATTAGATTCACCACCTGTAATTAGAGAAAATAGATTATATCAAGCAGATTGGTTACTTAGATTTTACAAATTTAAGGCAGATGAACTATTGGATGAAAATATGCCTAATTTTGATTTGTCTCTTGATCCAAAATGTAATTGGGCGCTTAGAAATATTGGGATATTCCCTGTAGAGATAAATAGGGCAGATTACAATACTCTTTTAAGAGTACCAGGCATAGGAGTTAAATCAGCTAGAAGGATAGTTGCTGCAAGAAAATTTGGTCCACTTAATTATGATAATTTGAAAAAATTAAATATAGTGCTTAAAAGGGCCAAATATTTCATAACTTGTAATGGTAAATATTATGGAATGAGTTCTATGAATCCAGAAAAGATTAGAAAAAAATTAATATATGGTTTGGATAGAAATATATTTGAAAAGCAGTTATCTCTTTGGGAAATGGGTGGTTTTAATGATAAATCATTACATATATGATGGCTCATTTGATGGCCTTTTAAATGCAATATACAAGGCATATTATACTCCTGATAAACCTGATAAAATACTTTCTTATGAAAAAAGAGAAGATAATTTCTTAGTAAAAGAAATATTAATAGATACAGATGCTAAAAAAGCAAAGAAAGTCTATGAAGCAATAGATAAGAAGATTTCTCCTGCTGCCTTAAGAAAGATATATTATGCTTATTTATCAGAAATAGATGGTATAGAAATGGATATACTGAACTTTGTTAGGTTAGGATTTAAAATAGGCACTGATATAGAACTAAATTTAGCAAACGAAGCGGTATTTAAAATAGAAAGTATTTATAACAAAGTAAGTCACGAAAGACATAGAATGACCGGACTAATTCGTTTTAAGGAACTTAAAAATAATATATTATATGCAGAAATTTCGCCAGATTACAATTTAGTAGGAATAATTGCACCACATTTTATAAAAAGACTATCTAATGAAAATTTCATAATTCATGATAAAAAAAGAAATATATCTGTATTTTATAATAAAAAAGAATGGATTGTAAGAGAAATAAAAGGTGATTTAAATATAATCTTTAATGAAAAAGAAGAGGACTACCAAAATTTATGGAAGATGTATTTTAAATCTATCTCTATAAAAGAAAAGTTTAATCCTAAACTTCAAAGGAGTAATATGCCAAAAAAATATTGGAAGTATCTAATAGAAAAGGGGGGATAATTATCTCCCCCTATAATAATATATTGCAAGTTGAGTTCTATCTCTTAAATCTAGCTTATCTAGCATGTTTGAAATATAATTTCTTACAGTACCTTCACTTAAGAATAATTTTTTCGCTATTTCTCTATTATTGAAGCCTTCTGCTACAAGGAGTAAAATATCGATTTCTCTATCTGAAAGATTAGTTTCAATATCTTTTTTAGAATTAGTCTTAAAATTAGATACAATCTCACTATCAAATACCATATTTCCCTTATACACTGCTTCTATTGAAGGAATTAAACTATCTATATTTTGTTTTAAAATATATCCTTTACACCCTAGTTCTAATGCCTTTTTTATGTATTCATCATCTCTAAATGTAGTAATTAAAAGAATATTAGCTTCTCTTTCATATTTTAATATTTCTTCAGTTGCATTTATTCCAGATAAGTTTTCCATTCTTATATCCATTAAAACTACATCAGGGCTATATTTATTATATAAGTTTACCGCTTCACTTCCACTATATCCTACAGCTAAAACTTCTATATTATTTGCTTCTACTATAGTTTTAAGTGAACTTACTACTAAAGGATCATCATCTATAATTATAACTTTCATTTTTCATTTCCTTTCATAAGTGTTAAATGTATTCGAAATCCATCTTCAAATTTATAATTAAATATTCCGTTATATTTTATTGCTATTTTATTCATAGAATAAAGGCCTATTCCATCGTCTATGTCAATTTTATCTTTCATATTGGTACCATTATCACTAATAATGATAGAATAAAATTTAGGTTGATCTAACAATTTTATCTCCATATTACTTGCATTAGAGTGTTTAACTGTATTTGTTATAGTTTCTTTAACTACTGATAACATATCATATTTTAATTTATAATTTAAATTCTCATCTATATTATATATAAGTTTAATATCAAGTCCTGTCATTTCATTTATTATTTCATTTATTTTGTGTTTTAAATTTAAAGATTCATTTCTCAAATTATATAGGCTATTTCTTATATCATCCATACCACTACCTAAGGTTTCACTAAGGGTATCAAGGCCATTAGATACATTTTCACCATTTAATAATTTAAGAGCTTTTAGTTGAATAAGGCTACTACTTATTGTATGTCCTATAGAGTCATGTATTTCCCGAGAAATTCTATTTCTTTCTTCTAATAATGCTATTTGAATATTTTTTTCTTTATCTATTTTTAATTGTTCATTATATTTTCTAAGGTAAAGAGTATCTTCTCTTAATTTATCCCGTACCTTTCTATTTTGATTTAGTACCTTATTTAATTTATATGTATATATTGAAAGATACATTGACACAAAAGATAAGATAATTATAACAGGAGTTAAATCTATAAATAATAATGGCAAAAATAAAAAGAAATTGCCTTTAAAGTCAATATAGATATTGTAGAGAATTAAAGGAAAATAATACAAAAATACATTATCATAAAAAGTTAAAGCTACAAATAAAAAATAAATTATATATTTAATATTTTTTTTAGAAATTAAATCTAGTGATATTGAAATTATAATAGATATAAGAAAATAAAATGCTATATCTCTTTCACTATTTAAACTATATGTAAAATAAATCGAAAATACTATTATAATTAGTTTCTCTAAAAATCTCCTCATAGAAATCCCCTTTAAAAGATTATTTATGATAATTATAACTTATGATATGACATTTGTCATATTAAGTGATGAGAATATTCACTACAATAAAATTTATATGATTGGTACAATAGTATTAACAAATATAAGAGGTGATATAGATGGTTGTAAAAGTAGAAAATGTAGTTAAAAGATATAAAGAGCTTATAGCTCTTGATCATTTTAATATGGAAGTGAGAGAAGGGGAAATACTAGGGTTACTTGGTCCAAATGGATGTGGTAAAACTACAGCTATAAATTCAATATTGTCTCTACTTAAATTTGACAAAGGTGAAATTACTATATTTGGAGAAAAGATGACACCTAATTCTTACAATATAAAAAGGGAAATAGGTGTAGTACCTCAAGAAGTTTCTGTATTTGAAAACTTAACAGTAGATGAAAACATAGATTATTTTTGTGGATTATATATAAATGATAAAGAAAAAAGAAAAAAATATGTAAATGAAGCTATAGAATTTGTAGGTTTAAAAGATTATACAAAATTTTTTCCAAAGAAGTTAAGTGGTGGTCTTAAAAGAAGATTAAATATAGCTTGTGGTATAGTTCATAAACCTAAACTCATATTTTTAGATGAACCAACTGTTGCAGTAGATGCTCAAAGTAGAAATTTTATACTTGAAGGTATAAAAAAATTAAACAAAAATGGAAGCACTATTATTTATACAACACATTATTTGGAAGAGGCAGAAATATTATGCGATAGAATTATAATAATGGATAGAGGAAGAAATATAGCATCTGGCTCAAATGAAGAGTTGAAAAATATGATTACAACTACAGAAAAAATAGTAGTAGGATTTATTGATACTAATGGTGAAATTTTAGAAAAGATAAAAGAAATACCCCAAGTGTTAGATATAGAAATGAAAGATAATGATTATATTATAAAATTTGAATCTGGTGTAAATAATTTATCTAATTTAATAGATTTTATAAAACAAAATAATTTAACATATGAAAAGTTATATTCAAGACAACCTACATTAAATGATGTATTCTTAGAGCTTACTGGAAAGGAGCTGAGGGACTAGTGGATTTATATAGAAATATTATATATCAAGCTAAAAATAGCTTTAGAGATAAAGGATTTTTATTCTGGTCACTTCTCTATCCTATCATCATGGTAACATTTTTCTATATAGCTTTTAGTGGAATTACAAATGTGAATTTAGAAAAAATAAACGTAGGTGTTGAAGAGGATAGTAATATAAAATCTATACTTCAAAATATAGAGATATTAAATGTAGAAGAAATTTCAGATAGGGAATCAAAAGAGAAGTTAGAAAAAGAAGAAATAGATGGATTTATTAAAAAGGATTTAAGTTTAATTGTAAATGATTCAGGTCTTAATCAGACTGTAATTAAGTCTATATTGGACCAAATTGTGCAAACTAGTGCTTTAGGTAAACCCATAGAAGAATTTGATTTTCAAGTAGATTATATAAATGATAAAGACCAAAAAGAAAATGGTATACTTGTAATATTTTATTCTTTAATTGCAATGGTTTCAACATATGGTATATATTCTGGAATAGAAGTGGTTCATTACATCCAGAGTAATTTATCAGAAGTAGCAGCAAGAATAAATACTACACCTATAAAAAAGAAAACTTTTTTATTAGCTGGAATAATAGTAGGTCTTATACTTAACTTTACATCTAATATTATATTATTTATTGTTATAGAATTAATAATGAAATTAGATCTAATAACCAATATAGGATACAGCCTTATTTTTATAATTTTAGGTAACTTATTTGGAATTGTATTTGGTATATTTATAGGTGTATCAAACAATAAGAATATAAACGTTAAAACAATGATAGCTATTACATTCACGGTTATTTTATCAGGATTATCAGGACTATTTAATACAAATATTAAAATAATGATAGAGAAATATGTACCTATACTAGCAAAGATAAATCCTATTGCAGTAATTACAAATAATTTATATAAGGTTAATCTATTAAATAATACTGATGGAATATTTGAAGGTATAATCATTTTATTAGCTTATTTTCTAATATTATCACTTATATCTTTAGTGTTTTTAAGGAGGAGACAATATGATAGTATATAAGTATTTTTTAAAAACTGCTCTTAGGCATAAAATGATAATATTATCATATGCAGTTATATTTTTCATGCTTTCAATAATTAATGGTATAGATACAGAAAATAAAGAGATTACATTTGATGAAACAAAACTTGATATAGCTATTGTAGATGATTCTAATACTGATTTATCTAGAGGGTTAAAAAATTATTTAGATGAAAATAATAATATAGTGAATCTAAAAAATGATATTAAAGAAATAAAAGAACAAATATTTTTGCAACAAATAGATGCAGCTATTATAATACCAAGTGATTTTGAAGAAAATGTAAAGGGAAAACAAAAGTCACTGGAAGTTATAAAAGATGATAGAAAGATAAGTTCTATACAAATAGAAAATGAAATAAATAAATATCTTATATTTGCAAATGCAAGTAAGGTAAGTGGTGAGTTTAAAACTGAGACTATAAATAATGCATTAAAAGAGAATATTAATGTAGAAATATTAGAAAAATCTTCTGATGTCAATAATTCAGCTAATATTTGGTTTAAATATTATTTTAATTTTACTGCATATATTATAACAGCTATTTATATAGCAGTGATGGGACTTATAATGACTGAATTTAAAGATGAAAAATTAGAAAATAGAACAAAAATATCATCTAAGAAATTTTTAAACTATAATAAAGAAATGTATTTAGGTCAAATTACACTTGGAGTAATTATCACAGGATTATTTGTAATAGGAAGTATAGTTTTAAAAGGACAGCATTTAGAAGAAGTTAATTTCACAAAATATATTGTAAATGTAAGTATATTTTCATTTGCTATATTATGTCTTACTTTTTTAATCAATAATTTAACTAAAAGTAGATTTATAATTAATGGATTAAGTACTGTATTATCTCTTGGTACTGCATTTATATCAGGAGTGATGGTTCCAGTAGAATATTTAAGTGAAAAAGTTATAACAATAGCTAAGTTTTTTCCCACATATTATTATATAAAAATAAATAATATGGATATATCGTCATTAAGTGATATAAGATATGAATTAATTATTCAAATATTATTTGGAGTAGCATTTCTACTTTTAGGAGTCTATTTTTCAAAAGTAAAACAAAAGGCCTAACATATATGTTAATAGACATAATATTATGATAAAATATAACTATCATAATATTATGTGTTAGGAGGTTTTGTTTTGAAAAGAACAAAAACTATATTTATTACATTTGCACTTATTTTAGTTTTAACTTTAATATATATGATAATAGCTACATTTATAAGTTTAGAAAATCTATATACTTTCTCATTTATAACTTCAGCTTTTTTAATATTTGTTTCTCTAATAATAGCATTAAAAAAGAAAAAAATATTTATATATAAGGATAAATTTTCTAAAGGGATTTTAGTTGTTTCAATTATTATTTTAAGCTTTATCAATATAGGGATATCATATATATATGTGGGTAAAATTGAGGATACAAAATATACTACATTTAATCAATTTGCACAATCAAGATTACCAAAAGATAAAATAAAAAAAGAATATAAAGAATTTAAAGATGATAATTTGACTATTCTCTATAGAAAATCTTCTGAACCAGGAATAGAACTTATAAATAAATATATAAAAGACGTAAAAAAAGATTCAACAAAAATATACAAAGATGTGAAATATGATCCATTAACTATAAAAATAACTGATTCTGAAACTTTTAATGAGGATATAATAGTAAATGATTTTACAGGTGGATATTATTATGAGGATTTAAAACAAATAAAAATGCCAATAAATGATGTCTATAATGAAGTTCTTGCATTAGATACTGTAAATGAATTTAAATTTGTATTAAGGCATGAATATACACATTATGTATCACATATGTATAGATTAAAAAATAATATAGAAGAAAATAAAATACCAATTTGGTTTGAAGAAGGGGTAGCATCATTTATAGGAGCAGACAATATTGGTACTCCAAATATTATATTAGATGGAATAACTCCTTTTGAACAATTAATTAAGCCTGAAGATTGGGCAAGTAAGAATGGATATGAACAGAGTTATAAAATGATATATCTTTTAATATATAATCATGGTGAAAATATAATTGATGAAATATTACTTGGATTAAAGGATAAATCATTTGATGAATCCTTTAAAAAAGCTACAGGTAAAACTGTAAAAAATTATGAAAACCAGTTAAAAAAACACTTTAAGAATGGTTGGGAGACATTTCCACAGATAAAACTTCAAGAGAAGACGGAAGATATAGAACAAGAAAGAATAACTGGGATAAAAAAATATATAGAAAAATATCCAGATAACATTGATGCAATAAAAGAGTTAGCCTTTTTATATAGTAGGAACAAAAACTTTGAAGAAGTATCAGAAGTGCTGAAATTAGGCATGGACAAGAAAAATGATTCTCATCTATGGGATTTATTAGCACAAAACTATTTAAAATTAAATGAATTTGAAAAAGCAAAAGAAGCTTTTAAAAGTTCTTTAGAGATTAATGGGGATTCAGGTACTAATTATGAGTATCTAGCAGAGATTTATCTTCTATATGATATAGATAAAAGTATAGAAATACTACAAAGTGGGTTAGATAAAGTAGTATATCCAGACTTATTAAAACCAAAAATTCAACAATATAAAAAATTAAAAGAAGATTTAGAAATGGGCAATCAAGAAGCATATAAGGATTTCCTTGAATTTAACAATTTAGATGAAAATATAAAAGATGCTCTTATAGAAGAGGTGAAAGATTATTAATGCATTAATCATTATGTTGATTATTGGAATAGCAAATACTTTTATTTTATGGCTATTCACAAAACTTAATAAAATATCTAAAGAAAGTAGTCTTTATAAGAGATTAAATATATTTCTTGTCATTGTTCCTCTAATTATTATTTATATATATTTTTTATATTTATTAACTGATACGCATATTGATTGGATTATAGCATCAATACTTGCACTTATAATAATGAGTATTATAAGTATTTACGAAAAGAAAGTTAAAAATGATAAATATATAAATAGTATAATGGTAATCACAACAATGATACTAAATTTTATTCTTTTTAATATTATTATTTTGTTTATACTAAGTCCTAATATAAGAACATTTTTATACGTTATATTGTTTTCCATATCCGGTATTACATCTAGAAGTAAAAATAATGATGGAAAAGTAAAATACGTAGCTACTATAACAGTTATACTATTAATAGTAATATCTTTAATAACAAAAAATCACATGGGTATACAAATCAAACCAGAAAGAATAGCTGATGATTATATAATAGAAAAAGGTTATGATTTAGATGAAATTGATCATAAAAATATTGATTATTTTAAAATTAAAAATGAACCTATTAATATAACATATATAACAAGAGTAAAGAATAATAGAAAATTTGGGAAGATGATTAGTATGAAATATTATAAGGGTAAAATAATAGATTTTAAAGTAGATTAATATTGATAATTTAACTTAAAAATTGTCAACAAATTGTTGACAATTTTTTTATTTATAATATAATGAATATTATTGACCGACTGGTCAGTCTTGAAGTAAAAATTATTGGAGGTTAAAATATGAAGAAGAAATTAGCTATATTTTTAATAGCAATATTACTTTTAGGAGTAGTTTCTGCATGTAGCAATAAAGATACACAAGATGAAACTACAGAGGAAGAAAAGGTAGCTGTTGAAATAGAAGAAGTAGAAAAAGACACTCTTTCAAACTCATTAACATTAGGTGGAAGAGCTATTATGCAAGCAGAAATGATGATAACAGCAGATTCATCATTAAAAGTAGAAGATATCAAAAAAGGTCTTGGAAAAAAGGTAGAAAAAGACGATGTATTATTCACATTAAAAGATGGAGAAGAAATAAGAGAGATAAAATCTCCTTTAGAAGGTATCGTATCGACTATAAATATGAAAGAAAGTGAATATGTACCTTTAACTAAACCTGCTATGGTAATAGTTGACAAAAATGCACCTATGACTATTTCTATGAATGTAAGTGAAAATGTAATAGGAGAATTATTTATAGGAAAAGAAGCTTGGGTAGGTATAGATTCAATAGATGAACAAGGATTAAATGGAAAAATAGTAAGTATATCTCCTACAGTAGATCCAAAAACAGGATTATATACTGTAAATATCTTATTAGATGAAGAAAATAGAAATATAAAGCCGGGAATGGCTACAACTATTGAAATAGATACTAATGTAGTAAAAAATGCATTAAAGGTTAGAAGTGAATCAATATTAAATATTGGTGAAAAAAATATAGTATATATAGTAAAAGATAATAAGGCTATAGAAAAACAAGTTAAAGTAGGATTAGATACAGGTGATTTTACAGAAATAAAATCAGGATTAAATGAAGGAGATAAAGTTATAGTTAAGGGCCAGAACTATATAGAAGATAAGAGTGAAGTTGAAGTTGTAAGAGGTGAAAAAGATGAATCTAACTAAACTTTCAGTTAAAAGGCCAGTTACTATTGTAATGGTGACATTAATTGTGGTACTTTTAGGTGTAGTATCTCTTACAAGGCTTCCTATAGATTTATTACCACAATTTAGTCTTCCTATAGCAATAGTTCAGACTCAATATAATGGAGTAGGGCCACAAGAAATTGAAAATCTAGTTACAAAACCATTGGAGCAATCTATAGGTACTGTATCAAATATTGAAAATGTTTCTAGTATATCCTCAGAGGGAAGTTCTGTGATAATCGCAGAATTTAATTTTGGTACAGATATGGATTTTGCATCTCTTGAAATGAGAGAAAAAGTAGATATGATAAAAGGATTTTTACCAGAAGGCGCAAATGATCCTATGGTACTTAAAATAGATCCGAATGCAATGCCTGTAATGGAAGCATCATTATCAGGTAGTGATGACCTTTCAAGTTTACAAAGATTTGCAGAAGATGAATTATCACCTAGATTAGAAAGACTTGAAGGGGTTGCTTCAGTTAATATAAATGGAGGATATCAAAAAGAAATAAGTGTAAAAGCAGATTTACATCTATTACAAAATTATGGAATTTCAATGGATACATTATCTCAAATCATAGGGGCTCAAAATATGAGTCTTCCTGGTGGAACAGTTGAAAAAGGAATACAAAATTTAACTATACGTACAACAGGTGAATTTAAAGATATAGAAGAAATAAGAAACTTACCTATTACACTTCCAACAGGAGGTACAATACCATTATCTGATGTAGCAGAAGTAAATTTAGAAAATAAAGAAGTAAAAAGTATATCAAAGATAAACGGTAAACCTAGTATAAGCATATCAGTTCAAAAACAATCAGGAACTAATACTGTAAGTGTATCTTCTAGAATTAATGATGAACTTGAGAAAATACAAGAAGAATTTCCTACAAGAGATATAAAAGTAGTAATAGATCAAGCTGATTTCATAAATCTATCAATAAATACAGTATTAAAATCAGGTGCGCTTGGTGCAGTTCTTGCTATGATAATATTATTCTTGTTTTTAAGAAATATAAGAACAACTTTAATAGTAGGAACAGCTATACCAGTATCAATAATAGCAACATTTTCATTAATATATTTTAATGGAATAACATTAAACCTTATGACACTTGGTGGTCTTGCACTTGGTATAGGTATGCTCGTAGATAACTCTATAGTGGTGCTTGAAAATATATATAGGTATAGAAGAGATGGTTATAGTAAATCTGAATCTGCAGTGAAAGGGACAAAAGAAGTTGCTATGGCAGTTACAGCATCAACTCTTACAACTGTAGCAGTATTTTTACCAATAGTATTTGTAGAAGGGATTACATCTACAATATTTAAGGAACTTGCACTAACAGTTACATTTTCACTTTTAGCATCTTTAGCAGTATCACTTACGCTTGTACCAATGTTATCTTCACAAATATTAAATGTAGATATTAATAATGAAGAAAAATCTAAAAGAAAGTCATTTATATTACATTCTTTTGATAAAGGATTTGCAAAATTAGAAAGTATATATAAGAGAGTACTTAGTTGGAGTTTAGGACATAGAAAATCTACTATAATTATAGCTTTATTAGTATTTTCACTAAGTATAGCATCTCTAATACCTGTAGGAGCTGAATTTATACCAGCTACAGATGAAGGACAATTTACAGTATCAGTTAATTTACCTGTAGGTTCAGAATTAGATAGAACAAGAGAAGTAGTAGAAGATGTAGAAAATAGATTAGAAGATATGGATATAATTGATACAGTGTTTACTACAATAGGATCTGGAGGAGCATTTTCTATGGGTGGTAGTACTGAAAATCAAGCTACAATAACAGGAGTACTCAAAAAAGAAAGAGAAGAATCCACTTTTAATGTGGCAGAAAATATAAGAGAAAAATTAAGTAATATAGCTGGTGCAGATATAAACGTAGATGTAACAAGTAATGCTATGGGACCAGCAAGTATGGGTGGAGCTCCAGTAAGTATAGAAATAAAAGGTCAAGATTTAGATAGATTAGAAGATATTTCAGAAGACTTCGTATCAATAATAGAAAGTGTAGAAGGAACAAGAGAAGTAAGTTCAAATATAGGAGAAGGTATACCAGAAGTAGAGGTTGATATAGATAGTTTAAAAGCAAGTAATTATGGACTTACTACAGCTCAAATAGGTAATGCAGTAAAAAGTGTAGTATCTGGTACAACAGCAAGTAGATATACTACAGAAGGTAATGAAATAGATATAGTATTAAAAGGAAATGATCTATATTCAGAAAATCTAGAAAACCTAAAAAATCTTCCTATAAATACTCCTATGGGATCACAAATATCACTTGAAAAAGTAGCAGATGTAAAAATTGTTAATGGTCCAATATCAATAAATAGAGATAGCCAATCTAGAATGGTTACAGTGAATAGTAAAATACAAGAAAGAGATTTAAGTAGTGTAATAACTGATATAGAAGAAAAATTAGAAGATTATGATTTAGAAAATGGATATAGCTATGAAATAGCAGGAGAAAATGAACAATTAGAAGAAGCATTTGGTGATTTAGGGCTTGCACTAGTTTTAGCAATAATTCTTGTATATATGATTCTTGCATCACAATTTGAATCATTACTTCACCCATTTACAATAATGTTTACAGTTCCACTTTCAATAGCAGGTGGAGCATTAGGACTTTTTATAACAAACAGAACAGTAAATGTAACTTCATTAATAGGGGCTATAATGCTTATAGGTATAGTAGTTAATAATGCCATAGTGCTTATAGATTATATAAATACAAGAAGAAAAAATGGAGAAGAGAGAAATTTAGCTATAAAAAATGCAGGGCCTATAAGACTTAGACCAATACTTATGACAACACTTACAACAGTATTAGGACTTTTACCTATAGCAATAGGACTTGGAGAAGGTTCTGAAATACAAGCACCAATGGCAACAGTAGTAATAGGAGGATTATTGCTATCTACAATATTAACTCTGGTACTTATACCAGTAATGTATACAGTGTTTGATGATATATCACTTAAATTTAAAAAATAAGGTATGGATAATATAAACAAAAGTTGTAGGTGATAAAATGTATGTAAAACAAGAAAAAGAAAAAGATATTATAAAAGCTGCAGCAAAAGTTTTTTCTGAAAATGGATTTCATAAAGCAAAAATGCAGACTATAGCAGATACTGCAAATGTAGGTAAAGGTACAATATATGAATATTTCAAAAGTAAAAATCATCTATTTGAAGAGATGATAAAGTATTTCATAATAAGTTATATAGATTCATTACAAGACTTAATAGATAAATCAACAAATTTTCAAGAAACCTTAGTTGAAATAGCTAGTTTTCATGGAAGATTCATAAGAATGCATATAGATATGTGGAATAATCTTATGAGTAATTCAGTAGATTTATCAGAAAATATGACAAAAGAGATATGTAGTATAAAAGAGTACCTTTTAAATACAGTTTCAAAATTAATAAAGAAATATAAAGATAAAGGTGAAATAAGAGATAATATAGATGAAAAAGTATTTGTAATGAGCCTTTTTGGAACATTAAACTTTTTTTATGCAGAAGGTATAGGAGTGGAAAAAAGAGAATTAGAAAATATTGACCCTAAACCTGTTATAAATATGTTAATTAATGGAATAAAATAAGACCCAACAGGGTCTTATTTTTATCCTATAAAATCAGAGAATATTGTTATGAATAATAAGGAAGATATAGCAACAGCACCCCAAGTTAAGCCACCAAGTATTATTGGTTTTGTACCTTTAGTAAATAATTCTTTAAATTGAATCTTAAATCCAACTCCTACAAGTGCTGCTGTTATAAGAAACTTATAACTAGTTTTAAAGAATACAGCTGAATTAGGTATTATATTAAATACACCTATTGTGTTTAATATAGCCATTCCTAAAAATATACCTATAAACCAAGGAAAAACTTTCATAACTGTTTTACATATAGATAGATTTTCTTCAGCTGACTTATTTAGTTTTGATTCATTTCTTACTGTTATAAAAGTTGCAGCAATAGATACTAGTATCAACATAGTAGTCCTTGCAAGTTTTACTGTTATTGCAAGAGTAGAATCACCATTAGTTAATGTATTATAAGTAGCTTCAGCTGCAGCAACACTTGAAGTATCATTTATTGCAGTACCTGCAAGAATACCAAATTGATTTACAGTAAGGCCTATAGCTTCAGCTAAATAAGGGTATATTAATGCTGCAAAAATATCAAATAAAAATATGGCAGTCATAGCATAAGCAATTTCTTCTTCTTTTGCTTTTATAATAGAAGCAAGAGTGGCAATAGCAGTACCTCCACATATGCAACTTCCACCACCTACTAAAGTACATGTATTAGGAGTTAGGTTTAATTTTTTACCTACAAAATATGCAACACTAAAAGCAAGTATTATATTAAATATTATAAGAGGCATTGCCATAGCTCCATATCCTAATATTTGAGAAAAATTAAGAGTAGCACCTGCTAAAATAATACCCCATTTAAGAAATTTTTTGCCTGCAAAACTAGTTCCAGCCTTAAATTCTTTATCAATATTAGGCATAATATTTAATATAATCATGCCAATAAATAAACCAATCATAGGAGCTCCAATTATATTTTGTAATTTGCCAAGATAAGTTGAGATTACTGCAATGGATATACAAGTGATAATTGCTAGATTTTTTTTATTATTCATAGGAACCTCTCCTTTATTATTTGTTAAATTTTGAACAATCAATATTAAAAATTTTATTTAGGAGAAAGTAATTTTACTTTCTCCTAAATAAATATATTAGCAAGTAGCTCCACCTACTAAATGAAGATCACTATTTAATACTTCATCTTTTCTTTCAAATAAATCATTGCTTAATAATTGATTTTCTATATTTTGAAGCCCTATTCTTTGTACCATTTGAGCCACTCTTTCTCCTGTAATTCCTTGTTCTCTATATAATAAAATCATTTTCTCAATTATTTCAAAAACCTCTTCTTCTGTTTCAAATATCTTACTTAGAGCAACTCCTGGGTTCATTATTTTACCCCATCTACCACCAATATAAATTTTGTAGCCTATTTTTCCATCTTCTATAGCATCAAAATGACAAGTACCTATACAACGCCCACAATTATTACATATTTCATTATCAATTTGAAGTATTCCATCAACAATCTTTGTAGCATCTACTGGACAAGAGTTTTCAACCCCACAAACCCTGCATCCAACACATAAATCTTCATCATAATTAGGAATTAATTGACCTACAATACCTAAATCATTTAAACTTGGTTTCATACAGTTGTTAGGACAACCTCCTACACCAATTTTAAATTTATGTGGTAATTTAACATCATTATAACCTTTATAAAATTTGTTATGAATTTTCTCAGAAATTTCAAAAGTATCAATTAATCCATATTGACAGGTAGTACCTTTACATGAAACTACAGGACGTACCTTTGACCCTGTTCCACCAGTTTCAAGACCTTCTTTTCCAATATAATCTCTAAAATCTTGAATTTTATCATATGGAATACCAGGACATTCTATAGTAAGTCTTGAAGTAAATGCCACCTCACCATTACCAAATTTTTCAGCAGCTTCTGAAATACATTTATTTTGAGCTGAAGTTATCTTTCCATTAGTAGTTATAATCCTAGCTGAAAAATTGTCAGTTCCCTTGTTAATAAGAAAACCTACTCCTTTTACCTTTTTCATATTTTCTGCACTAATTGTTAAACTTGCCATAATTTTTTACCCCCTTATATTTTTATAATTTATTGAAAATAGTTCCACCTTCAAGTACTGAAGTGTTTTTATATCCAAAATGCTTTAATCTATTTTGTAGCATATATGCTCTTTTACCTTTATTACAAACTAATAAAATATTATCATCTTTATCAAAACCATCTATTTCACCTTCTACACTACTAAGATCAACATATTTAGCATCCTTTAAAGTAGGTACTAGACATACATCAAGAACTTTATAATTCTTTGTTTTACCTAAAGAATATTCATTTGGAGTTATAGTGTTAAATTCATTATTTATCTTATTTAATAAAACATTTACAGTATGGCTAAAAGGATGGATTGCTGTTGAAAATGGTGGAGCATAAGCTAAATCCATTTGTGAAATTGTTTCTAAATTAGCTCCTAAAGTTATAGCTGTTACTCCAATATCAATCATCTTATCTACATTTCCAGATCCTAGTACTTGAAGTCCTAATAATTTTTTATTATTTTTTTCAGCTATCATTTTAACTAAAAATGGAGAAGAATCTGGATAATAATGAGCTTTATCGTCTACCACTGTCACTACGCTTATAGGATCATATCCTAATTTATTTGCTTCCTGTTCAGTAAGTCCAGTTCTACCAATATTTAGATTTGGTAATTTTGCAACAGCAGTACCTAAAACACCACCATATTTTATATTTTCTCCATTAATATTTTTAGCAAGTATTCTACCTGAAATATTAGCAGTAGAACCCATAGGAGACCAAGCAGGTTTATCTGTAATTTTATTAGTAACAGTTGCACAATCACCAAGTGCATAAATATCTTCATATTTTGTTCTGAAATACTCATCTACTTTTATAGTTTTATTAGGCATAAGTTCAATATCAGTATCTGACAAAAATTCAGTATTAGCTTTAATTCCTATAGAAAGTACTACAGCATCTGTTTTCATTGCTCTTTTATCTGTTTTAATTTTTTCTACTTTTCCTTCACCTATTGTTTTTTCAAGTTTAGTATTAGTAAAAGTCATAATTCTATATTCAGCTAAGTTATCTAAAATATATTCACTAAATTCTTTGGAGAATCCAGGAGGTACTGTATCAGCCATATCAATAACAGTAGTTCTAATACCTAAATCATTTAAGTTTTCTGCTACTTCAAGACCAATAAAACCTCCACCAATTATGCTAACTCTTTTATAATTTTTATTTTTAATAGCTGATTTTAATTTTATAGCATCTTCAGGAGTTCTCATAAAAAACACCCCATCTAAATCTATACCTTCTATAGGAGGTTTAATAGGACTTGCTCCTGTTGCAATAACTAATTTGTCATAGTTATATCTCAAAGTATCATTTGTATTTAAATCTAATACTTCTACATAGTGTTCATTTGGAACTACCTTTGTAACTCTTTTTTCTGTAAATACATTTGCTCCAGTTAATTTGGAAAAGCTTTCAGGAGTATTTACAATTAAATCTTCTCGATGCTCAATAACATTACCAACATAATAAGGTAATCCACAACCTGCATAAGAGATGTCCTTTCCTTCTGTGAGTATTGTAACTTCATCATCTCTATTTTCTCTTTTAAGTTTTGCAGCAACTTTTGTACCAGCGGCTACACCACCAATAATAAGTACTTTCAATATCTCACCCCTTAGTTTTATTTTTAACGATGTCTCTATATTAATAATATATCACTTGCTGTACTATAAAGATAATGATAAAATATTATCATAGTTATAGAGAAAACCTATTAATTATTTAACAATGTTTAAATCATGGTGTTAGGGGGATAAATCAATGACAATAAGGCATCTTAAAATATTTATAGAAGTAGTAGAAACTGGCAAAATGAGTGTTGCAGCAAATAATCTTTTTTTAGCTCAACCTACAATTAGTCAAGTAATAAAAGAATTAGAAGAACATTATGATGCTCTATTATTTGAAAGATTAAATAGAAAGTTATATATTACAGAAGAAGGCAAAAAACTACTTTCTTATGCTAGAAAATTAGTAAAAGAATTTGATAAATTAGAAGAAAATATGTCTTTACATGATGGTGGAACTAAAATAAATATAGGTGCTACAATAACTATAGGGAATTCAATACTTTCTGAAATAATAAATAATATAAAAAATGAAGATAAAAAAATTCATACATATACCTATGTAAATAATACTTCAATTATAGAAGATAAACTGGTAAATTCTGAATTAGATATAGCTATAGTAGAGGGAGAAATACAGAACCCTAATTTAATAACAATTGATGGGATTAATGATTATTTAATACTTACATGTAGTAAAAATCATAAGCTGGCTAATAGAAAAAAAATTAAATTAGAAGAACTAAAAGATATGGATTTTGTAATGAGAGAAAAGGGTAGTGGAACTAGAAAAACATTTGAAGACTATATGAATGCTCATAATATTGATATAAATACAGTATGGGAATGTGGTTGTCCAGGAGCTATGAAAGATGCAGTCCTAAATAATAACTGTATGGCAGTATTATCAGCTAGATTAGTAGAAGATGAAATGAAAAATGGTGAAATAAAAATGATAGAAAATAGAGAATTTATATGGGAAAGAAATTTTAGCATAGTATATCATAAAGATAAAATAATAGATGAAAAGTTAAAAACTATTATAAAAGTAATAAAAGATTATAGAAAAATAGATATATTCAAGAATTCTCAATCTGAAAAACAAATAAAATCACTATAAATCACAGACTTTTCTGTGGTTTTTTTCATATTATAGTATAATAAAAGAAAGAAATGAGGGATATTATGTTACCAATAATATATGCACATAGAGGTGCAAAGGCATATGCACCTGAAAATACAATGGCAGCATTTAAATTAGCTATAGATATGGAATCAGAAGGAATAGAAACAGATGTACACTTATCAAAAGATGGTTATTTAGTACTCATACATGATGAAAAAGTAAATAGAACTACTAATGGTAAAGGCTATATAAAAGATATGACATTAGAAGAAATAAAAAGATTAGATGCAGGAGTGAAATTTATTGAGAAGTTTAAAGGAGAAAAAATTCCTACATTAGAAGAATTAATTTGTCTTATAAAAAATACTGATATAATATTAAATATAGAAATAAAGAACAATATCATTAACTATCCAGGTATAGAAGAAAAGGTAGTAAAATTGATTAAAAAATATGGAATAGAAAAAAGAGTAATAGTATCATCATTTAATCACAATACCATATATAAAATTAAAGATATAGATGAAAATATAAAAACAGGAATACTATATAGTAGAAATATAAAAAGACCTATAAGGTTTGCAAAAAATATAAAAGCAGATGCACTTCATCCAAAATTTAAAAGAGTAAGTATAAAACTTATGCTAAAAGCAAAGCTTACATCCTTAGAGGTAAATACATTCACTATAAATACAGAAAAATACTTTGAAAAATGTTTCAAATATAGAGTAAATGGCATAATAACAGATTATCCAGATAAAGCAATAGCTTTTAAAAAGAGGTGGATTAATGGCTAAAATTTTAATTGCAGAAGATGAAATGAGGATAAGAAAGCTTATAGTAGATTATTTACAGAATGAAAACTATAGTGTAATTGAAGCGGAAAATGGTGAAAAAGCTCTTCAAGAATTTTATCTAAATGGTGATATAGATTTAGTAATACTAGATATAATGATGCCTAAAAAAACAGGACTTGAAGTCTTAAAAGAAATAAGAAAAGAGTCAAATATACCAGTTCTTATACTAACAGCACTTGGTAGTACAGAAGATGAAATAAGAGGGTTAGAATTAGGTGCAGATGATTATATAACTAAGCCATTTAAATACAAGATATTTATAGCAAGGATAAAAGCAGCACTTAGAAGAGTACAAAAAACAGAAGATAAATATAATTTAGAAGGCTTAGAGATAGATAAAAACAAAAGAGAAGTGAAGTTAAATGGAGAAGTCTTGCAATTAAGTCCAAGAGAATATGATTTACTTTTATATCTAATAGAAAATAGAAACATTGCACTTAAAAGAGATAATATATTAGATGCAGTTTGGGGATATGATTTCTATGGAGATCCTAGAACAATAGATACACATATAAAATTATTACGCTCAAAGCTTGAAAGTGTAGGAGATAAAATAAAAACAGTAAGAGCTGTTGGATATAGATTTGAGGTAGAATAATGAAAAATTCCATAAGATACAAATTGTTTGGAGTATTCTTAGTAATACTTACACTATTTATAGTAATATTTTTGATAAGTTCATTTTTTTTAGACGATATTTTTATATTTGAAAATAAAAGAATAATGAAAAATGCATATAATCGATTTGATACAACACTTCAAAATAGAAATATAACTGAAAATGATTTGATAGAATTAGTAGAAACCATAGGTGGAAATATTACAATATTAAGTCCAAACTTAAACCTACAAATAACTACATCTAGATATGAAGAAAATGATCTTTCAAATATAGATATTTTAGAACAAATAGAATATTTAAGATTAAAAAAAGGAAAGAATTTTACTTCAGTTGTATCAGAAAATATAAATAACAATGATAAAAGTATGTTTTTCATAGGTGAATTGTCAAGTGGAGGATTTTTCATAGGTCAAAAAGCAATAAAAGAAATAGAAAAAAGTGCTCAAATAGCAAGGCTTTTTTTAGTAATAGCAAGTATAGGAACTCTTTTAATAGGTACAGCTATAGTATACTTTTTATCTCAAAAACTTACAAAACCAATAATGGAGATAAATAATGTAGCAGGAGAAATATCAAAATTAAACTTTAATAAAAAAGTAGAAGTGAAAAGTGATGATGAGATAGGTATATTAGGAACAAATATAAATCATATATCAAAAAAACTAAATACAGTATTAACAGAACTCACATTAGCAAACTCTAAGCTTAGAGAAGATATAGAAAAGGAAAAAGAATTAGAAAAAATGCGTAGAAAGTTTGTATCAAATGTATCTCATGAACTTAAAACTCCAATCAGTATGATAGCTGGATATATAGAAGGATTAAAATATAATATAGCAAAAACTAAAGAAGATAAAGAATATTATTATGACGTAATAATAGATGAAACAGATAAAATGAACAATTTAATAAATGATCTTCTTACATTATCATCATATGAATCAGGAAATTTTTCTATAAACAAAGAAAATATAGATATATCTAATTTGTTAAAAAATATAATAGATAAATATAGAAGAAATATTGAAGAAAAGAATTTAGATTTAATTATAGATATACCAGAACGATTAATAATAAGTGCTGATAGTTTAAGAATAGAACAGATAATAACTAACTTTATGAATAATGCATTGAAATATGGAAAAGAAGGAGGAAATATAAAAATAACTTTAGAAGATTTAACTGATAAAATAAAATTATCTTTCTATAATTCTGGAGATAAAATAGATGAAAAAGAATTAGAAAATATATGGACTAGTTTTTATAAAGCAGATTTGGATAAAAAACACATTAATTCAGGTACTGGACTAGGCCTTGCTATAGTAAGGGCCATAGTAGAACTTCATGGAGGAAGCTATGGGGCTATAAATAAAAAAGATGGAGTAAAATTTTTTGTGGCTTTACCAAAACAGACTTATCTAGTATAATAGAGTTGATGTGAAAAAAACAACAAGGGAGAGTGTTTTAAATGAAAAAAGCAGTAATTAGAATGAGAATGAGTATGCACGATGCTCACTATGGAGGAAATTTAGTGGATGGTGCAAAAATGCTTCAGCTATTTGGGGACGTAGCAACGGAGCTTTTAATCAGAAATGATGGAGATGAAGGGCTTTTCGTAGCTTACAATGATGTAAACTTCACTGCTCCAGTATATGCAGGAGATTATATAGAAGCAGAAGGAGAAATAGTAAGCGCAGGAAATACATCAAGAAAAATGAAATTTGAAGCAAGAAAAGTAATAGTTCCAAGAGCAGATATAAATGACTCAGCATGTGATGTATTAGATGAGCCAGTTGTAGTATGTAAAGCAGAAGGAACATGTGTAGTTCCAAAAGACAAACAAAGAAAATAATCTGGAGGGATAAAAAATGGAAAAATTAATAATAACAGCAGCACTTACAGGTGCAGAAACAACAAGAGATCTTCAACCAAACTTACCATTAACACCAGATGAATTAGCAGAAGCTGCATATGAATGCTATAAAGCTGGTGCATCAATAGTTCATGTACATGCAAGAGATAAAGATGGTAATCCAACACAAGACTATGAAGTATATAAAGAAATAAAAGAAAAAATAGAAGCTAAATGTAACATAATATTCCAACCATCAACAGGTGGAGCAGTTCATCATTCACCAGAAGAACGTTTACAACCAGTGGAATTATCACCAGAAATGGCTACACTTAGTACAGGAACTTGTAATTTTGGTCCAGATGTATTCATGAATACACAAGAGTATATGGATAAATTTGCATCTATGATGAAAGAAAAAGGTGTAAAACCAGAAGTAGAAGTATTTGAACGTGGTATGATAAACAATGCAATGAGATTAGTTAAAAAAGGCTTAGTAGAAGAACCTTTACATTTTGATTTTGTAATGGGTGTTCCTGGAGCAATAACAGGAGAATTAAGAGATTTAATATATATGAAAGAAAGCATACCAGAAAATGCAACTTGGACAGTAGCAGGTATAGGAAGATACGAATTACCATTAGGTGTTGCAGCAATAACACTTGGTGGACATGTTAGAGTAGGTTTTGAAGATAATATATATTATAACAAAGGTGAAATAGCAGAATCAAATGCACAATTAGTAGAAAGAATAGCAAGAGTTTCACGTGAACTAGGTAGAGAAGTAGCTACTCCTGATGAAGCAAGAAAAATATTAAATCTAAAATAATTGTGAATTAAGTCCATATTCTTGGTATAATATAAATAAGCAGGCAAAAAAGAGAGGAGAATTGGATGAAATTATTTATAGATACAGCAAATACAGATGAAATAAGAGAAGTAAATGACTGGGGAGTAATATGTGGAGTTACTACAAATCCATCACTAGTAGCAAAATCAGGAAGAGATTTCAAAGAAGTATTATCAGAAATTACTGATATAGTAGATGGACCAATAAGTGCAGAAGTTTTAAGCCTTAAAGCAGATGAAATGATAGCAGAAGGTGAAGAACTTGCAAAGATAAATCCAAATATAGTTATAAAAATACCTATGACTAAAGAAGGAATGAAAGCAGTAAAAGTTCTTTCAAATAAAGGAATAGACACAAATGTAACTCTTATATTCTCAGCAAATCAAGCACTTCTTGCAGCAAGAGCAGGTGCAACATATGTATCACCTTTTATAGGTAGAATGGATGATATAGGTAACACAGGATATGATATAATAGCTGATATTGTACAAGTATTTGATATTCATGGAATAGATACAGAAATTATATCAGCAAGTATTCGTCATCCTATGCATGTACTTGAAAGTGCAAAACTTGGAGCACATATAGCAACAATACCATATAAAGTATATGAACAAATGCTAAAACACCCACTTACAGACATAGGAATTGATAAATTTCTAAGTGATTGGGAAGAAGCAAATAAATAAGTATGTTAAATAAAGGATCTCTAAAGAGGTCCTTTTTTTGTTACTTAAAATAACAGGAACAAAAGTTCGTAAAATATGTTATAATATAGATAAATAGGGTAAATTTATCTTAATTGAACCGTAATAATTGTTGTATTTAAATTTTAATTACAATTTCTGAGAAGGCTCTACAGGATTAGTCGAACCGTTACATTTGTGTTGTAATCATTGTGTTTAAACTTTTAAAATATAAAGAAGGCTAGAAATACAGTATTTTATGAAGGGCAATTGTCATGTCCTAAAGCTAGGTGTCACATTATTATATTGGAAAAAAGGTATAATTATCTAGTGACCTTTAAATTGTATTTATGTAAGCTTGAAAATTAGAATGTTAAACATGAGGATTTGAAATAGAGTCTTATAACTATTTTATTAGAACAAAATATAAAAATAACTAAATTAAAATATGTACTTTCAACAATGCCTTAAATTTTTCTGAAAGTATATATTTTAATTTTCGAAAGATTAGTAAAATAAGAAGGTATTTTGTAAAATATGTAGAATCTATAAATTAAAAGGTAAATATAGTTAAAAAGCAGTCCGTATTATTGGACATAAAAATTGATATAATTTAGTTATAATAAGAGTCAAATTAAAAGGGAGTGTGAAGATGAGATTTACAGTAGAATTGGAGTTAGAAAAAGATAGGATATCTAAAGATAAAAATAGGATTATTTTATCTTTATTTAAAAAAGCTTTTAGTTTTTATGATAAAAAATATTATAAGGAACTTTATGAGAGTAAAGAAAATAAAATGAAAGACTTTACTTTTTCTCTTTATATGGGTAGTTGTACTTTTTTGAGAGAAGAAATATTAATTCCAGAAAAGAAAATATCACTAAACTTTTCTACCTATAACAATAAAGATGGAATAATGTTTTATAATTCTTTTTTAGCTCTTAAAAGTAAAAAAATAAACATACAGAATAATACTATTACAGTAAAAAGAATCAATATGGTAAGAGAGAAATATATAACTAGTAATGAAGTAATATTTAAAACACTTAGTCCCATAGTAGTAAGAGAGCATTATGGAGATAATTCTAAAACTTGGTTTCATTCATTAAAAGATAAAAAAGGACAAGAAGTATTTAAAAATAATCTAAAATATCAATTAGAAAAAGAATTAGGAAAAGAAGCTTTAGTAGATATTAAAAATATTGAATTTACTCCTGCCAACACAATGAAAATGGTCAAAGTTAAGAATTACGGCATAGAAATTCACTCTAATATAGGTAAAATTAAAATTAAAGCAAAACCTTATATATTAGATTGTTTATATAAATCAGGAGCATCAAGCCTTAAATCTAGTGGTTTTGGCATGTTAGAAATAGTATAAGGGGGTGATGATTTGAGTGAGAAAATAAAAGTGGAAATGAATGACTGGTTATTTAATGCTGGCATTATTGGATTTGTAAATATACTAGAGCATTCGGGGGATAAAGTAGAAAAATATGATAATTATATAGAATTTAAAGAAGAGGTATTGGATGACTTTGAAGAGAAATATTTTAAGTATCTTATTGATACATATGAGAAACAATTATCATGGAATAAAATAGTGTCATATAGGCCTATTATAGAGCATTTCAAAGAAGAAGGACTTGATCAATTTAATAAAGATAATTTAGAAAGATTAAATAGTTATATAAAAGATGTAAAATATTATACAAAAAGTGCTAGTTATAAAGCTGCTTATAATTTAATTGAAAGTAACAAAAATGTAATTGAACTTTCTAAAAGTTTAAAAACTATAAAAGTAAGAAAGAAAGATACAATTGAAAGTGTATTAGAAAAAGTGAATTATAGTCATCAAATACTAGAAGAAATTATAGATTATATGGACAATCCTTCACATAAAAAATATTTAGCTGGAAAAAATGTGATTTATACTATTGTTAAAAACTCTTGGAATGGAATTAGTTTTTTAAATCCTCAAACTAAAGAAAAAAATATATATATAGATTTTAAAGAATATTTTGTAAAACCTACTACAGAATATATTGAAATCGATAAATCTAAATACAAATATAATTGTTTTAATTGTGATAATCAAATCAAGGACTTAAAAAATCATTATGGTTTTCTAAATAATATAGGTTTTGATGTAGACAAGAAAGCTTCGCATGTATGGAAGTTCAACAATGATGCTGCAATGTGTCCTATATGTAAATTAATTTATTCTTGTACACCAGCAGGTATAATGTATGTATACAATAGAGGGATTTTTATAAATGATAATATTAATATTGCCTCATTAATAAACACAAATAATAAGATAAAATATGAAATTAATAATGAAGAAAAAATTTCTAGTGGTTCTACTTATAAAGCACTTATGAACTCTTTAGCCCAAAAATATAATAATAAGATAAAATATGAAATCTCTGACATACAAGTAATTAGATATGAAGATGAAAATTATAGATTTAATATATTATCAAAACAAATGCTTAATATATTAAATAATACAAGTGAAGATTTAAGTAAATTAATAAACTCAGGATATAAAGAGATTAATACTTATTTTAATATTTATGAATTAGTTATAGACAGATTATTTAATAATCAAAATCTATTTACATTAGTTCATAAACTCTTAATATTTAAATTATCAAGTCCCAATAATTGTAGATTTAATAATTTACATATAAAAAGAGTGTTAAATATAAATAAAAAATTTATGGAGGGGATGGGATTTATGAATGTTAAAGAAAAAGATATTATAAAAAGTGCAAGTGGTTCAGGATATTATTTAAGAGAAAAATATAGACAAAAAGGGGCAGTTGATAAATTAAGTGGTATTTCATATAGACTACTTAATGCTATTAAAACTAATAATAAAGATATGTTTATGGATACATTATTAAATTGTTATTTATATGCACAGAAATCTGTACCTAAAATATTTTTAGATGCATTAAAGGATGAAGAAAATTTTAAAAATATTGGTTACGCTTTTGTTACTGGTTTGATAGAAGGAAAAGAAAATGGAGGAGATAATAATGCAAAGTAATATGAAACCAAAGGGTTTAACTTTAACTATGATCTTTGAAGCTGAAAGTGCAAATTATGGTGAATCTGTAGGAAATGTGGCATCGCTTAAAAAAATTTCTAGGAATAAAGGAGAACAATATACTTACATTTCTAGACAAGCTATAAGATACAATATTGTAGAGCAATTAGGAGAAGACTTAGCAGAAGTAAAGGCAGAAGGTAGTGGTGATAAAAAGGTTATACAATTTGATCCTAAATCTACTATTAAAGATTATCCTGAAATAGACTTTTTTGGATATATGAAAACAGAAAAAGGTAATCAAAGTAAAATACGCACTGCAAAAGTAAGGTTATCTAATGCTATTTCTTTAGAGCCTTTTAAAGGTGATTTAGATTTTTTAACTAATAAAGGATTAGCAGATAGATTAAATGAAAATATGAATATAGCTCAATCGGAAATTCATCATTCATATTATAAATATACTTTAACTGTTGATTTAGAACAGATAGGAGTAGATGAGAAAGAAGATATTAATATAGATGATAGTGAAAAATCAAGAAGAGTTGGTAAGTTATTAGATACTGTGGCTATGTTATATAGAGATATTAGAGGTAGAAGAGAAGATTTGAAACCTATATTTGCTGTAGGTGGAGTATATGATGTAAAAAATCCTATTTTTCATAATGTAATTGATGTAAATAAAAACAAAGTAATAGTTAGTCAAATAAAGGGAATTTTATTTGATAATATAAAGAATGATACTAAGATTGGATTAATTGAAGGTAAATTTGATAATGATGAACAAATAAAAGAAGAATTAAATACTGTTATAATGCCAGAGTTATTTAGATATTTAAAAGATAAAGTGAATGAGTATTATGAAAGCAATTAGATTAAAGTTATATCAAAATATGGTAAATTACAAAAAACCTACAAGCTTTCAATTAAAGGAAACATATCCATTGCCACCGTACTCTACAGTAATAGGAATGATTCACAATTTATGTGGATTTGAAGAGTATAAGGAAATGAATGTAAGTATTCAGGGTAAATATTTTTCAAAAGTAAATGATTTATATACCAGATATGAATTTAAGAATGGCATGAAATACCAAGAAAAAAGGCATCAACTAAAGGTATCGGGTTATGGCGTGGGACGAGGAGTGTCTACTGCTGAACTTTTGGTAGATGTAAAACTATTAATACACATTATACCTAAAGATGAAAGATATATAGATTATATATATAATTCCTTAGAAACTCCCAGAGAATATCCTTCTTTAGGAAGAAGAGAAGATTTAGCTATTATCAATGAAGTTAAAATAGTTGAATTAGCAGAAAAAGAATTAGAACAAGATATAATTTTACCAGAAAACAATGTAGCTTATATACCTTCGTCAATGTATGAAGATGAAAATATTGTTATTGGTGGAACAAATAATAGTATAAATAGTGGTACCAAATATAAAATTAATAAAAATTATGAACTAATAAATCATGGAAGTAAAAAAAATCCTAAAGTATTTAGAAAGTGGAATAAGATAGATGTTATTTACTCTTCTAGAATAATAGCTCCTGAATGGGAAACTGTACTAGTAGATGAAGATAATAATATAGTTTTTTCAGCATAAAGAAAGGTGAAAATATGAATAATTATTTAGCAAAATCAAAACCTAAAGAAACTATTCAAGAGCATACTGATAATTTAATTAAAAATTATAATATACTAAAATCAATATATCCTAGTTTAGAGATAAACTGGGATATATTATATGAAGTATGCTTATTACATGATTTAGGAAAAATGAATTTTAAATTTCAAGATAAAATTGAAAATGGTACTAGGCATAAGAATGAAATACCTCATGGAATACTTAGTTTAGCATTTATTGATGCAAGATATTTAATAAAAGAAAAAGGATATTCAAAAGATGATATAAAGTTAATGGCTCATTCTATTGCTTATCATCATGAGAGAGATTTAAAATATACTGAAGAAGAACTAAAAAAAGAAGTAGAATTATTAAAAGAAGAAGTAAAAAAATTTAAATATGATAAGTTAGAACATATTAATGTTAGAGAATTAAGCAAAAGATTTTTTAGGAAAAATTATATAAAAGAAGAGGAAGATGAAACTCTCTTTTATGAATATTTACTTATTAAAGGTCTATTGAACAGAATAGATTATGCAGCTAGTGGTTATATTCCAGTAGAAAACAAAAATGATTTTTTATTAGGAAATCTAGATAAGCTTATGGATACCTGGCAAAAAGAAGATAAACATGCAGGATGGAATGATTTACAGAAACATATGCTAGAAAATAGTAATAAAAATATCATTTCTATAGCTGAAACTGGAATGGGAAAAACTGAAGCAGGATTATTATGGATAGGAAATAATAAAGGATTCTTTACTTTACCTTTAAAAACAGCTATAAATGCTATGTATAATCGCATAACAAAAGATATAATTTTTGATAATTATGAAAAAAAAGTAGGGATGCTCCATTCTGATACTTACCATAAGTATTTAGACAAAAGAGATGAATATAAAGATATAGATGAATATTATACTAAAACAAGACAATTATCACTACCTTTGACAATCTGTACGATAGATCAAATATTTGATTTTACATTTAGATATAGGGGGTTTGAACCAAAACTTGCAACTCTCTCTTATTCAAAAATTGTAATAGATGAAATTCAAATGTATTCTCCAGATTTAGTAGCATATTTAATAGTAGGATTGAAATATATAACTGAAGTTGGAGGAAAGTTTGCAATACTCACAGCAACACTTCCAGATATAGTAGTAGATTTACTTAAAGAAGAGAATATAGAATTTATGGAGCCTAAAACATTTACTAAGAAGAATAGAGTAAGACACAGTTTGAAGATTATAAATAAAAAAATAGATTCAAAATATATAAAAGAATTATATGATAAAAATAAAGTATTAGTAATATGCAATACAGTAAAAGAAGCGCAAAGAGTATATAAGGAATTAAAAAAAGATGATGTAGAAAATATCAATTTATTTCATAGTAATTTCATAAAAAAAGATAGAAAATCAAAAGAAGATAATATCTTAAAGGTTGGAGATAAGAATTCTGATGAATATGGCATATGGGTAACTACTCAGGTAGTAGAAGCTTCTCTAGATATTGATTTTGATATTTTAGTAACTGAGTTATCTGATTTGAATGGCTTATTTCAAAGAATGGGTAGATGTTATAGGAATAGAAGTTTTGACAAAGAAGGATATAATTGTTTTGTTTTTGACGCAGGAGAAAAGAAAAATACTGGAGTTGGCAACTTTATTGATGAAAATATATATAATTTATCAAAAAAAGCCTTACAATTATTTGATGGCACTATAAGAGAAGAAGAAAAAATGAATTTAATAAAAGAAATATATAATACAGAAAAATTAAAAGATACTGAGTATTATAAAGAAATAAAAGAAAATATAAATTATATTAGAATGATAGACAGTTTTGAAAAAAGTAAAAGTGAAGTGAAAAAGATTTTTAGGAATATAAATAGTGTAACTGTAATTCCTAAAGATGTTTATGAAAGCAATAAAAAAGAAATTGAAAGATATAAAACAACCATTAATTTCAAATATGATAAAAATTTAAGCGATGAAGAAATAAAAAAATATAAAATTCAAAAAAGAATTGCAAGAAATAAATTACAAGATTATACTGCTAGTATTCCATATCATAGAATCATTAGAAATATAGAGGAATATTTAGAAATAAATAGATATGAAAAAATCCCCATATTTGATTGTAAATATAGCTACGAACATGGAATTGAATATATAAAAAAGGATAAATCTGAAAATGGAATAGAAAATGAAATAGAAAATCGCTTTTTTTAACTAGGATGTGATAACTTGAAAAATGTTACTGGTGTAATTTTTTACTATTATTTTATATGTAAGAGAAAGCTGTGGTATTTCAGTAAAGATTTAAATATGGAAAAGGGCAATGAACTAGTTGAAATAGGTAAATTAATAGATGAAAATTCATACAAAAGAGAAAAGAAAAATATTTTAATAGATGAAAATATTAATATTGATTTTATAAAAGATTGGAAAGTGATACATGAAGTCAAGAAATCAAGAAAAATTGAAGATGCAGCTATATGGCAGCTCAAATATTATATGTATTTATTAAAAGAAAAAGGTGTAGATATTGAAAAAGGCATATTAGATTATCCATTACTTAGAAGGCGCAATGAAATATATTTAACTGAAGATGATAAATATACTATAAATAATATAATTGAAAAGATAGATAAAATACAAAACTTACATGTTCCACCAGCAGTAATAGATGCCCCAATATGTAAAAAATGTGCTTATTATGAACTTTGTTATATTTAGGAGGAGATTATGGGAGAAACTTTTTATATATTTAATAATGGCAGGCTTAAAAGAAAAGATAATAATATAATAGTTACAACTCCAGATGGAAGATCTAAAAATTTAAAATCAGAAGTGACTGATGAAATATACATATTTGGAGAATTAGATATGAATACAAAATTATTAAATTTCACATCACAACAAAATATAATTATTCATTTATTTAACTACTACGGTTTTTATAGTGGGAGTTTTTATCCCAGAGAAACTAAAATAAGTGGATATTTATTAGTAAATCAAGTTAAACATTATGAAAATCTAGATTTAAGAATAGAACTTGCAAAAGAATTTTTATTATCTGCTTCACATAATATTTATAGAAATTTACGATACTATAATGGAAGAAACGGAAAAAATGTAGACTTAGAAAAGTCTATGAAAGAAATTCAAAGTTTAAGAAATAAAATGAAAGATGCTGAAGATATCAACCAATTAATGGGTATAGAAGGTAATATAAGAAAGATATATTATTCTAGATGGAATGATATAGTAAATCAAGATATTAACTTTAATAAAAGAGTCAAAAGACCACCTGACAATATGATAAATTCTCTAATATCATTTATAAATAGCTTAGTTTATACAACTGTTTTATCAGAGATTTATAAAACACAGTTGAATCCAACTATAAGCTATATTCATCAGCCAGGAACAAAGAGATTTTCATTATGTTTAGATATTGCAGAAATTTTTAAGCCTTTGATAGGAGAAAGAATGATATTTTCTTTATTAAATAAAAATCAAATTACAGAGGACGATTTTGAAATAAACTCTAATTATTTATATTTAAAAGAAACAGGTAAAAAGAAAATACTTATGGAATATGATAAGAGACTTATGAGAACAATTAAGCATAAGGATTTAAATAGAACAGTATCATATAGGCATCTTATTAGGCTTGAGTGCTATAAAATTATAAAACATATCAGTGAAGAAAAGAGATATGAAGGATTTAAAATATGGTGGTGATTTAATGTATATAGTTTTAATGTATGATATAATGTCAGATGAAAAAGGAGCGAAAGTTCATAGAAATGTATTTAAAATATCTAAAAGATATTTAACTCATATTCAAATGTCTGTCTTTGAAGGCAATTTATCAGAGTTAAAATTATTTCAATTAAAACAGGAATTAAATGAACATATAAGAAGAGATAAAGATTCATTAATCATTTTTAAAAGTAGAGAAGAAAGATGGCTTACTAAAGAATTTTTAGGAATAGAAGATGATAAGACTTCTAATTTTTTTTAATTCTATCTTTGTCGACCTATAGTAGTGTAAAAATCATGGGAGATAGACAAATTTGAGTAATTGAATATAAAATTTAAATATAAGCTATAAAATAATAAAAACATTAATATGAAATTTAAAAATAAGTAGTCAGAGACAATAATACAACATCAAAGCTAGTAGAATCAATGGCTACAATGAAACGCCTTATAATAGAAACAGATTGTAATGTAAATATGGTATTGGCTTGCACCTTCTACCCCAATATCACCACTTATAATAGAAACAGATTGTAATGTAAATACAATTGAGCTAGTTGTTCACAATGGTAATAAATATGCTTATAATAGAAACAGATTGTAATGTAAATCTTGCAGTATTACACTCATTATATTTATCTGAATTATTTCTTATAATAGAAACAGATTGTAATGTAAATAAGTATCTTATAGAAGAATATAAAATAAAAGAATAAAACTTATAATAGAAACAGATTGTAATGTAAATAAATCAATGAAGGAAATTTCTGTTTATGATGATTGTACTTATAATAGAAACAGATTGTAATGTAAATATTCCCCAGTTAAAGCAAGCTCTTTTAAAGCTATCTGCTTATAATAGAAACAGATTGTAATGTAAATTCTAATAATACGGCTGGCATTTTTGTTTCTCTTGTTACTTATAATAGAAACAGATTGTAATGTAAATACTATCTTTTATTCTCTGTATCTCTAGTAAGTCTTTACTTATAATAGAAACAGATTGTAATGTAAATTGAAATTAGAAATAAGTTACCATTAAGATTTTTAGAACTTATAATAGAAACAGATTGTAATGTAAATGACGAAGAAGAAAGAATTTATTACAATGTTGCCTATCTTATAATAGAAACAGATTGTAATGTAAATTCTTTTTTCACCTCCTTAAAATAAATCTTCATTAAACTTATAATAGAAACAGATTGTAATGTAAATTTAACAGATTTAAAAAATACAATACATTTTAATTCACTTATAATAGAAACAGATTGTAATGTAAATTTATTAGGAAATTAGATGAACATATTAAAAATTTACACTTATAATAGAAACAGATTGTAATGTAAATATCTTTTAAGTAATCACTAAAAGACGAATATTTTACTTATAATAGAAACAGATTGTAATGTAAATCTTCTTCTCAATACTGCATGATTTCTCAACTTCTTCTTATAATAGAAACAGATTGTAATGTAAATGCACTAAGACCTTATTTTAACTTATTCAGATGGCATGGCTTATAATAGAAACAGATTGTAATGTAAATAAAGCACTAGTAGTGTCTAAAGTCTCCTGTAAGCTTACCTTATAATAGAAACAGATTGTAATGTAAATGAAACTATAGAAGAGACTTTAACTAATCCGGATTTTCTTATAATAGAAACAGATTGTAATGTAAATTTTTGTAGATATTTTAGTTCTGGGTCTGATGTGAGTCTTATAATAGAAACAGATTGTAATGTAAATAGTTTCCATATATGTCATTTCTTCTATATCAGAATCCCTTATAATAGAAACAGATTGTAATGTAAATTTGTTCCCACAACATCACCACGTTTAACTTTTGTTCCCTTATAATAGAAACAGATTGTAATGTAAATTTAAGGGGAATGAGTAAAATTGAAAGATATTTAATCACTTATAATAGAAACAGATTGTAATGTAAATTGTCAATGGTAACAGGTGTTTTTTTAAAAACAGTATGCTTATAATAGAAACAGATTGTAATGTAAATAAAGTCCATCCTTGTCCGTAATCACTATTAAATTGGTCTTATAATAGAAACAGATTGTAATGTAAATATTTTAGTTGACAATTACGCTTTAGCAATGGCAAATACTTATAATAGAAACAGATTGTAATGTAAATAGATATTTCTTGTGCTATTTCTCTGCTTATTTCTCTCTTATAATAGAAACAGATTGTAATGTAAATCATTCTCTGCAAGGGTATTCTAGTTTCATGCTATCCCCTTATAATAGAAACAGATTGTAATGTAAATACTGATGCTGAATTAGCAACAGGAACTAACTGGGAGATTTATAATAGAAACAGATTGTAATGTAAATATAAATATTGGCGATACAAAAATAACACAAAAACCTACTTATAATAGAAACAGATTGTAATGTAAATGTAATACTTTTTAGTCATTTAATCACCTTTCTTTTGTCTTATAATAGAAACAGATTGTAATGTAAATGTTAATTGACTTGAGTCCATGCCTTTTTTATTTTCTTCTTATAATAGAAACAGATTGTAATGTAAATTCTACAGCCTAATTAATCCTAACCTTCTTGGGTATAATATTCTTAAGGAGGTTTATAAATAATGAAAAAACGTATATTACTATCTTTATTTTTAGTGTTTATATTGACACTTACAGCATGTGGTGATGGTGATTTAAATGGTGATGATGTAGATAATAATGATGAAGTAAGCTATGAGGATATTGAACTTACTCCAGAGGATGTATATGACAAATTTATGGAATCTCATTCAGATTCAAAAATCAGGGAGATTTCTCTAGATAAAAACATGACAGAATATCAATATGTGGTAGAAGGTTATGATGATGAAAATGATTATGAGGTTAGAATCAATCCTGTAAGTGGAGACATTATAAGTGATGATACAGAAATCATTGATTTAGATGATGAACAGGGAGAAATAACTAAAGATCAATTATCTAAAATAGAATCTTTAGTTAAAAAAGCTTTAGATGAATCAAAAGAAGGTTCAAGAGTTAATGAATGGAGTCTTGAATATGATAATAATATATTAGCTTTTGATATAGAAGTAATTGAGGACAATAATGAAGTTGAATATACTTATGATTTAGAAACTGAAAATTTAATAGAAAAAGATAACTAAAATATATTGAAATAGATGATACACTTCTGTATCATCTATTTTTATTTTAGTATAGTTGATTATGAAAGGTATAAAGTATAAAATATAATTAATTAACACATAAAGATGGAATAGTCTAATTTAAGAAGAAATTGAGAAATATATTTTTCAGAATTTTTACTTTTTCTTTTTAAAATGACTATTAATTAATAGAAATTAATAAGTTCTGCTTTAAAAAAATAGATATAAAACTATAATATACTTTTATTTATATAATGACTTTTTATAATTAATATGAGTTATATTAAATTAAGAAATTCTTTAAAATAGGAGGGATTCTTTGTGGAAAATAATTATGATATGTATAAACAAATAATAGAACAATTAGTAGGAGTAGCTATAACAGATGCTGATGGAAGATACATTTTTGTAAATAAATCTTGGGAAGATATGATAGGGTATAAATTTGAATATGTAAAAGGGAAGTTTGTTAGGGATATAATCAAAGATAGCAAGGCAGACAAAGTGCTAAAAACAGGAAAATTTATAAAAGGACACCCTATTGTTCTTAAAAATAATGGAAATATGAAAGCTTTTAGTCAATATACTCCTATATTTAAAAATAATAAAATAATTGCAGTTTTTATTCAAGTTATTATGATGGGGATGGAAGAAGCTTTATTATTTTCAGATCAAGTTAATAAAATGAGCAGTAAATTAAAATATTATAAAAATGAACTTAGGAATGTTAGAGGTTCTAAATATACCATAGACAATATCATTGGTAAAAGTGATAAAATTGAAGAAATGAAACGACAAATATATTTAGCTGCTAGGACTAAGTCTACTGTTTTAATTGAAGGGGAAACTGGAACAGGAAAAGAGTTAGTAGCGCATTCTATTCATGATTTAAGCGACAGAAGTTCTGAAGATTTTATAAAAGTTAACTGTGCTGCTATTCCTAAAGAACTTTTAGAATCAGAATTTTTTGGGTATGAAGAAGGATCCTTTACTGGAGCAAAAAGAGGTGGTAATATAGGCAAGTTTGAATTAGCAAATAAAGGAACTTTATTCTTAGATGAAATAAATTTACTGGATATGACTTTGCAGCCTAAGTTACTTAGAGCGTTGCAAGAGAAAGAAATAGAAAGAGTTGGTGGAAAAGATAGTATCAGTATAGATATTAGAGTAGTTGTAGCTGCAAATAAATCTTTGGAAAAGTTGGTAAAGAAGAAATTATTTAGAGAAGATTTGTTCTATAGATTAAATGTTATTAAAATTAGCATACCTCCATTAAGAAAAAGATTAGAAGATATTGATTTGATTTTTGATGATATTTTGTCTAATTTAAACTTTGAATTAAGTATGAATATTACAAAGGTAGATCCTGAAATTTATACTAATTTAAAAAAATATGATTGGCCTGGTAATGTAAGAGAATTACAAAATGTAATAGAAAGAGCTATGAATATAAGTTATGGTAAAGAATTAAAATGGGAACATTTTGAAGGTTATTTTAAAAACAAAAGAAATTTTAAAGGAAAATTGAATACAACAAATATGTTAATTCAAGATAAAAATATAGATGAAATTAAAAATGAATTAGAAAAAAATATTATAATAAGTGCTTTGAATATGAATCATAATAACAAAACTAAAACAGCAGAGTTCTTAGGAGTATCAAGAACTACTTTATATAATAAAATTATAAAGTTTGATATAAAATAAACTGTCCAAAAAAGTTTGCGTAAACTTTTTTGGACAGTTTATTTTATATTCATCAAAAGCAAGTGTATATGTCAAAATTATTTTGGTTTTAAATAAGGTTGTAAAATTAATTGAACAAAAACAAATTAAATATTTAAATAAAAAAGATAAGAATTCTTCTAATGGGCGTTAATACTGGGTTGTAGTGATTGGCACGGAGGTTGCATATATACGATGTTAAGAAAGGAGGGTTAAAATTGAAAGAAGTAGTTATAGTTTCAGCAGTAAGAACACCAGTAGGTCGTTATGGAGGAGCGTTATCATCTGTAGATCCAGTGGAGTTAGGTACTTTAGTAGTGAAAGAGAATATAGAAAGAATTAATTTAGATACTAAACTAATAGATGAAGTTATATTTAGTAATCTTATGGCCTACGATACAAATAATATGGCTAGGGTTATTTCTTTAAATTCCAATATACCTATTGAAGTTCCTGCATTTTCTATAGATAGACAATGTGGTTCTTCAATTGATGCAATTGCAATTGCAGCTATGAAGATTCAATTAGGAGTGGCTAAAGTTATAGTTGCAGGTGGAGTAGAATCTGACTCAAGGAGACCATATATAATTAGAAAGATGGAAAAAGGATTTACTTTTCCTACGCCTGAGTTTGTTAAAGATTTAATGTTTTCGCCACCTCATATAGGTAATCCAAACATGGGAGTTACAGCTGAGAATTTAGCAAAAGAATACAATATAACAAGAGAGAATATGGATGAGTACTCCATAAAATCACACAAAAAAGCAGCAATTGCTTGGGATAAAGGCTATTTTGATGAACAGATAATACCTGTTAAATTAGTTGATAGAAAAGGGAATGTTAATATTGTTAAAAAAGATGAAGTTTTGAGAAAAAATATTAACATGAAAGATATGTCTAAATTGAAACCTGCATTTATAAAAGATGGTTTAGTTACAGCTGGTAATAGTTCTCCTATGAGTGATGGCGCTGGGGCATTAATACTAATGGAAAGAGAATTAGCTGAGTCATTAGGTTTAGAAATATTAGGAAAATATGTAATGTCTACTAGTGTAGGTGTAGATCCTAATATTATGGGAATTGGTGCTGCAAAAGCTATCAATAAACTAGTAACAAATAATGGATTAAATTTAGATGAAATAGATTTGATAGAAATGAATGAAGCTTTTGCTTCTCAATCTATTGCTTGTATTAAAGATATGAAATTAGACAAAGAAAAATTAAATGTGAATGGTGGTGCCATTGCTTTAGGACATCCTTTAGCAGGGACTGGAGCAATTCTTGCTACAAAATTACTTTATGAACTTAAAAGAAGAAACAATAAGAAAGGTTTAATTTCTTTTTGTTGTGGTGGTGGACAAGGAGTAGCAATGGTACTTGAAAGAATTTAGGAGGGTTAAAATGAGTAATCAAAAAACTATTATAACTGCAGCCATAACTGGAGCGGTAACTAGAAAAGAGCTAAATGAAAACGTTCCATATACTCCAGAAGAAATAGCAGAAGATGTTTATAAATGTTATAAAGCTGGAGCTGCTATAGCTCATATTCATATGAGAAATGATGCAGGTGAAGGAACAATGTCTGCAGATAGGTTTGAGAAGACAGTTAAATTAATTAAAGAAAAATGCAACATTATTATTAATTTAACTACCTCAGGAGATTTAAATGCAACTGATGAAACTAGACAAGAACACTTAATAAGGTTGAAACCTGAGATGGCATCTTTTGATGCTGGTTCTATGAATTGGCAACATAAAACTGTATTTTTAAATACTCCAGAGTTCTTAGAAAAGTTAGGAATGACTATGCAACAAAATAATGTTAAACCAGAAATTGAAGTATTTGATGCAGGTATGATTTATAATGCTCAGTATTATGTGAAAAAAGGAATTTTAAATAGTCCTTTACATTATCAATTTGTTTTAGGAGCGGCAGGAGGTACTACTGCAACTGTAGAGAATTTAACATATTTAAAAAGTTTAATACCTAAAGATTCTACATGGTCAGCATTTGGAATTGGAAAAGGTCATTTACCTATACTACTTGCTACAATAGCTATGGGAGGACATGTAAGAGTAGGGTTAGAAGATAATATATATTATGGAAAAAATGTATTAGCTACAAATGAAGATTTAGTTTGTAGAGCTGCTAGAATTATAAAAGAAGCTGGAAATGATGTAGCTACACCAGATGAAGCTAGAAAAATATTGGGTTTAAAGTAGGAGGAATAACGTGATTAACTTTATAAAAGATAAAAAAATAATAGATTTAAGTATTACAATACAAGATGGATTACCAAGTGATCCACCTATGATGATTCCAGAAATTAAATATAATAGGCATGAAGATAGTGTAGATGAAATGCTAGGGTTTTTTCCTGGAGCATCAAAAGATGACTTACCAAATGGATTAGGTTGGCAAACTGAAAAAATAACACTAGGAACGCACTCGGGAACTCATGTAGATGCACCAGTACACTATCATCCTACAATGAATAATGGAGAAAGAGCAACATGTATAGATGAAATTTCTTTAGATAGATTTATGGGATATGGTGTTGTTTTAGATATGTCAGATAAACCAGATGGATATTTAGTTACTATAGATGACTTAAAAGAAAAATTAAAAGATATAGATTATAATCTAAAAAAAGGTGATGTAGTTTTAATTAAAACAGGAGCTTCTTCTAAGTGGGGCACTATAGAATATTTAACCTCAGGAGCGGGAATGGGTAAGAAAGCAACATTGTGGTTAATAAATCAAGGAGTAATGTTAGTAGGGACTGATGCTTGGAGTTGGGATCGTCCATTAGGTTATATTGCTGAAGAGTTCAATGAAACTAAAGATAGTTCTTTGATTTGGGAAGGACATTTTGCAGGAATAGAAAAAGAATATTATCACATGGAAAAATTGACTAATTTAGAAAAACTTCCATCTCATGGATTTTTCTTTATGGGTTTACCAATCAAGATAAAAGATGCTAGTGCAGGATGGATTAGAGCTATAGCTTTTATTGATTAATATAAAATCACTACTTTTGTAGTAGTGATTTTAATAAAAGGAGATGAAATTAATGGATATAAATGTGATATTTAGTATTATGTTTGTTATTTTTGCGTCAATAATGGTGGGTGCAGGTGTATATACAAAGAAATGGGTATCAGAAACTTCGGATTATATATTGGCAGGAAGAGAAGTAAGTTTGCTTATAAATATCATGGGAGTTGCTGCAATAGGATTTGCGGGCACTACTGTATCTCTTGCTCCTGGTTATGCAATTAACTTTGGAATAAGAGGGTCTTTTATTTGGGGATTTGTATACGCAGCTCTAGGTTTAATATTATATGGTCAAGTATTCTCTAAATTTATAAGGACTTGTGGTGCTCAAACTTTACCTGAATTTCTTGAAATGAGATATGATGGAAAGGTAAGAAATGTGGTTTCTTACGGAACTATTATAGGTTTATGTGGAATATTAGCTAATAATATTGTATCTTGTGTTGGTATAATTTCAGGTTTTGTAGGTTGGCCTCAAGAAATTGTAATATCTTTAATATTTTTAATAATTCTTGCTTTCACTTATATAAGTGGTTTATGGGCAGCAACAATAACTGATTTTTTTCAAGTATCGGTTGGTATAATAGCAATACCTATATTTTTATATTTAGCAGTTAGTAAATTTGGGGGTATTGAATTTTTACAGGCAAACTGGGGTGGAGCAAATATATTTACAGAAGGTATAAGTGGTATGAGCATGCCTATTATGTCTTTTAAATATCCTAGTGGGTTAACGTTTGTATTACTATTCGGTGCAGCTTTGGTTTGGGGCAATAATTATTACTGGATAAAACTTGCATCTTGTAGGAATGAAAAAATAGGTAAAAAATCCTTTACTATTGCTGGATTATTATTGATAGTAGTATTTATGGTACCACTTGCTATAATAGGCGCCTATGCAGGTGCTTCAACACCAGAAGCTTATACTTTAGCAGGAGGTAGCAATTTACCTACAGCTGCTTATGGAGTTTTTGCAAGGGTATTTTCACCTTTTATATCATCCTTTATTATAATTGGGTCGGTAGCAGCATCAATATCTACAGCATCTACAGCTACTTTAGGTGCAACATCTACAGCTACTAGGGATATATATCAAAGAACAATTAACCCTAATGCTGACAGTAAGAAAACCTTAAAAGTAAGTAAAATAATGATGTTAATAATTGGGATCTTTACATGGTTACTATGCTACTTCCCTGGTGGACCTACTTATTTATTTGCTTTTGCTAACGCTTGGTTAGTGCCACCTGCAGTATTGCTTTGCTTTGGAGCTATTTGGCCTAAATTCAATTCAAATGGAGCTCTTTGGGGTGTAGTTACAGGAATGATTTCAATGGCAATCTTAACTTTAACAGATTTGATGGGCATCTTTAGCATAGGAAAATGGACACATCTTGCAATTGTAGGATTCTTAATAACTGTAGTAGTAGGAGTAATTGCTAATACATTTAAAGAATCTAAATATTATGGTAAAAGTGATTGGAAATTTAAAGTTAATGAAGGAAAGAGAGAGTCCGTTAAATTAAATAAAGAAGATATAATAGTATTAGAATTAATAAGAAATGGTCATATATATATGTCAGATATCACTGATGCACTTGGTGTAGACTCTAATACCACAAGTATATCAATCGAAAAGCTTGATAGAGGTGGTTATATAGAAAGAGCAGGTTTAATTGGTAGCAAATTTTATGAATTTAATTTGACTGAGAAATCTAAAGAAGTATTATCAAAGTTAGATAATAATGAAGAAGAAATAATTAATGTTGGGTTGAATAAATCATATATAAATTTATTGAAAATAGTAATTGAAACTCCAAGTGCTTTAAATAAATTTATTAAAAAAGAGGGGTGGAGTTCTTTAAAAGTATCAAGTGTAACTTCCCATCTAACAAGACAAGGGTATATTATTGAAAAAGGCTTGTTTAAAAGAAAAATTTATGTAACAAAAAAAGGCAAAGATGCAGTATCTAAGTTTGCTGTAAACTATAATTTATAGAATGAAATATTATATTATTTAAAAATCAATAAAAAATTTAATTTGTAATAGTATTTTGATAACTAATGCGTTAAAAATTAAACGATTAAATTAAAATAACAATAGAAACTGAAAACTTAATAGAAAAAGATAACTAAAATATATTTAAATAGATGATACAAAAGGGTATCATCTATTTTTAATGGGTATAATACATATAATCAATTTGAATAGGAGGTGATATCATGATTCCTTTAAGAGATACTAGTCCAAGTAGAAAAAGACCTATTGCAACCTTTATAGTTATAGGAATAAACGCACTTATATTTTTATATCAAACTATGATACCGAAAGAAATGGTTGGTGAGATGGTTTTTAATTATGGCTTCATACCAATAAGATTTATATATAATATATTTAATCCACTAGCTTATATTCCATTTATCACGAATATTTTTTTACATAGCAATTTAATTCATTTACTGGGAAATATGTGGTCACTATGGATTTTTGGTGATAATGTGGAAGATAGAATGGGGCCTTTAAGATTTACTTTGTTTTATCTTTTAACAGGAGTAATTGCAACCATATTTCATATGTTATCAGATATTTCATCATATGTTCCTGTAATTGGTGCATCTGGTGCAATTGCTGGAGTTATGGGAGCATATTTTTTAATGTTTAAACATTCTAGAGTGCTTACTATAGTTCCTATTTTTCCTTTTTTTATACAAGTTCCAGCACAAATATTTCTTATAATATGGTTTTTAATTCAATTATCTTCTGGAATTAGTTCTGGACTTGCAGGTCAATTGTCTCAAAATATTGCTTGGTGGGCACATATATTTGGATTTTTAGCTGGAGTTTTTCTTCATAAATTATTTATTAAAAAGAGCATTAATTATTATAGGAGAATATGATTTATTGATATTCTATTTTGTTTGCTTTATAACTTTTAAGATAATATAATTAAGATATATTATCTTAAAAAGGAAAGTGATTATGAAGCAAAATAACAAGAAGAAAATATCATATTTAGCTGTTTTTGTATGGATGGGTGTAATATTTTATTTATCTCATCAATCTGGAGATAGCTCTGGAGGCTTAAGTTCAGGAATAACGGAAATGATGTTAAATGTGATAAATACTATATTTCCATCTTTGAAGGTGGATATAGATTTATTTCACCATATTATAAGGAAGTTAGCACATTTTACTGCTTATTTTATACTTGCTATACTCCTTATAAATGCACTTAGAACAAGTAATATTTTTGGCTTTAAATCAATAATAATAGCTCTTTTAATATCAATAATATATGCAGCAACAGACGAGTTTCATCAGTCATTTATACCAGGAAGAGGACCATCTATAAAAGATGTATTTATAGATAGTTTTGGTGCTAGTTTTGGACTAGCTATATATTTTGTATTTTCTAAACTTAAAAAAAGGAGAGTTTCATGAAGAAATATAATACAATTATAAATGTGATTGGGGAAAATAATGACTTTAATATAGTTGCTACACATGCATTTAGTCCTCAGAAACTGGTACTTATTCATGATGGTAGTGATGAGAAAAAAGCTTATTCAGATGATATAAGGGATTATTATAGGAAAAACTTTAAGGATATAGAAATAATAGAAGAAACAATATATAGGCTTCTTTATGAAAGTTTAGAAAAAATATTATTTAGATATAAAGATGAAGAAGCTGTTATAAATATTACTGGTTCAGATACTTTAGTTAATCTATATATCTATAACTTTTCTCAAATATTTACTATTGATTATGCTTATTTAGAAGTAGCACATTCAGAGATCATTATATATAGAAAAGGTAAAGTAGAAAAAATAAATATGGATTTATATGATATGAATATAGATGATTTTATATCTATATCAGGTGGAAAGATACTTTGGGATAATACTCCAAAATATAATGATGATAAATTAGAATCTATTTATAATTATATTATAAAAAAATATGATAAATGGAAAAAAGTAAAAGCTATATTTAAAGATAGAAAAAACATAGAATTTCATGACTATATATACAATAGATTACTTATAAATACAAGTAAATTAGAGGAAGAGAATATAAACTCTTTATTAGAGTTCTTAAATATATTAAAAAATATGCATTATATTGAATATAAGTATAGAAAAAATCAAATAAGATTGGATATTAAAAGTGAATTTGCAAAAAGTCTTATATTGATCTCTGGATATTGGCTTGAATTTATAACATATAGTGTTGTAAAAACTCTAAATAATGTAGATGACTTAAAAACAGGTGTTGTATTTTTATGGGATAGAGATGTGAAGAATGTAAAAAATGAATTAGATATTCTTGCATCTGTGGATTCTTCTCTTATATGTATATCTTGTAAGGATAGTAAGGGGTATGATCAAGAAGCGTTAAATGAGCTTAATGTGTATAGTAGGAGAATAAGTAAAGGTGAAAATATTGATATTCTCGTAAGTACATATTATCCAGAAAAAGAGAATGTAATAAATAGGGCAAAGGAAATGGATATAAATATTGTAGTATTTGATGGAGATGTATCTAAGTTTAAAAATGAGTTACAAAAAATAATAAATAATAAAGGGTGATTTTATGGCAATAAATTATGAAATATTAGAAGAAATAGGATTAATTTCAGAATCTAAATCAGGTTGGAAAAAGAAACTAAATCTTATATCTTGGAATTCAAGGGATGCTAAATATGATTTAAGAGATTGGGCACCTGATAATGAAAAGATGGGAAAAGGAATAACACTTACAAAGGATGAACTTAAAGAATTAAGAGATGTATTAAATAATATGAATTTATAAAAATGTGGATATTTTAATCCACATTTTTTATTTTTATAGTAATTATATATTTTTTGTTTTTACTACTTTGAATATCCTTATTAATAAATTCCACATCATAACCTAATTGTCTAGCTGCTATTATAATATGACTTAGTCCTATTCCTATATCAATATGATTATTTTTTTCTAGAAGTTTTTTTGTAAGTATATTTTTCCATTCTATATATACGTTTAAAGTATTTTCACTACAATGAACTCTCCAAGGTTGTGAATTTATTGCAGAAGGTGCTTTTCTAAGAGAATCTATTATTGGAATAAGTTCGTTTTTTATATTTCCAGATAAAATATTTTTATTTTCTTTTCTTTTCCTATTTTCTTTCTTTTCTAATTTTCTCTCTGGATAACCAAAAGCTATGAGTATAATATATTTTTGATCCTTTTTTACATCTGTAATTTGTCTGAAGGTTTTTTCATCTATTGGGCTACCTACCCAGCAAGTTCCTATACCTAATTTAGTTAGATTTAGTACTATTTGTTCACCAATATATCCTATATTTTCTAAATAGTTATCCTTTATCTTTGAAGTAAATGCTATATAGTGGGGAGCAGTTACTTTAGCATATTTTGATGTAAATCCTTTAAATGTATTTATTATCTTTTCTCCATCTCTTAAAACTATGGTATCCATTAGAATATCTTTATTGAGTGGTTTTATATCCTTTATAATATCTTGTATATTTTTAAAATGTTCATTTGAAACTTTTTGATCTTTATATTTTCTAGTAGATATTCTATAATCTATTGCTCTATACATATTTTCACCTCAATATTTTATATTAATTATACCTTACAATAATTATATTTTAAAATAAGTATTTTCACAAATTATAATCAAATTATGTTAGAAAAATTCAAAAAAAAATAAAATTTAAAAAAGTCTGAAAACGTTTGACATTTAACATTTTATAGATTATAATTAAATCATAAACATGAGAAGTGATTCATAATTCATGTAAATAATAATAAATAGGGGTGATTTAATGAAGTTATCTGAAAAAGGTATCACTATCATAATAATTTTAACTACTATATTATGGACAGTGATAAATGTTTTAGGCTGGTCAGGCAATCATATGTTAGGGCTTTATTTAGGGGTAATATTGATGCTTTTATACATGGTTTTAGGGGTTGCCAATAAAGGAGTAGTTTCTAAGAAATTTTTATTTTATCCACTTGCAGCATGGTCAATTACATGGATTATAGGTTTCTTTCTTGCAAACTATTATGGAATTAAATTTGCAGGAGCAATGCCTTCTTTTACGATATTAGGATTTCATCCTTCTTTTGCACCAGTAGTTTTTTTATATTGGATTGGTGGAATGCTTACATTAACACTTGGATTTATGTTTTTTAAAGATGAATGGATGTCAGATAAAGATTGGAATGATTTTAAAGAAAAGATTAGAGTTATCGAAGAACAAGAAAAGAAGGGGGCAATATAATGAGTAATACAGCTAGAGCTTTAATTATAGCATTTTCAGTTGGTATGATTTTGATTTCATTTGCAATTGGATGGTGGGCTAAAAGAAAAGCAAATACTGCTAAAGCATATTTTGGTAGTACAGGAATGTTTGGACCATTAGTAGTTGGGTTATCTAGTACTGCTGCAGTAGCTAGTGCATTTGCTCTTGTTGGTATTCCTGGAATACTCTATGCTACAGGAAATGCAATGACTTTTTGGATGTTATCTTCAGCAGCATTTGCAATGGCATACATAATTATAGGTAAAAAGGTTAGGGCCATGGCAGAAATTAGTGAAGTAGCTAGTTTAGGTGATGTTTCTGACTTAAGATTTAATAATAATAAGATTATAAAGGGAAGTATGTCAATAACATTATTACTTGGATGTATAGCTTATTTATCTGCTCAAATAAAAGCAGGTTCTGAACTTTTTAGTCATTTAGTTGGCTGGAGTCCACTTGTATCTGGACTTGTTATATTTGGAGTATTAACTATATATATGTCTGTTAGTGGAGAAGTTGGAGGATTACTAACTCAAGCTTTTCAAGGGTTTGTAATGGTACTTGCAGGATTAGTATTAGTAGTAGCTTTCTTTAGAATGACTGGAGGATTTGGAGAAGTTTTAAAAGTAACTTCTGAAGCGGGAACTGTAACTGCTAACAATATTACAAAGGAATTTTCTCCAGGTATTTTAGATGCTTGGGGCACCCTTCCTAAAGTTGCAGCGATGGCATATATGCTTATTCCTATTTTAGGAACTGTAGGGCAACCTCAAGTTTTAACTAGAATGTATGCATTAAAAGATCCTAAAGATATGCCTAGATTGGGATTGTATTCTGCTATAGCTCATACAATAGTTGGATTATTAACATTAGTAGTAGCAAGCGGGGCATTATATTTAGTAGGTACGGGTAAAATTGCTCCTTTAGATAATCCAGATAGAGCAATATATGAATTTGCAGATTATTCAGGATTAATTGTACAACTTTTTGTATATGCAGCAGTATTAGCTGCAGCAATGTCATCTGCTAGTTTATTCCTATCAATAAGTTCTAATATAATAATTAGAGATTTACCAGATGCATTTGGAATAAAGTTAAGTGAAGAAAAACAAATGAAATATGCAAAAGGAGCAATGGCAGTAATAGGAATAGCTTCAATATTCTTTTCTATAACGCAAGGTGAAATGGTTGCTATATTAGGAACATTTGGGTGGGGAACACTCATGTCAGCAACATTCCCTGTATTTATACTTGGGTTACTTTGGAAAAGAGCTAGTGTAAAAGGAGTTATGGCTGGTTCAGTTATGGCATTAATATTAAATATAGTTTCATTTTTAAATTTAATACCTTGGCCTGGTGCTCTTCCATGGTACTTTAATGTAATAACAATTTCAATAATTACTACTGTTGTAGTATCATTATTAGCAAAAGATGAAGTTCTTGATAAAAAGGTAGAAGCTGTAATAGAGCTTTAATAAAGGATGAGATACTGTTGATAAAGCAAATTTCTTATGATGACATAAGAGTTGGTGATAGTGCAATTATGAATAAGAGAATTTCAGTAAAAGATGTTGAATCTTTTGCTGAAATTCTTAATGATAAAGATTCTTTTCACGTTGATGAAGAAGTAGCAAGAAAATCTATATTTGGTAAAAGAGTCTGTCATGGAATGCATATCGCTTCTTATATTTCTGAAGTAACAGGGAAAGAATTACCAGGATTTGGTACTATATATCTTAATCAAACATTGAATTTCAAAACTCCTGTATATTTAAACTCTAATATAACTATAGAAGTTAAGGTCTTAGAAAAATTACCTAGAAGAAAATTAAGAATGTTGACTGTAATAAAGGATGAAGATGAAAATTTAGTGTTAGATGGAGAGGCAATAGTAAAGGTTAGTAAATAAAAATACTATACTATTTTAAGGAGTGGTTACTTTGTATAATAATGGTTGGATAGGAGATTATTTATTATCTAGAAGTAAAATCAATGGACATGGAATAGCTGTATATGATGCAGATAATGATACTAACTATACTTATAACGATTTAAATGATAGAGCTAACAGGTTAGCCAATTATCTTAAATATGAACTTGGAGTAGAAAAAGGTGATAGAGTAGCATTTATTTCTAGAAATAGAATTGAGCTAATTGATGGATATTATGCTACAGGAAAAATAGGCGCTATTATGATTCCGTATAATGCTAGACTATCTTCAGAAGAACTTGAAAAACTTATAAATAGTGAGACGCCAAAAGTAGTTGTTTACGAAGATATATATAATGAATCTATTACAAAGATAAAAGATAAATTAGATGTTGAGAACTATATTATACTACAAAATCTAGATGAAGATATTTATATAGATAACTTAAATTATGAAGAGATAATGAAATATAATAACAATCCTATAAATTGTAAAGATTTAGATTTTGAAGATATTCATTTAATAATACATACAGGGGGTACTACTGGGTTACCTAAAGGTGGAATGATTTCCCATAGAGCTGAGTTGTTTAATTCAATGAATGAAATTTGCACATGGGGTCTTAATTATGAAGATAGTGCACATATTATATTACCATTATTTCATACTGGAGGTTGGAATTTATTAACTCTACCCTTGTTACATGCAGGCGGTAAAATAATAATTAATAAGCAATTCGATCCTAGACAAACCCTAGATATAATCGAGACTGAAAAAACAACTGTACTTTTTGGTGCAGCTACTATATTTAGAATGATGGCAGAATTACCAGAATTTAAAACAGCTGATTTATCATCTTTGAAGTGGATTATGGCAGGAGCAGCTCCTACGCCTATTAATATAATGGAGCAGTTCTGGGATAAAGGATTAAAATTTGTATTAGGTTATGGTATGACAGAAGCTGGACCTAACAATTTATCTGGAGCAGTACAGTTTATGACTGATGAAGAAATAAAAGAAAAATTTGCTTCAGTTGGTAAACCTATGTATTTAACAATGACTAAAGTAGTAGATGAAAACAATAATGAAGTAGGAGTTAATGAAGTTGGAGAATTACTTTGGAGTGGACCACAAATCTTTTCAGGATACTGGAATAACGAAGAAGAAACTAATAAAACATTGATAGATGGATGGGTTCATACAGGAGATATGGCTAAGGTTGATGAAGATGGATATTACTATATAGTTGGAAGAAAGAAAAATATGTTTATAAGTGGTGGAGAAAATGTATTTCCTCCTGAAATAGAAAAATATATATATAAAATTCCAGAAATAAATGAAGTATGTGTATTTGGAGTATTTGATGAAGTTTGGGGAGAAGTAGGAAAAGCAGTTGTTTCACTTAAAGCTAATATGCAAATCTCGAAAGAAGAAATTCAAGAAAAACTAAAACAGAATTTAGCTAATTATAAAGTTCCAAAATACATTACATTTGTAGAAGATATACCTAAAAATAATGTAGGCAAGATTGTAGTTGGGAAAATTATGGAACTATATGGCACAAGTGATGATAATTAGGAGGATATAAATGAATATAGGAATAAAGAATATTGGTATATATATACCTAAAAAAATTAAAGACAGCAAAAAAATATCAGAATTATCAGAAATACCAGAATATGTGATAAGAGAAAAATTCGGTATTAAAAAAGTACATCAAGCATCTGAAGAAGAAACTGTTTCAGAAATGGGTGCAAGAGCTGCAAAGAAAGCACTAAATGGATTTGATCCTGAGAAATTAGATTTAGTAGTATATTGTGGTAGTGAATATAAAGATTACTATCTATATAATTGTGCAGCAGATATACAAAATAAAATAGGAGCAGTAAATGCCAATGCTTTTGAAATTCATTCTCTTTGCTCTGCAGGAGTATATTCTCTAAAAGTTCTTAAAAGTATGATGTTAAATGATAAAAATTTAAATAATGTATTATTAGTATCCTCTTCAAAAGAGACTCAAATAATAGATTATACTAATCATAATTCAAGATTTATGTTTAACTTTGGTGATGGAGCTTCTGCTATACTATTACAAAGGGGATTAAATGAGAATATAATATTAGAAACTGCTATGATTACAGATGGTTCATTTGCAGAAGATGTTGCAGTATATGGTGTTGGATGTAAAAATTTTAATAATTCAAAAGATGTTAAATTTAAGAATAGATTTTTAGATGTAAAGGATATAAACGATATGAAATCAAGACTAGACCCAATTAGTTTTGATAATTTTAATAAAGTAATTAAGAGATCAATAGAAAAAAGCGGATATGAAATTAATGATATAAACTATTTAGCTCCAATATTTATGAAAAGATCTTTATTAGAAGGTATATTAGAAGGTTTTGGATTATCTGAAGAAAACTCATTTGTTTTAGAAGAATATGGTCATTGCCAATCATCAGATGCATTTATATCATTATTTGAAGGACAAAAGCTAAATAGGTTGAAAGATGGAGACTTAGCTGTTTTATTAGGTGCTGGAACAGGTTATACATGGGCAGCAACAGCTGTTAAGTGGGGCAAAGCTTAATATAAAATAATAAATAGGGGGTATCTTTATGAAAGTATTAGCAATATGTGGTAGTCCAAGAAAAGATGGAAATACTGAGTTCTTTACTAAAGTAGTATTATCTAAATTAAAAAAGTCAGATATTGAAACTGAATTTATTTCACTTATTGGAAAAGATATTTCAGAATGTACAGGTTGTTACTATTGTATTGAGAATCAATCCTGTAGTATTAAAGATGATTTTCAGGAGATTTTTAATAAAATGTTAAAAGCAGATGTTATAATATTATCTTCTCCAGTCTATCATGCTTCAATTACACCAAAGTTAAAAAGTTTACTTGATAGAGCAGGGTTTACAGGACGATGGATTGCTAATGAAATGGTAGATGAATCATCTTCTTATAATTGGAAAGGTACAGCATTTTCTAGAAAATTAGTTGCTCCTATAACAGTAGCTAGAAGAACTGGTCAAACCTTTGCATTCTCACAATTAGTGTTATGGGCAACAGTTAATGATTGTACAGTTGTAGGCTCAAATTACTGGAATATAGGAGTAGCAGGTGCAGGTGGACAAATAAATGCAGAGCAAGATACAGAAGGAATAGGCATAATGGAGCACTTAGCTGGTAATATAGAGTATTTACTTAAAAAATAATTGATATAAAAAATGAACTATTAATTCTAAGAATTAATAGTTCATTTTTTATATTTTTAATATTACTCATTAAAAAAAGCACCATTTTTAATAAAATCCATTGCAGATTCAACTATATCATTATAGTCATTTTCATTATCAAAAACTATATATTTTAAGGCAATAAAGTTTGCAATACCAATGAAGCAGTATGATAATACTTCTGAATCTATCTTTCTCATCTCATTATTTTCTTGAGCTCTTTCTATACCTTTTATATAGCTTTTAGAAAATTCCTCATAATATTCCTTGAAAAGTTCCATATCAACAAATTGAGCTTGCCATATTATTTTAAATATTCCTATATGTTCTCCTACAAAATTTAAAAATGTTTTTAACCCAACATATTCTTGATTATATCTTGAAGTTTTAACTTTAGTTTCATTTTTAATTTCTTGTCTTAAGTCTTGCCCTAAATATTTTACTAAATATCTAAATATACTTTTCTTATCTTTAAAATATATATATATAGTACCTTGAGCTACCTCAGACTTTTGAGCAATATCTACTATACTAGTTTCAAAATAACCTTTTTCACTAAATAGATGTTCAGCAGATTTACATATTTTATTTAAAGTTTCCATCCCTCTTTTTGTCTTAGGTTCATTTATTAATCCCAACTTAGTTCCTCCTAATTAAAAATCAGCTTATAAACTCAATATAAGCTGATTTTTCTAATATAATTAATATTATAACACTTTTTCTGGTATTTTTTAAAAGAAATCTTGATTTAGCTATATTTCTTCTACAGCAGTTATAGCAGATGTAATTGGTGGGACAACTTGTTTTTTCCTTGAAAGTACATCTTTTGCATAAAATGAATTATTTTTTATTTCTTTACCAAATGACTTTGCTATAAGTTCCTTATTATCACCTACAACTATCATTTCTGAAGCTTGCTCAAAAATGTCAGTAAGCATAAGGATAAATGTTGTATACCCTTCTGTTTCAATTCTTCTTTGCATAAGAGAAAGTAAATCTGCTTTCATATCTTTTAAACTTTCTGGATCCATGGTATATACTTGAGCTATACCTATTTTATTTTCATCAATTGTAAATACTTTAAAATCTTCACTTAATAATTGATCAGGTGTTTTTCCTATTAGAGATGTTCCTTCTTTAAACATTTCCATGGCGAATTCTTTAACGTTCAAATTAGCTATTTTTTCAAGTCTTTTAAGCATGACTTTATCTGTCTTTGTAGCAGTAGGAGATTTAAATAAAAGTGTATCAGATATAATTGCAGCAGCAAGTATTCCTGCAATTTTCTTTGAAGGTCTTCTTCCATTTTCAAAAAATATTGAAGCAATAACAGTTGCAGTACTACCTACAGGTTCATTTCTAAAGTATATAGGAGTACCTGTAAATACATCTGCCACTCTATGATGATCTATTATTTCTAATATTTCTGCCTCTTCTAATCCATCTATAGATTGACTTCTTTCATTATGGTCTACTAAGATTATTTTTTTCTTTTTACTTGATATTAAATGATATCTAGAGATAAGCCCTACAACACGATTTGTATTATCTGTTACTGGATATGATCTGTATCTAGTTTGGCTCATTTTTGCTTTTACATCATCTACTAAGTCATCTAAATCAAATAAAACTAAATTTTCCTTTGTCATTACATAGTTAACAGGAATAGATTGTGGGATTAGTCTAGATGTAGTAAATGTATCATGTGGTGTAGATATTATAGCGATATTTTTTGATTTTGCTTTTTTTATAATATCATCTTCAACATCTAAATTTCCTGTTACAATCATAAGTGAGATATCTTTTTCTAATGCACTGTTTTGAATATCTTTTCTATTTCCACATATAACAATATCATCCTTATCTATATAATTAGATACAGTATTTGGTTCCATAGCAAGAACTAAAAGTTTTCCATTAAATTCTTTTATTTTATTTGGAATATATATGGGTTTAGCAGAAAGCGTGTCTATGATATTGTCTATTGATGCTTTAGATTTACCTAATATTGTATTATCCCATACATCAATATATGCTTGTATAATATCTGAAATTGTTACAATACCCAATAATTCTTCTTTATCACCTACTACAGGTATACTATTTAAATTATTCTTTTTCATTAATTCTAAAGCCATGCGAAAGGATATATCAGGAGTAATAGGGGCAATTTTATCAAAATCTAAATCTTCTACACTAAGTCTTATAGTATCTAAAGCTTTGGGTGCTTCAACTCCAAAGTAGTCTAATATGAACTTAGTTTCTCTATTAATTTTTCCAAGTCTTATTGGAATAGCATTTATATTTCCATTTCCATTTTTATATTCTGCATATGCAAGTGCAGAACAAATTGAGTCAGAGTCTGGGTTTTTATGTCCTGTTATATATATGGTTTCATTCATCTAATACACCTCTTTTCAATGTTTGTTTTATATATTATATCATTTAATATGTCTTTATTAAAACTCATAAAAATATTTATTTTTAAAATTGGTAAAAATTTAAAAGGTTTGTAATATGAGAATTAATGTAGTATAATTTAGCTTAATATTAAATAAATAAATAAATATGAGGAGTGATATAATGAATAGATTTGAGGTAGGACCTCAAATACTTTATGGCAGAGGTTCTATTGGATGCTTGATTGAAAAAGACTTTAGAAACGTTATGCTTGTAACTGAAAAATTCATAGTGGATTCTGAAATATCCAAAAAAGTTACTAATATTCTCAGTTTACAAGGATCTGATTATAATGTATTTTCAGAGGTAAAACCAGACCCTACTGTAGATTTAGTAATTAAATCTTTAGATATGATGGTAACTGAAAGACCAGATTGTATAATTGCTCTTGGTGGGGGTTCATCTATTGATACAGCTAAAGCAATGATGTATTTTTTCATGAAAATGGATCAAAATAAAGAGATGAAGAAACCATATTTTGTAGCAATTCCTACAACAAGTGGAACAGGTTCTGAGGTAACATCTTACTCTGTGATTACAGATACTAAGGAAGGCAAAAAGATAGCTTTTGATGATCCAATCATGATGCCAGATTTAGCTATAGTGGATTCTAAATTTACAATTACAGTACCCAAAAAAGTAACTGCAGATACTGGATTAGATATATTGACTCATTCTATTGAAGCATTTGTATCTAAAAAATCAAATGATTATACAGATACATTGGCTGAAGGGGCTATTAAGATAGTGTTTAGTTATTTGCTTAAAGCATTTAAAGATGGAAAAGATGAGGTTGCGAGAGAAAAACTTCATAATGCTTCTACCATGGCAGGTATTGCATTTAACAATTCCTCTCTAGGAATAAATCATAGTTTGGCCCATGCATTAGGAGCTAGATTCCATATACCTCATGGAAGAGCAAATGCTATGTTAATGCCACATATCATAAAGTATAATTCAGAAGAGAAACAAGCTCGAAGCAGATATGCTTATATAACAAAAAGTATAGGTATAGAAGTACCAGATGAAAGAAATAGTGTAAATGCACTTGTAAAGGCAGTTGAGATATTAAATGAAAAACTTGAAATTCCACATTCATTAAAAGATATGGGAATAGAAAGAGAAGAATTCTATAGTGCTATAGATGAAATGGTTGATAAAGCAATGAATGATATATGCACAGAAAACAATCCAAGAATTCCATCTAGAACAGATTTTATAAAGATATATGAAGATTTATATAATGGAAAAAAATAGCATGATGATTTTTGTTAATATGATATTGATTTAATTTAAACGGTATGTTATAATGATTTAAAATTGAATATATATTGTACAATGGGGTGCAGTAAGAAAGCGAGGAGGCTTACACTGAAACGGTTAACTATGTTTTGGGGTAGGGCTTTATGTGTTTTTAGACTAATTAAGGAATGATTAAAATGGAAAAAGAAAACAAACAAAGAATAATACAAGAATTTGTTCCTGGGAAACAAGTGACTTTAGCACATCTTATTGCGAATCCTGACAGGAGTATATATGTTAAGTTGGGACTAAATGATGAATTTAGTGATGCTATTGGTATACTTACTATAACTCCTAGTGAAGCAGCTATAATAGCAGCAGATGTAGCTACAAAATCAGCAGATGTAGAAATAGGTTTTATAGATAGGTTTAGTGGATCTTTAGTTATTACTGGAGATGTATCAAGTGTAGAATCATCTTTAAAAGAAATAATAGCAGTATTAAGTGACTCACTTTTATTTACTCCAGCACAAATTACTAGATCATAAAGAGGTTAATATGAAAAAAATTATTATTATTGGTTCAATTGGTAGTGGAAAAACTACTTTAATACAGTCTTTAAAAAAAATGAATACTCAATATAAAAAGACACAAGCTTTAGAATATTATGGTAATATCATAGATACTCCAGGAGAGTATTTAGAAAATAGAAGATATTATAATGCTCTTACAATAGCATCTTATGATTGTGATGAGATAGCATTAATTCAAGATTCAAGCAATAAAAGATGTGTTTTTCCGCCTAACTTTGCTTCAATATTCACGAAGCCAGTGATAGGTATAGTCACAAAAGTGGATAAAGAAGATATCTATATTGAAGATTCTATAAAATGTCTTGAATTAGCAGGAGCGCAAAAAATATTTAAAGTAAGTTCAAAAGAAGATATAGGCATAAAAGATATACAAAATTATATTAATGATTAATATTCTAAAATTGTATCAAGGAGGCATAATATTATGAAATATAATATAGTGATAGCCGATGATGAGCCTATTACTAGAATGGACCTTAAGGAGTTTTTAGAGGAAGAAGGCTACAACGTTGTAGGGCAAGCTTCTGATGGGTTCGATGCAGTAGAATTATGTAAAGAGTATAATCCTGATTTAGTTCTTATGGATGTTAAAATGCCTATATTGGATGGGATGAAAGCATCTAAGGTAATATTAAAAGATAATATTGCTAAGAGTGTGATACTGTTGACAGCTTATAGTGGACCAGAGTTTATAAAACAAGCAAAAGAAATTGGAGTTATGGGATATATTGTAAAGCCTATAAACAAACCAAATCTTATACCTGCTATTGAGGTTGCTATAGCTAAAGGTAGAGAAATTCAAGAAATAAAAAAAGATATAAAAACAGCTAAAGACAAATTAGAAGCAAGAAAGGTTATTGAAAAAGCAAAAGGTATATTGATGGAAACGAATAATATTACTGAAGACCAAGCATATAAGAAAATTAAAAAACTAAGCATGGATAAACGTTGTCCTATGCAAGATATTGCATCTGCAATTATAATGAGTAATTCATAGAATGGAGGGGGACATTATCATTAGAGAAATATGTAAAAAACACACTACCCTTTCTGATTCTGATATAGATAAAATAAATGAAGTATCAAGGGTATTACCTTTGATAGCTAATTTAGTAAAAGCAGATATATTTATAGATTGTTTAACTGAAGATTCAGATACTGCTATAGTTGTTGCAGAGGCATCACCTACTACATCTATTTCTATGTATAAGAATTCAGTTGTTGGTCAATTAGCTTTTAGAAAAAATGAACCAGCTGCTCTTAGAACCTTAGAAATAGGAATGCCTACACGTGATTTAAAAGCTATAACACAGGAAAATAAAACAGTAAGACAAAGTGTTGTACCAATTTACAATAATAATGAAGATGTTATAGCATGTTTGATAATGGAACAAGATATAACTCGAGATATAAATGAGACACACAAAATGGAAGTGCTTACAGAGACTACGGAACAACTTACAGAGACATTACTAAATTTTGAAGATAGTAAACATTCTTTGACCTATCATGTTAATGATGCCATAGTTATATTTGATAAAAAGGGGATAGCAACTTATGCAAATCCAGTTGCAAAAGAACTTTATAAAAAATTAGGATATAAAGATCCTGTAATAGGAATGGATTTTAACAACGTATCTTTAGATGAAAATTCTATTATAGAAGTTATAAATGAACCTAGCTTGAGAAAGACGGAAATTACTGCAGGTAAATTTGTACTACAGTTAAAATATGCATTGATGAAAAGTGAAAATAAGATAATAGGAATTACAATGCTGATAAAAGATATAACTGAGGTAAGACAAAAGGAAAAAGAATTAATTTTAAAATCTGTTGCCATAAGGGAAATACATCATAGAGTAAAAAATAATTTACAAACAATAGCTAGTCTTTTAAGTCTTCAATCTAGAAGAGTAAAAAATGAATCAGTAAAAAAGGCATTTCATGAAAGTATAAATAGAATGCTTAGTATTGCTGTTACTCATGAGATATTAGCTCAAAATGGTATAGATGATATAGATTTAAAAACTATAATAAATAAAATAAAAAATAGCACTTTAAGGTTAGGTTTACCTTATAAGAAAAAAATAAATATAAAAATAAAAGGCGATAGTATAACTATAAATTCTGATAAAGCTACTTCAATAGCATTAGTAGTAAATGAATTATTACAAAATTCTTTGGAGCATGCTTTTAAAGGTAAGGCTGAAGGAAATATAGAAATATCTGTACAAAAGGGTATATTATATTCTAGTATTTCTATAATTGACGATGGTCGTGGTTTTAATATAGATGAAAATAAAAAACATAGTTTAGGCCTTGAGATAGTAAAAAGTATTGTCAAGGATAAACTACAAGGACATTTGAATATGGATTCCACATCAAATGGTACAAAAGTAATTTTTGATTTTAAAAACGAATAATATAACACAATGGAGTGTTTGGAGAAGGCAAAGGAGCCTAGAGCGGTATGTATACACATACCCTTTAGGCTCCTTTTGCTATTTTGACTGGAGGAATTTAATTGATGGAGCAAATACTTAGTGTAGGAATAGATATAGGTACTTCTACTACTCAATTAGTTTTTAGCAAACTATTTATTGAAAATACAGCTTCTTCTTTTGCTATACCGAAAGTAAATATAGTAGATAAAAAAGTTATATATAAAAGTGATATTTATTATACTCCTTTAAAATCTATAACTGAAATAGATGGTGAATATGTAAAGACAATTATAGAGTCAGAATATAAAAAAGCTAATATATCACCTAAAGATGTAGATACAGGAGCAGTAATAATAACTGGAGAGACAGCTAGAAAAGAAAACGCTAACTTAGTTTTAGAAAAATTGAGTGGATTAGCAGGAGATTTTGTAGTAGCTACTGCAGGGCCTGATTTAGAATCTATAATTGCTGGAAAAGGTGCAGGAGCTGATGTGATTTCTAAACAAGAAAAAACAGTAGTAGCAAATTTAGATATTGGAGGCGGTACTACAAATATATCTATATTTGATAGAGGTGAGGTTATTGATACTACTTGTTTAGATATAGGTGGCAGATTAATTAAAGTAAATCCTGAGACCATGAAAATTGAATATGTATCAGACAAAATAAAAAAACTTGCTAAAAATATAGATATTGATTTAGAAGTTGGAAAAAAGATAAATCAGCATGAATTAAATTATGTAACAGATAAAATGTCAGATGTGCTTGAAGAGGCATTAGGTATAGGAGTTAAGCAAAATAGTAAAGATCTAGATTTGATATTAACTACAAAGGGACTTAAAAAAGAATATGATATAGAATATATTTCTTTTTCAGGTGGAGTTGCAGATTGCATATATGATGCTGAAGCAAACAAAGAAAGTTTTCAATATGGCGATATAGGTGTGGTTTTAGGTAAAAGCATAAGAAAAAGTATATTATTTGATGAGTTCAAAGTACACAAGCCATCTGAAACCATAAGAGCTACTGTTGTGGGAGCAGGAACTCACACTACTGATATAAGTGGAAGTACTATTACTTTTACAAAAGATATGTTCCCATTTAAAAACATCCCTATTTTAAAACTTTCAAGTCAAGATGAAGAGTTAGATTACCATAGCTTAAGTGGAGCAATCCAGGAAAAGCTTAATTGGTTTAACTTAGAAGATGGTAATCAACTAATAGCTTTAGCATTGAAGGGGGTGAAGAATATAAGCTTTAATGAGCTGCAATCTTTGGCCAAGAGTGTCATTGAAGGTATGAAAGAAATAATAGATACTGAAAAACCCTTAATAGTTATTGTGGAAAATGACATAGCAAAAGCATTAGGACAAACCATAAACAGACTTTTAGGTTACAACAAAGATATAGTTTGTATAGATAGTGTAAAGGTAAAAAATGGTGACTTTATAGATATAGGGAAACCTTTAGCAAATGGTAAGGTTGTTCCTGTTGTAATCAAGACATTAGCATTTGGATATTAATTATAAAACTAAGAGGTGAAAATGTATGATATTAAAAACTAAATTATTTGGAGATGTATATCAGTTTAAATCAATCAAAGAAGTATTAGCTAAAGCCAATGAAGAAAAATCAGGGGATAATTTAGCAGGAGTTGCAGCAGAGTCAACAACTGAAAGAATAGCTGCAAAAGAGGTATTAAGTAATTTAACACTTAAGGATTTAAGAAATAACCCTGTTATTGGTTATGACGAAGATGAAGTTACTAGAATTATTCAAGACTCAGTAAATGAAAGAATTTATGGAGAAATAAAGAATTGGACAGTTGGAGAATTTAGAGAATGGCTGTTAGATCATAAAACTACAGAAAGCAAGATTAAGAGAGTCAGCAGAGGAATTACAAGTGAAATGGTTGCAGCTGTAACAAAGTTAATGTCAAACTTAGACCTTATATATGCTGCAAGTAAAATCAGAATAACTGCTACTTGTAATACAACAATAGGAGTTCCTGGTACTGCTTCTGCAAGACTTCAACCTAACCATCCAACAGATAATGTAGAAGGAATCTTAATTTCTGCTATGGAAGGATTATCTTATGGTATTGGTGATGCTGTAATAGGATTAAACCCTGTAAATGACAGTGTTAGCAAGGTTACTGAAGTATTAAATGCATTTGAAGACCTTAAAAACAAATGGGAAATACCTTCACAAACAAGTGTATTAGCTCATATTACTACTCAAATGAAAGCAGTAGAAAAAGGTGCACCTGCAGATATGATATTCCAAAGTATAGCAGGATCTGAAAAAGGTAATGAAGCATTTGGAGTAAATGCTAAATTAATAGAAGAAGCTAGAGATTTAATGTTAAAAGAAGGTACTTCAGCAGGACCTAATGTAATGTATTTTGAAACAGGACAAGGTTCAGAGTTATCATCTGATGCTCATCATGGAGTAGACCAAGTAACATTAGAAGCTAGATGTTATGGATTAGCTAAAAAATATGATCCATTTATAGTAAATACAGTTGTTGGGTTTATAGGACCAGAATATCTATATGATAGCAAGCAAGTTATAAGAGCAGGACTTGAAGATCACTTCATGGGTAAACTTAGTGGAATTTCAATGGGAGTTGACGTATGCTACACTAACCACATGAAAACTGACCAAAATGATATAGAAAATCTTTCAATATTATTACACAATGCAGGATGTAATTATATAATAGGTACTCCACTTGGAGACGATGTAATGCTTAACTATCAATCAGCAGGTTATCATGATATAGCAGCTTTAAGAGAATTAATGAACTTAAAACCTATAAAAGAATTCCATGAGTGGACAGAAAAAATGGGAATAACAAGAAATGGAGTTTTAACTGAAAGAGCTGGAGATGCATCAATCTTTTTAAAATAATATAGATTATAATCATTGAAAAATGGAGAGGTGAATTAAATGGTATCTGAAAAAGATTTAAAGGAAATAGTAGAACAAGTATTATCACAATTAGATGGTAAACCTTCTGATAATAGTGATAAATGTTCTTTACCAGAAACAAAAGTATCGGATGTAGATAATAGTGAATTGTCTGATATAACTGAAGTGAATTTAAGGGAACAATTATTAGTGCCAGAACCAGAAAATAAGGAAGAGTATCTAGAGCTTAAAAAGAATACAGCTGCTAGAGTAGGTGCTTGGAGATCTGGACCAAGATGTAAGACAAGTACACTTTTAAGATTTAGAGCAGATCATGCAGTTGCAATGGATGCAGTATTTACAAGTGTAGATGAAAAAATTGTTGAAGAAATGGATCTTTTTACAGTTAAAACAAAGTGTAAAGATAAAGATCAATATATAACTAGACCAGATTTAGGTAGACAATTTGCTGATGAAGAGATAAATAAAATAAAAGAAAACTGCAAAAAGAATCCACAAGTTCAAATAATAGTTGCAGATGGGTTAAGTTCTACAGCTATTGAAGCTAATATTAGAGATATACTTCCAACATTAAAGCAAGGTTTAGAAGGATATGGACTTGAACTTGGAACACCATTCTTTATTAAATATGGACGAGTTCCATCAATGGATGTAGTTTCAGAAGTTACTGGAGCAGATGTTACTTGTCTTTTAGTAGGAGAAAGACCTGGACTTGCAACAGGAGAAAGTATGAGTGCATATATAGCATATAAAGCAACAGTTGGAATGCCAGAAGCAAGAAGAAATGTAGTTTCAAATATTCATAAAGATGGTACTGCTGCAGTAGAAGCAGGAGCTCATATAGCTCACATTATAAATGAAATGGTAAAACAAAAAACTAGTGGTTTAGATTTAGAATTATAAATAGGAGGGATTATTCATGAAAAATGATCCAATTTGTGCAGAGGTATTAAGTGTTAAATTGATTCCAAATGTGGATGATGACTTAGCGAAAGCATTAGAACTAAAACCAGGACATAAGAGTATAGGATTAATAACAACAAATGTTGATGATGTAGGTTACACTGCATTAGATGATGCTACAAAGAAAGCAGAAGTTGCAGTAGCATATGCTAAATCTTTCTATGGTGGAGCAGACAATGCAAACACAAAACTTGCAGGTGAGTTTATAGGCATTCTATCAGGACCTACACCAGCAGAAGTAAGAAGTGGTTTAGATGCAGCAGTTGATTTTATTAAAAATGATGCGTGCTTCTATAGTGCAAATGATGATGATTCTATAGTATATTATGCTCATTGTATTTCAAGAACAGGATCATTTATATCTGATATGTGTGGAATTAGAGAAGGGGAAGCTGTAGCTTACCTTATAGCACCACCAATAGAGTCTATGTATGCAATGGATGCTGCTCTAAAAGCTGCAGATGTTAAGATGGTAGAATTTTATGGACCACCATCTGAAACTAACTTTGGTGGAGGACTATTGACTGGTAGTCAATCAGCATGTAAGGCAGCATGTGATGCATTTGCAGCTGCAGTAAATAGTGTAGCTGATAATCCAGTTAAATATTAGTATGAGCTGTGGTGATGATGATGAAAAATGAAGCTCTAGGAATGATAGAAACATATGGATATATAGGAGCAATTGAAGCTGCAGATGTATGTGTAAAATCAGCTAATGTGAAGTTGTTAGGGTGTGAATTTGTAAGAGGAGGACTTGTAACTATTCATATAACAGGTGATGTAGGAGCAGTAAAAGCATCTATAGATGCAGCAGAAGCAGCGGTTAAAAAAGTAGGTAGTTTAATATCTTCTCATGTAATACCTAGACCTGGCGAAGGTATTGAAAAAATATTGCCTGTAGGGGAAAATGAGAACAGCAATGAAGAAGATATTAAAGAGAAAGTAAAAGAAGAAAAAGAAGAAAAAGAAGAAAAAGAAGATTCAAAACTACAAGACAAAATAGAGCCAGAAGAAAAGAAAGAGCAAAATCAAGAATCACAAAAAGAGTCAAATAAAGAAGAAAAATCAAATGAAGATAGCAGTTCATTTGATATAAAAATTCATACTAAAGAAAATCTTAAAAATAAAAAAACAGTTAAGTTAAGAACTATAGCTCGAGAATTGGATGATAAATATAGTGATTTTTTTCCAATAGAAAGAAATAAAATTAAATATTCTAAGAAAAACGAGCTAATAGATGCAATACTAAAGTTTTACGAAAGGGTGAAGTAAGTGCATATAAAAGATAAAGACTTAAGCTCAATTCAAGAAGTAAGGGATTTAGTAGAAAAAGCTAAAAATGCTCAACAGAAATTGAAGCTTAAAAGTCAAGAAGAAATAGATAAAATAGTTAAAGGAATGGCTGAAGAGGCATATAAACAAGCTGATAGACTAGCAAAAATGGCAGCAGAAGAAACAGGATTTGGAGTATATGAAGATAAAATAGTAAAGAATAAAGTTGCTAGTAAAGCAGTATATGACTATATAAAAGATATGAAGACTATAGGTATAATAAATGAAGATAAACACAGAAAAATAGTAGAAATAGCTACACCAGTTGGAGTTGTTGCAGGTTTAATTCCATCAACAAACCCTACATCTACAGCTATTTATAAATCACTTATATCTGTTAAATCTGGAAACACAATAGTATTTAGTCCTCATCCTTCAGCACTAAATAGTATAAAAGAAACAGTAGATATACTTCAAAAGAAAGCAGAAGAATTAGGTGCTCCAGAAGGTACTATAAATTGCACAACAATACCTCATATGGAGGGAACTAGTGCTTTAATGAAAAATGATGATGTAAGCCTAATACTAGCTACAGGTGGTTCAGCTATGGTAAAGGCAGCATATAGTTCAGGAACACCAGCTTTAGGAGTAGGTCCTGGAAATGTACCTGCATTTATTGAAAGAACTGCTGACATAGATTTAGCAGTAAAGAGAATATTAGATAGTAAAACATTTGATAATGGTACAATATGTGCTTCAGAGCAAGCAATTGTAACAGAAAACTGCATTAAGAATCAAGTTAAAAAATCTCTTGTACAACAAGGTGCATACTTTTTAAATAGTGTTGAGAAAAAGAAAGTAGGAGATGTAATTCAAGATAAGTCAGGCAAGTTTAATGGAAAAATTGCTGGTAAATCTGCTAAAGAAGTAGCTAGAATGGCAGAAATTAAAGTTCCAAATAATACAAGAGTATTAATAGCTGAAGAAACTAATGTAGGAATTAAATATCCATTTTCAAGAGAAAAACTATCTACAATACTTGGATTCTATTCTGAAGAAGATTGGAATAGTGCATGTGATAAATGTATTGAGTTATTAAATTATGGAGGACTTGGTCATACATTATCAATTCATTCAAAAGATGAAGAGATAATAAAGGCATTTGCACTTAAGAAACCTGCATCTAGAATTTTAGTTAATACTCCATCAGCACAAGGAGCTTTAGGTGCAACTACTAATTTATCTCCAGCACTTACTTTAGGTTGTGGTGCTGTAGGTGGTAGTGCTACATCAGATAATGTAAGTCCTTTAAATCTAATAGATATAAAGAGATTAGCATATGGAGTAAAAGAAGTAGAAGATTTAGCGGATGAATATGAAACTAATAAATGCAAAGAAAATGATTCAAATGCTGATTTAGATGTTGAAGCAATAACAAGATTAGTAATGGAACAACTACAAAATATTAAATAATATAAAATTTAAAGGAGGATATTAAAATGGCAAATGCAAACGCATTAGGAATGATAGAAACTAAAGGATTGGTAGGATCTGTAGAAGCTGCAGATGCAATGGTAAAGGCAGCAAATGTTACACTTATTGGAAAAGAGCATGTAGGTGGAGGATTAGTAACTGTAATGGTTAGAGGTGATGTTGGAGCAGTTAAAGCTGCAACAGATGCTGGAGCAGCAGCAGCAGAAAGAGTTGGAGAATTAGTATCTGTACATGTGATACCAAGACCTCACAATGAAGTAGAAACTATATTACCAAAACTTGAAGGTTAATTAGTCTAAGGTGATATCTGACCCTTTAGTTTAAAGGGTCAGACTTATCCCTTAAAAAGGATGTGATAATAGATGAAAGTTTTGACTGAAGCTCAACTCAGAGCTAAACATAAAAAGGAACAAATGGAGAATTTAATTGTCAAATCCAATACCATAATTACTCCTTCGGCTAAAGAATACTTAAATGAAAAAAATATCAAATTAGTATTTGAAGACAAGGAACATTTAGAAACAACTAATGAAGAAGAAAAAGAGACAAAAGAAGAAAAATTTACTCCTAAATATATATGTCAATATACAGGAGGATATTTAGAAGAAAAGCCAGAAAATATGACTCAATTATATGGTAATGAATTGGTTTTTAAAAATCATCCTAGCATTATATTTAGAGGAAAACTTGATAGTTTGCAATCTAAAATACTTGAAATTCAAGTGTTAGCACATAAAGATAAAAAAACTAAATTAATAGATGATTTACAAGAGATACTTGAATTTGTTAGAAATATATTGAAATCAGAAGTTATAAATCAAAAAATAGAAGACTTCAATTTTTTTGGAATAGAAGAAACAGATATAAGAGAAATGTCACATAATCCAAAAAATAATTTAGGCGTGGATCACATTCTACCAGATTATAAAATGGGAGAATTAGTAATAGGACTTAATTCAATAAGAAGTAATATTCGTGAAGTTGAAATAGTTTCTATCTCGTTAAATAGAGATGACATCATTAAATCACTTAATAGATTAAGTAGTGCAGTATATGTAATGATGTGCAGATATTTAGCTGGATATTATAAGTAATATAGGAGGTGATTTCTTGGATGAATCAAGAGTAAAAGAAATGATAAGTAAAATTATAGAAGAGTTGAATTCAGATGATACAGACAAGATAATACCTGTAGAAGCATCTGCAAAACATGCTCATTTATGTAAAGAAGATGTAGAAAAATTATTTGGAAAAGGTTATAAACTTACTCCTAAAAGAGAATTATCTCAACCTGGCCAATTTTTATGCGAAGAAAGAATTAATATAATGGGGCCTAAAGGAGTAATTAAAAATGTAGCCGTATTAGGACCTGAAAGAAACAGTACTCAAATTGAAATATCTAAGACTGATGGTATAGCTTTAGGTGTTAATGCACCTGTTAGAGATTCAGGAGATACAGAGGGTAGTGCAGATCTATTTATTTCAGCAGGAAAAAATATTATAAAAGCAGAAGAAGCTGTAATAATAGCAAGAAGACATATTCATATGCCACCAGAAGCAGCAGATAAATTTGGATTAGTAGATAAAGATATTGTAAATGTAAAAATATTAAGTGATAGACCAGTTATATTTGAAGATGTTTTAATTAGAGTAAGTGAAAAATATAGCTTAAATATGCATATAGATTTTGACGAAGCTAATGCCTGCAATCTAAAAAAAGGAACAAAGGGACAAATACTGGATAAAAAGGAGAATATCTAATGATAGACTTTAAAAATTCAGATGATTTAATCTCTCAACTGGAAAAAACTATTGATAATCCTAAGAAAGTAAATAAAGATGAAGAATTACTTGTAGGCGTGGATTTAGGTACAGCATATATTGTAATAGTTGTATTAGATAAAGATAAAAATCCAGTAGCATGTGAAATGGAATTTGCTCAAGTTATAAGAGACGGTTTAGTAGTTGATTATATAGGGGCTATGAATATAGTTAGAAAGCTTAAGAAAAATATAGAAGAAAAAATAGGAACTGAGTTGACTAAAGCTGCAATAGCAGTACCGCCAGGAACAGGTGAGAAAGATAGCAAGACTCATAGATATGTTGTTGAAGGTGCTGGATTAGAAGTTGTAAATATATTGGATGAACCTACAGCTGCAAACGAAGTACTTCATATAACTGATGGGGCCATAGTAGATATAGGTGGTGGAACCACTGGACTATCTATAATAGAAGATAAAAATGTAGTATATGTAGCAGATGAAGCTACTGGAGGAACACATTTAACATTAGTAGTTGCTGGTAGTTATAAGATGAAGTTTGAGGATGCAGAGAATTTTAAGAAAGCTAAAGATAAACAAAGTGAAGTATTTCCAGTAGTAATACCAGTAATTCAAAAAATGGCAAGTATAGTTCATAATCATATTCAAAAATATGATGTAAAAGAATTATATCTTGTAGGAGGTACAAGTTGTTTACAAGGTATAGAAACAATTATCGAAAAGGAAACAAAAGTAAAAACTATAAAACCTAAGAATCCATTTTTAGTAACCCCTTTAGGTATCGCAATGAATTGTAAAATATAAAGGACGTGGATATTTTGGATTTGAATACAATTAACATTGATAAATTAGTAGAGTATTTAACGAAGGAAGTAATGAAAAAAATAAATTCTAATACAGTACAGAAGGATAAAATATTAGTAATTAATAAAGAAGAAAATGATTTTAGAATAAAAGATGATAATTTTAGAATAGATTATCTCTATGAAATAGATGAAGATTTAGAAATTGATAGTTATAAATATATTATAGTATCTGATTTTACAAAAGATCAATTGATTGATATTTCTATGGGTAAATCCACAGATAATGTTTCTTCTATAGTAACAGAAGGTATTCTAAAAGGAAAATCAATTTCTATTTTAACTGATGGAGTAGAATATCATAAATATAAAAATACTTCTAATAAAAACTTCTATAATATGCTTAAATCATATGAAGAAAAACTTATTTCCTTTGGAATAAGCTTTGTAGATAAAGAAAATATAACTGAGATATTTTATGATAAAAAAGAAGAAGAGTCAAAAATCAGCTTAGATAAACAAGACTTTTATACAATTAATAATAAAATAATTACAGAAGCTATATTAGAAGATATATATAGAAAAGGTTACAAAAATATTCTTATAAATAAAAATACTATAGTAACTCCCTTAGCCAAAGATTATATAAGAATAAACAATATTACAATTTCAAAAAAATAGAATCACAGGGAGGACAAGTTTATGATAATAGGTAAAGTAGTTGGAAATGTGTGGGCTACAAGAAAAGATGAAGCCTTAAATGGATTCAAGTTATTAGTAGTCAAACCATTAGATGAATATACTGAAAGAGACATACCTACTATAGTTGCAACAGACATAATTGGAGCTGGCATAGGTGACAATGTATTAGTAGTAAAGGGAAGTTCAGCTAGGAAAGCGTTGGACAAGAATAATGCTCCTATAGATGCTACAATAGTTGGAATAATCGATGAAGTAGATATAGATGACAACTAACTAAAAAGAGGTGTTTAAATTATGGATTTATTACAAAAAACATATGAAGCGGGTGTTGTAGGAGCAGGGGGCGCTGGTTTTCCTACTCATATAAAGTTAAATGCTAATGTTGAATATTTCATTATAAATGCAGCTGAATGTGAACCTCTACTAAATACAGATAAATATCTTATGAGTATTAAAGCTGAAGAAATGATAAAAGGTATGGAACATATAGGAGAGCTTTTAGGAGCAAAGTATCTTACAATAGCTATAAAACAAAAAAATTCTAAGGAAATTAGTATCTTAAAAGAAACTATAAAAAAACTAGATTCTAAAGTTGAGTTATTTTATCTGAAGAACTTCTATCCAGCTGGTGATGAACAAATGACAGTATATGAAGTTACAGGAAGATCAATTCCTGAAGCTGGTATTCCTTTAGATGTTGGAACTGTAGTATCAAATGTAGGCACTGTAATAAACGTGTATAATGCTATAAATGATAAGCCAGTAACTGAAAAATATATTACTGTAGTAGGAGAAGTTAATAATCCTAGAATGTTAAAAGTTCCAATAGGTATTTCAATAAAAGAATGTATAGAAGCAGCAGGAGGTTCAACCCTTGATGATTATGCAGTAATAATAGGTGGACCTATGATGGGTACTATAATAGATGATGATGAATCAAGTAGTATATATATTAAAAAAACAGATGGTTCATTAATAGTTTTACCAAAAGATCACTATATAGTTAAAAGAAAAAGAAAGCCTATAAAAACAATAATAAATGAAACACGTTCAGCGTGTATTCAGTGTAGGTATTGTACTGATTTATGTCACAGATATCTTTTAGGACATAAATTAAGACCACATAGAGTTATGAGAAATGTAGGAATGGCAGAACGAGATCCAGAAATTATGAAAGAATCTTTATTATGTTGTGAATGTGGAATATGTGAATTATATTCTTGCCCTATGGGGTTGTCTCCTAGATTAGTAAATATCTTTGTTAAAGGTGAACTGAGAAAGCAAGGCATAAGACCAGAAAAGGGCAGTTTAGATATAGAAAGTAGAGAGATGATAGAGTATAGAAAAATACCTACTAATAGGTTAATGTCTAGATTAGATATTATGAAATATTCTGATCAACAAATAGATGAATTAAAAGAAGTTAAAGTTAAAAAAGTATCTATTCCATTAAGTCAACACATAGGAAAACCTGCTACATCTATAGTGAATATAGGAGATAAAGTATCAAGAGGACAGTTAATAGGAAAAGTAGAAAGAAATGATATGGGAGCAAATGTTCATTCATCTATAGATGGTAAGGTAGTAGATATTTCAGATAAAATTATCATTGAAATAGAAGATAATGAGGTGATCTTATGATAAGAACTATAGGTCTTATAGAATTAAATAGTATAGCTAAAGGTATTGAAACAGCAGATGCTATGTTAAAAGCTGCAGAAGTAAACTTGATATTATCGAATTCAATATGTCCTGGTAAATATATAGTTTTAATATCAGGTGATGTTGGATCAGTAAAATCAGCAGTAGAAGTAGGCAAGAATATAGGAAGAGAATATATAGTAGATGAATTAATATTACCAAGTGTTCATCCACAATTAATAAATGCTATAAATGGTGCTACAGAAATAGGAGATTTAAATGCTATAGGAGCAATGGAATTTTTCAGTATAGCTACTTCAATTGTTGCAGCAGATGCAGCAGCAAAAGCTGCTTCTGTAAACTTAATTGAAATAAGACTTGGTTTTGCAATAGGTGGAAAATCTTTTGTAACTTTAAGTGGTGATATAAGTGCAGTCAATGAAGCAGTAGAAGCAGGATCAAGTATAGGTAAAGAAAATGGAATGCTTATAAATAAAGTAGTTATACCATCTCCTAGAAAAGAAGTTTTTGAAAAGCTCTTATAAAAGACAGGAGTGATAATGTGAAAAAGATATTACTTACTAAAAACAATTATAAAGAATTTATATCTAAAGGTAGTTCAAATATATATGTATCTGATAATATGATACTTACTGCTGGAGCTAAAGACCAAATAAGAAATAATAATTTAAAAATAATATATGGAGAACAACCAAAAGAAGATAATAATTTATTAGATGAAGAAAATCTTAAAAATAAAGTAATAGAAATATTAAAGCACGATCATGATGTAACAGACAAACAAAAAATTGATAAAGTTTTAAAAATAGTTTTAAAAATAGTTTCAAAAAATAAATAAAAAATTAAGAGGAGTGATTGTAAATGGCAATTCAAAATGCATTAGGAATGATAGAAACAAAAGGGTTAGTAGGAGCAGTGGAAGCAGCAGATGCAATGGTGAAAGCAGCAAATGTTACATTAATAGGTAAGCAACAAGTAGGTGGAGGATTAGTAACTGTAATGGTAAGAGGCGATGTTGGAGCAGTTAAAGCATCAACTGATGCAGGAGCAGCAGCAGCTGAAAGAGTTGGACAATTAATTTCTGTTCATGTAATACCAAGACCACATAATGAAGTTGAAGTAGTATTACCAAAGAGTGAGTAGTATAGAAAATAAATTTTAGAAACCTTAATAAATAGAGGGGGTAAAGTAGATGAGTATAAATGAGATTATTGTATATATAATGGTATTTTTTATGGTATTAGGAGCACTAGATAAGATAATTGGTAATAAGTTTGGTTTAGGAGAGCAATTTGAAGAAGGAATCATGGCAATGGGTTCCCTTGCAGTAGCAATGGTAGGGGTTATTTCATTAGCTCCAGTGCTTGCAAAAATTCTTAGACCTATAGTATCACCAGTATATACTGCATTAGGTGCTGATCCAGCAATGTTTGCTACTACTCTTTTAGCAAATGATATGGGTGGATATCCATTAGCTGTGGAAATGGCTCAAACACCAGAAGCTGGACTTTTTGCAGGACTTATTTTAGGAGCTATGATGGGACCTACTATAGTTTTTACTATACCAGTAGCATTAGGTATAATTAAAAAAGAAGATCACAAATTCTTAGCAACAGGTATATTAGCTGGTATAGTTACTATACCAATAGGAGCATTTGTAGGAGGAATGGTTGCAGGATTTAGTATAAGCATGATAATAAGTAACTTAATTCCAATAATTTTAGTTGCTGTGCTTATTTCTTTAGGGTTATGGAAAATGCCAGAAAAGATGATTAAAGGATTTACTGTATTTGGAAAAGGTGTTGTAATAGTTATAACTATTGGACTTGCAGCTATAATTATAGAAACACTTACAGGAATAGTAGTAATTCCAGGTATGGCACCAATTTCCGATGGAATAGAAATTGTTGGTTCAATAGCAATAGTATTAGCTGGAGCATTCCCTATGGTTTATGTAATAACAAAAGTATTTAGAAAACCATTATTAAAGGTAGGAAAATTATTAGGAATGAATGATGTTGCAGCAGCAGGTATGGTAGCTACTCTTGCAAATAACATACCTATGTTTGGATTAATGAAGGATATGGACGAAAGAGGAAAAATTATAAATGTTGCTTTTGCAGTAAGTGCCGCATTTGTATTTGGAGATCATTTAGGTTTTACAGCAGGAGTAGCAAGAGAAATGATATTCCCTATGGTAGTAGGAAAGCTTGTAGGTGGTATAACAGCTATTATAGTAGCTATGCTTATTGCTAATAAAACAGTAGGTAAAAATACTACAGTAGTGCCAGAAGGTATTGCAGATGATTTAGATGATAAAAGGAGCAATGCTTAATGGATATGGATAGCAAGAAAATTGAAGAAGTAGTTAAAAAAGTTGTAATGAGCTATATGAATCAATCTGAAAAAGAAATAAAAAAGATTGATAAAAGTGGAGTAGCAGTAGTAAAAACTAACAAAGTAAAACCAGAAAAGTTTGACACAGGTAAGCCAGGAGACAAAGTTTATTTAAAAGATGTTTTTACCCTTGAAGAAAGTCCAAGGCTTGGTTGTGGTGTAATGGAAATGGAAGAAACAGTATTTGACTGGACTCTTAAATATGATGAAATAGACTATATAATGGAAGGAACTTTAGAAATAATTATTGATGGTAGAAAGATAGTTGGAGAACAAGGTGATATAATTTTAATTCCTAAAGATACTCCAATAAAATTCAGCTGTCCTGATCATGCTAAGTTTATTTATGTAGTTTACCCTGCTAATTGGGATCAATTATAATATTAAATTTAAAAGACAAAAATTCTAATTCTCTAGGATTTTTGTCTTTTATAATGTATAATTATTTAAAAAATGTAATATTTATATTCTGAAAAGGGTATAAAATTGAAAAGGAGATGATTATATTGGCTGATATTATTGATTATAATATTAAAGGTTCTGATATGCAGATTGTAGAAATTGAGTTAGATCCAGGAGAAGGAGTAAGGGCAGAAGCTGGTGCCATGCTTTATATGAACAAAGATATTGAAATGGAAACTTCAACTGGTGGTGGACTATTTAAAGGTTTCAAAAGAGCATTTACAGGAGAAAGTTTCTTTATAACAACATTTTTAAATAATGGAAGTAGCAAAGAAAAGGTAGCTTTTAGTGCACCTTATCCTGGTAATATAATACCTATTCAATTAGATAATTGTGGTGGGAAATTTATATGTCAAAAAGATTCTTTTTTGTGTGCTGCAAATGGAATAGAAGTAGAAGTAGAATTCACTAAAAAACTTGGTGCTGGATTTTTTGGCAGAGAAGGATTTATACTTCAAAGATTAGAAGGTAACGGACTTGCTTTTGTTCATGCTGGTGGTACGATTATAGAAAGGGAATTAAAATCAGGGGAAGTATTAAGAGTTGATACAGGTTGTCTTGTTGGATTTGAGACATCAGTAGATTATGATGTCCAGTTTATAGGCGGATTTAAAAATGCTCTATTTGGTAAAGAAGGATTATTCTTAACTAGATTAACAGGCCCAGGAAAAGTATATCTTCAAAGTTTACCATTATCTAAGATGGCAGAGAGAATATTTGCAGCTGTAGGTAGTAGAACAGGAGAAGGTAGAGGTGATAGAGGTAACATGGGTGGTAATATAGGTGCTGGAATAGCAGGTGGAATACTTGGAAGTATGTTTGGTGATGACAATTAATTTGAAAATAACTCCTATTTTTAGGAGTTATTTTATATTATTTAAGTTTTTCTATAAATGATATATAATTAAATTGGTGATTAAAATGTTAAAGATAAATATACCTGTTGAGGTCCAATATATATTAGATAAATTAAATAATAAAGGATTTGAAGCATATATAGTAGGTGGATGTGTTAGAGATAGTTTTATGAAAAGACTTCCAAATGACTGGGATGTTACAACATCGGCTTTACCTGAACAGATTTTAGAAGTATTTATTTATGAAAAAACAATAGAAACAGGAAAGAAATTTGGAACTATAACTGTCATAAAAAATAGTAATCCTATAGAAATAACAACATTTAGAGCAGAATCCGAATATAAAGATAACAGACGACCAGAAAAGATAGAGTTTAAAAAAGATATAAAAGAGGACTTAAAAAGAAGAGATTTTACTATAAATGCTATAGCCTATAATCCAAATACAGGTATTATTGATCCCTTTGGAGGAAAAGAGGATATAAGAAAAAGAGTGATAAGAAGTGTAGGAAATCCAAAAGAAAGATTTCTTGAAGATGCTCTTAGAATATTAAGAGCTATAAGATTTAGCACACAGCTTGGATTTAATATAGAAGTTAATACATATAAGTCTATAATAAATCTAAAGAAGAAACTTGAAAGTATATCTAAGGAAAGAATAAGAGATGAATTTTTTAAAATTCTATTATCACCTAAACCATCAGTAGGAATTAGATTATTGGTAGATACTGGTTTAATACATTATATAGTACCTGAAATTGTGGAAAGTGTGGATTTTAATCAACATAATCCACATCATGATAAAAATGTATTCGATCATATACTCTGTGTTGTGGATAATTCTCCAAGAACAATAGAAAATAGATTATCTGCATTTTTACATGATATAGCAAAACCACATACTTTTTCAATAGATGATAAAGGTATAGGTCATTTTTATAATCATCAAAAAAAAGGAAGTGAATTATCTAAAGATATACTTAAAAGATTAAATATTTCTAAAAAATTAATTAATACTGTAAGTGTACTTGTTAAAGAACATATGATAGGACATAATGAATTTAGCAATAAAGGACTTAAAAGATTAATAAATAGAGTAGGTAAAGATGATATATTTAAACTTTTAGATTTAATGCGTGCTGATATAAAATGTACAAATCATAGTGAAGATGTGGAAAATATAAATAAATTAGAAAAAAGAATAATCCATATATTAAATAAAAAACAGCCTATGAGTACAAAGGATTTGCAAATAAATGGATATGATTTAATCGATTTAGGTATTCCTAAAGGTCCACAGATAGGTAAAATACTTAATATATTGCTTGAATATGTATTGGAAGATGAAAGTTTAAATACTCGTGAAAAATTATTAGATATAGTAGAAAATATTAAAGGAGATTAAATATTATGTCAGAAAATATTTTATCTGTTTCAAGAAAGGAACTTAAATATAAAATTAATTTTATGCAATATGTTAAGTTATCATATGTTTTATCTTCTGCTTTAACATCAGATAAGAATAATGGAGTTGATGGATATACTGTTAGATCATTATATTTTGATACATATAATAATATGGACTTTTATGACAAATTAAATGGTGTTGAAAATAGAAAGAAAATAAGACTTAGACTATATAGATATGATTCAGATAAGGTAAAGCTTGAAATTAAAAAGAAGTATGGTGATAATCAACAAAAGAAAACTGTCTGGATAGATAGATTAGATGCTGAAGAACTGATAAAATGTAATTATGAAGTACTTAAAAAATATAAATCCAATATAGCAAATACAATATATAATATTATGAAGATAGATTCTATGAAACCTGTAGTATTAATTGAATACAAGAGAAAAGCATTTGTACATGCCATGAATAATATAAGACTTACTTTAGATAGTCAAATACATGCAAGTGAAACAAATTTTGATTTTTTTGCTAAAAATCCAATAATGAATCCAGTGGAAAATTTTTATTATCCATTGTTAGAAGTTAAATTTAATGGGTTTATTCATAAATGGATAGCTGATTTAATAAAGATTCATTCTTTAAACAAACAATCATTTAGTAAATATGTAGAATCAAGAAAAATATTTCATCAATATATGGCATAAAAAGGAGAGGTTAATTTGAAAGAAACAATTTACAATTTATTATATGAAGGAACATCATCTTCATCACCTATGTTTTCTATTCAAAACATGATAGTTGCACTTATACTAGGAATTTTAGTTTGTATTACATATAGGATAACATATAGTGGTGTTGCATATAATAAGAGATTCAATACATCCCTTATGATGTTAACATTGATAACTACAATGGTTATGAATATATTAGCAAGTAGTTTAGCGCTTTCTTTAGGGATGGTAGGAGCACTTTCTATTATAAGATTTAGAACTGCAGTTAAAGATCCAAGAGATACAACGTATATATTTTGGGCTATAGCTATTGGACTTGGTGCTGGTTCTTCTAATTATTATGTAGTAGCAATAGGATCAATTTTTGTAGTAATTATTAGTTTAATTTTAAGTTTTGGGTTCAAAGATTCAAATAGTTACTTGATTATAGTTAGAGGGAATTTAGAGAGTCTTGAGACAGTTAGGTCATCACTTTTTCAAATATATAAGGCTTGTAAACTAAGGGCTGAAACTGTAACAGAAAATCATATAGAAATTGTATATCAAATAAAAATTCGAAAAAATGAAAATATAAAAGAATATGAAAAACTAAAAAGTATTGAAGGTGTAGAATTTGTTAATATGGTAGCTCAAGATGGAGAAACATTAGGATGAGAAATCAGAAAATAATAAAAAAAAATAAAAAAATTAAATATTATATTATTTCTTTTTTTTTATTACTAATGATATTTATATTTGTTTATTTTATTAAAATTACTATAGATATTGAAGAGACTAAAGGTGAAGATGAAAATATAAATGTTGATAAAGAGGATAATGTAGGTAAAAATAATCTACCTATAATTGTGATAGATACTAATGGTGAAAAAATAGAAACTAATAATAGTGTTAATGATCTAAATGGCAAGTTAATCACAAAATCTTCTCCAAAAATAAAATCAAAATTTAAATTATATGATGTTTATAATTTTCCTGAAGAAGTTAGTATTGAAGAAGATATAACTATAAATGTACGTGGACAATCATCTTTAAAGTTTCCTAAAAAGCAATATACTATTAGATTTATAGATGATAAGAATAGGGAAAAGCCTATTAAGTTATTAGGTATGAGTAAGCATGATAAATGGGTTTTGAATAGTTCTTATGGAGATAAAAGTTTAATTAGAAATTATATTGGCTTTAAATTAGCTAGAGATATACAAGACTATGCACCTAGAACACGATTTGTAGAAGTTTATTTAAATGATGATAATAATATGAACTTTGAAGAAGATTATATAGGAGTCTATATTTTAATTGAAAAAATAGAAAGAGATGAGGAAAGGGTGGATATACAAAAAGCGGAAGAAAAATATAAAGATGTAAGTTTTATTATTGCAAGAGATAAGATTAAAGAAGATGACATAGTTTTAAAAAATGATTGGAGCTATTTGGAGGAAAAATATATTATAAATAATGAGGGAGTAGTAAATAGAAGAACTTCTCTTACTCCAGTTTATCCTAGTAGTAAAAAGTTAAGTATTAAATATAAAAATAAAATAGTAGATTATATAAATGATTTTGAATATCTTTTAAGATCAAATGATTTTGATGATAAAAAATATGGATATAGACAATATATTGATATAGATTCATTTGTTAATTATGCTATGGTAAATGAGATAGTAAAAAATATAGATGGTGGAGAAGTTAGTGCATATTTTCATAAAGATATTGGCGGTGTTATGAAAGCAGGACCCGTATGGGATTTTGATTTAAGTTTATCAAACACTGACGTAGAAGAAGTAAATGAACCTACAGGATTTCGAATTGTAGATACAATATGGTTTGAAAGATTGTTCCAAGATAATTATTTTGCTAACAGATATAAGATAAACTATAAAAAATATAGAAATAGCATATGGAAAACAGAGAAAATAAATAAGATGATAGATGATGCAGTTAAACAAATTGGAGATGCAGCTTATAGAAATCAAAAGAAATGGTATCCAAATGATACACCTGAAGATTATCAAAAGGAGATTGATAATATAAAGAAATTCTTATCTGAAAGATTAGAGTGGATGGATAGGAATGTCCATTTAGTAAAAAGACTTAGACAAAATACTATAGATTAGAGGTGATAATATAAATATACGTAGATTCACTATAATATTTTTAGTATTATTATTTGTAGTAATATTTTTTATGACATTTGGTTATCAAAAATATATGAGAGATCAAGTATCTAAAAGTACCGATAATATAGATGGTTTGAAAAGAATAACTAAAATAAAAGATAATAATATTTATATATATGAAAAAGACAAATGGAAATATTTTGACATAAGAGGTATTAGATTATCTTCATTTGCACCAAATTACAGTAGGAATAAAGGAAATATAGATAAAAAACAAGCTATGAGATGGTTAAATCAAATTGATAGTTTAAATGCTAATACTATTATTTTGTCAGATATAATGAGTCCTGCTGTTTATAGTGCTATATATGATTATAATTTAAACAAAGAAAAACCTATATATGTAATTCAAGAAATTGAGGTAGATGAAAGGAAGGTATTAGAACATTACAATGCTTTCAATCTAGACATAAAAAATACTTTGAAAGATGATGTAAAAAATGCCATAGATATAATAAATGGAAATGGTTTCATATTTGGAGGAGATAGATATCCATCAGGGATATATTTGAAAGATATATCTAAATATACTTTAGGATATGTAGTAGGGCTAGGAACTAATCCTGAGATGGTAGCTCTTACTAATATTAAAAATGAAAATATGAGTACATTCTCTGGAGAGTACTATAGTATTAATGATAAATCTAAACCTTTTGAACATTTCATAGCAGAAATAATGGATTTTAGTGTATCTTATGAAATTGAAAAATATAATAAATTAAGTCTTATTTCATATATTACAAGCATAGAAACAGACCCATTAAAGCATAAAAATCAAACTGAATTACTTGAAAATGCAAATATAGATATTACAAATATAGTAGAAAATAAATACTCTAATATATTTGTAAGTTATAGTGCATATCCAAATTCAAATAGTTATATAAGCTATAATTATGAATCTAAAGAGTCATTTCTAAGGTATTTAAAAGATATAAAAAATTATTATAATAAGCCTTTAATAATAACAGATATAGGGATACCATCATCGAGAGGAATGTCAAGAATAGATGTAAATGAAGGCTTTAATAGAGGAAACTTTTCAGAGAGTGAAGCAGGCGAACAATTAGTAAAACTATTAAGCTATGTAAATGATGCAAACATTCAAGGAGTATGTATAAATTCTTGGCAAGATAATTGGAATAGAAGTACAGAATTTAATTTGATAGAAGACTATATTTTAGAAAGTAATTCAACATATTGGTTTGATTCTCAATCTAGTGATGAAAGTTTTGGGTTGTTAAAATTTGAAGCGAATAATAAGAAACATATAGATGGAAATATTGACGAATGGAAAGATACAGATTACTTAATTAATCAAAAAAATTTAAAAATAAAAGTAGATTCTGATCCTTCATATTTATATTTAATGATAGAAAAAGATGATTGGACATTAACAAGAGATGAAATGTATATAGGATTAGATATAAATCCTTCTATGGGTTCGAAAATGTGGAAAGATAAATCAGTTGAATTTAAAAATCATGTTGATTTTATAGTAGAATTAGATGGATATAATGATTCTAGAATATTAGTAAATGAAAGATATAATCTATTTAATTATTTATATAAATATTACTCATATTTAGTGGACAAGCAGACTTATATACCGAATAAGAATAGTGATATATTCTCTCCAGTATATATTATGAATAGAAAGCAGTTTTATTTAAAAGATGATAATAAAGTGTTAGAACCACTTTATTATGAAACAGGAAAATTACTTTATGGAAATAATAATCCAGACTATAATGAAAGTAACTCTTTATCAGATTTTAATAATAATGATAACACTTTAGAATTAAGAATTCCTTGGACATTAATAAATGTTATAAATCCATTAGAAAAAAACATAAGAGGAGATTTTTATAAAAATGGAATAGAAGATACAATTAAAATTGAAAATATACAAATTTCAGCTTTTTCTAGGAATGATACTGAAAAAATAATTACTGATAGTAAAGAGTATGCTATTCCTAGATTTAGAAAGGTAAAATATAATGAGGAATTAAAAGAATCTTATTATATACTAAAAGAATATTGGAAAAATAAGAGGTGATTATTTTGGAAGTTTATATAGTTATCATATCTTTTATAGTTTTTGTAATTATGCTTTTTATAGTAAGTATTTACCTAATATCATCAATTATTTATAATAATTTAGCAAACAAAACAATAAACAAAAAAGTAAATAAGTTACAATCTATTATGTATAATAAACTGTCTAATGATAAGGGAATGAATGAAGAAGATATTGAACAAATAAAAAAAATATCATCTACAAAATTAGGGCTTAGAGCTTTTTATTTAGCATATAAGGATTATATAAATGATAATGGATATGATTTTACAATAAAAGAATATATAAATAGGATAATTAGTTATGAAAAAATAAGAAAAAATAGTATTGTAAGGGACAAGTATAAAAAAAGTTATATATTATATTTATTATCTGAATTTAGAATTGATAGTGAAAAGACTAGACAAATTAGTTTAGAATCTTTACAAGATGATTCTATTTATATAAGAAACAATTCATTAAAACTAATTCAAAATATTGGAGATGTAGAACTAGCATTACAAGCAATAAACATTATAAATAATACTGAAAAATACTTTAATGAAAAAATATTATTAGATTTTTCGGATAATTTTAAAGGTGATATTGATATACTTGATAAGAAATTATTAGATACATTAGATAATTATAATATAAAATTAAAGACAAAAATAATAGAGCATTATTCAAATAGAAAAAATGATAGTTTAGAAATTAGAGATTCAATGCTAAATTATATATCAACAAGTGATGATAAAGATGTAATTATCTCATCAACTAGATATTTTAAACGAGTAATAGATAATAGAGTAGCTAATATTTTAAATAAGAATTTAAAAAACGAGCATTGGGAAGTTAGAGCAATAAGTGCTAAGGTTATATGCAAATATCCTAATAAAAAAGCTATAGATATACTCAAGCAAACCATAGGAGATAATAATTACTTTGTAAGATATAATAGCGCATTTTCTCTTATTAGTATGGAAGAAAAGGATCAGATAATGGAGGAACTATTAAATCACCATGACCGATTTGCAAAGGATATTTTAGCATATGTAATGTTTGTAAATAATATTATAGATTTTGAATCTTATAATAATTATAAAGAAAAATTTGCTGTGCAAGGAGGTTAATTTATGAATTTAGAGAATATAGTTTATTATATAAATGTATTTTTCTTTATATACATGTTTATATATGCTATAGTATTTTTCTTTACTACAAGCTTTTCAGCAATAAATTTAGATGATTTTTTTATACGTAAAAAGCATATGAGTTATTCTATGATTTCAAATAAGTTGAATTATATACCTATATCTATACTTGTACCTGCTTATAATGAAGAAATTACAATTATAGAAACAATAAATTCATTAATGGATTTAGATTATCCAGAATATGAAATTATAGTTATAAATGATGGTTCAGATGATAAAACCTTAGAGAAAGTAATAGAACATTTCAACTTAAGTAGGATATCTAAACCCTTTAGAAAATTAGTTAATTCAGAAGAAATAACTAGTATATATGAAAATCAATCGGATAAAAAAATAGTTTTAGTTAATAAAGAAAATGGTGGAAAATCTGATGCATTAAATGCAGGAATAAATATAAGTAAATACCCATTATTTGTATGCGTGGATGCAGACTCTATGTTACAAAAAAATTCACTTGAAAGAATAGTACAGCCCTTCTTGGAAGATAGTTCTACAATAGCAGTTGGTGGTAATATAAAAGTTTCTAATCAAATAGTTATAAAAAATGGTAAAATTAAAAATATAAATCCGCCTAAAAAAAGCATTGTGTTATTTCAAATAATAGAATATTTTAGAGTATTTTTAAATTCAAGAGTATTTTTTGACAGATTAAATGCTAATTTAATAATATCAGGTGCTTTTGGGATATATAGAAAGAGTGCTGTAATAAATGTAGGAGGATATACAAAAGGATTAATAGGGGAAGATATGGAAATAGTTGTTAAAATGCATGCATTTTACAGAAAAAATAAATTACCTTATAAAATGAATTATGTACCTGATGCTATATGTTGGACTCAAGTACCAGAAAACTTAAAGGTTCTAAAAAACCAAAGAGTAAGATGGCATATTGGTATGGGAGAGAGTTTGAGACGTCATAAATATATGTTTTTAAATACCCACTATGGATTAGTAGGTATGCTTTCCTTTCCATATTTTTTATTTTTTGAATTTATATCTCCTGTTTTAGAGGTTTTAGGTGTTTCAACTATAATAATATCATTTTTTATAGGAATTATAAATTTTAGATTCTTTATATTTTATTTATTGTTTTATATAGGATTTAATGTAGTAATTTCAATAATATCAGTTCTTTTAGAAAAATATTTATTTAAGAAGACAATACCTATGAAATTTATGTTTAAGTTATTTGTATTTTGTATGTTAGAGTCCTTTGGATATAGACAAATATGTTCATTTTATAGAATAATAGCATTATTTAAATTAAAAAATAAAAAATGGGGTGAAATGGAAAGAGTGGAACAAAAATCTTAAATAATATATTAATAAACTAAAATTAGGGTATTTAATATAATGATGGTAAAAGAAGCAGGATTTTTAGAACTTATGTAGAAGTAATATGAGATGGATAGGAGGTGAAAAAATGAATAAAAAGAAAATAATATCTATATTACTTGTATTGACATTTTTAATGACAATTATGCCTATGGTATCATTTGCTGATGATTATGATGAGGATTTTGAAGATGTAGTAGAGCGTGTTAAGGAAGATGTAGCAAGAACTAACGAATCCATAGCTCGTAAAGTTAAATTTGCTCAGTTTTTAGCGGACTTACCTGGAACAAGTGAAAAAGATTTAGATCTAATCATAGATGTTTTAGTTAAGGTAACAGATAGAGAAGCTCAAGCTATGATTGATAGAGCTGCAAAATTAGGTGTAGTAGTAGAATGCCAATATGATTTATATATCATAGGTGGTAGAGAAGTATGGATAGACCCATTAGTAGTACCTACATGGTAAATAGAGATAATAATAAATCAATAATCCAATGTATTGGATTATTGATTTATTACTATGTTATAATATAAAAAAGAGCTACTATGGGAGGTTAAATAATGGATGGCTTACATATAGGAAATGATGAAACTTTTATAGAAAAATTTATACAAGGTGAAACTAATCTTAGTCTTATAGCACGTGGTGACGGTGCAGAGATAATGGTTCAAAATATAGAGAAAGATAAACATTTTTTTATAGAACCTGGTGAATCAAATGAGCTTATGGAGTTCTTTTATATATTAGAAGGAAAGATTAAATTTAAAATAGATGAGGAAGAAAAGATACTTTCTAAAAATGAATATTTTTATGTACATGAATTAAAGGATACAATTAAATTGAAATCTTTAGAAAACGTGAAATTACTATATATAACTACTAAACCAGTATTTCATTATTTAAGTGAAAATATAAATGACTTAATTAACTTATCAAAAAAAAGCCAAGAAAAGGATATGTATACTCATAATCATGGATATAGAGTTCAACAATATTCAATAGAAATAGCAAACAAATTAGATTTGTCAGATGATATGGTTGAAAGAATAGCATATGCTTCACTTTTTCACGATATAGGTAAGATAAATGTACCAGATGAAATACTTAAAAAGCCATCATCCCTTACAAAGGAAGAATTTGATGAAATAAAAAAACATCCTGCAGATGGAGCTAAATTAGTAGAAAAAACATATTTTAAAGAACTATCAAGAGTTATAAATGAGCATCATGAAAAAATAGATGGTTCAGGTTATCCTCAAGGATTAAAGGGAGAAGAAATATGTCTAGAAGCCCGAATAATATCAATAGCTGATTCATTTGATGCTATGACATCTGATAGACCATATAGAAAAGGAATGACTCCTAGTCAGGCTTTGGCTGAAATAAAAAAGTATGCTGGAATACATTATGACAAGAAATTAGTAAAAATATTTGCTAATATATTATATAAAAATGAAGGTGTAAAGTAAAATCCTCAAAGATAGATGAGGATTTTACTTTTATATAGAGGTGAAACAAATGAAAAATAGTACAGATTTATTAAAAGATGATATAAAAGGTTTATTTTTTAAATATGTATCTGCTGCAGTTGCTGGAATGGTAATGAATTCATTATATATACTAGCTGATACTATATTTATAGGTAGGTGGATAGGACCTCGTGGTCTTGCTGCACTTAATATTGCTATACCTGTTTTTAATTTATTATTTGCTACTGCACTTTTATTTGGAGTGGGTGGTGCTACTGCTATTTCCGTATCCTTAGGTAAAAAGGATTATGATAAAGTAAATATAATATTTACCTTATCTATGACATTTATAATAGGATTTGGACTTATTTATACAATACTTGGAAGTGTATTCTTAGAAGAAATTTCATATATTTTAGGAGCAGAGAGTACAAATATTGAACTTGTAAAAGATTATTTGAGAGTAGTATTTATGTTTGGATTTAGTTTTTTACTAGTATATGGAATGACACCACTTGTTCGTAACGATAAAGCACCAAGACTTGCCATGATGGCTACAATATTAGGTGGATTAACTAATATGATTTTTGATTGGTTGTTTATAGTTATTTTTGGCTGGGGTATGAAAGGTGCTGCTATTGCAACAGTATTTTCAGCATTTACTAGTATAATTATATTATTAAGTCACTTTGTTAGTGGATTTGCATCATTGAAATTTACAAAAATTAAATTTGATTTTTCTATACTGAAAAGAATAATTAAAAATGGTATCCCAAGTTTCATAATAGAGGCATCATCTGGTATAGTAATTGTTTCATTTAACTTGGTTATTTTAAGTTTAATAGGTGAAATAGGAGTAGCTTCCTATGGTATAATAGCTAATTTATCCCTTATATGTGTATATATATTTACAGGGCTTTCACAAGGATTACAGCCTCTTATAAGTATAAATTATGGTGCAGGATTATATTCACGAGTAAAAAAGATAAGAACTATGGGGATGTTATCAGCATTTATATTTGGATTTGCATTTTTTATTGTAGGTAATTTATTTCCTGAGCAATTGATTTCTCTTTTTACTGAAGGAAGTGAAGAACTTATAACTATAGCTACAAGAGGAATAAGGATATATTTTGTGGCTTTTGTAATAATGGGAGTTAATATTGTAATAGGAACATATTTTCAATCCATAGAATTATCTAATTTTTCAACTATGATTACATTATCTCGTGGAGTAGTAATGTTACTTTTAAGTTTATTTATATTATCATATATTTTTAATATGAATGGAGTTTGGTTAAGCGTACCAGTAGCAGAATTTACTACACTTTTATTTGGTGTAATATTACTAAAAAAAGAATCTTATAATTTAAAGTAATTTGCACATAATATTATTGTAAAAAATAAATTATAGGAGTTGTCAAAATGGCTATAGTTGGAAATATAGGTAATGATAACATGCAAAAGTGTATTGATGAATGTGTAAGATGTTTAAGAGCATGTGAAGAATGTCTTACTCTTTGTATGAATGAAGAAGATGTAAAGAAAATGGTATCTTGTATGAAGATATTAAGAGATTGCATAGATATCTGTGACACTGCTATTGGATTTATGGCTAGAGGTAGTGAACATGCCGTTCATATTTGTAAAGAATGTGCAGAAATTTGTGATGCGTGTGCAGCTGAATGTGAAAAAATGAATACAGATCATTGCATAAAATGTGCTGAGATATGTAGAAGTTGTGCAGATGAATGTAGACAAATGGTAGGATAAAAGTTAAAGAAAAACCAAAATACTTTAAATAAGTATATATATTAAGTTAATCTATTATTTCATTTAAGAGATATTAAGGTTTTAAGTAATGGGTCTATTATAAATAGGCCCATTATTTTTTATTTTTTTATTAGCATTCCAATAATAGTGCCTATCCATGTACCTATCAAAGAACTTATGGCAATAAATCCTATTGCTAATCCTTCCCAACGTCTAATAACAGTTATACTGAAAAGAAACAAGATAATACAAATTAAACTCAATATAAGAGATATTGAATATAAAAATGTTCTTGAAACTTTAAAAGAGATAGCTAAGATACCTATAGTAAATATAATTCCTATAAAAAATAAAGGAAACCAGACTTCTAAAATTGATGCATCCATTTTATCAACCTTCTTTCTTTTGCTTGTAAACATATATTGCATCAAAAATGTAGAATACACCGATTCCCATAAGGATATATGGTATTAGAAAATGTTCCATATTAATAAATAGAACTCCTAAGATAATTAATATTATAGGCATTAACTTTCTGATCATTGACAAAATAACCACTTCCTTTTAGGCACTTAAAAGGTAATATTTTTTATGAATAAAATAAACATCATATAGTAATTTTAACATAAAACGGTATATTTATCTATTGATGTATTCTTAACTTATTATAGTATTTTATCAAAGTATGTGTCTTTAATTGTATCTTTAGTATCACTAATAGATTTCTAAGTGTAATTTTCTTAGTACTAACTTTAAATATGGGGAGCATAGTTACTAGTTTTTATATTTAATACCTTAATTTCACAAATTCATTTTTTTATGAAAAGCTAAAATAGTAATTGTGACAAATTCAATTATTTTTAAAGTCGTATGATATTTTATAGATTAAATTAAAGGGATTTTAATGACCTTTATAGAAATTTATAATAACATATTAGTATTTTAATATGTTTTAATTTAATTATAACTTGGAGGTATGAAAATGTTAATTGATACTAGATTGAATGATTTTAAAATAAGATTTGCAGAGGAGAAAGATATTCCCTTGATTTTAAAATTTATAAAGGAATTAGCTGATTATGAAGAGTTGTTACATGAAGTTATAGCAACAGAAGAAATTTTAATGGATTCTTTATTTAAAAAGAAAACTGCTGAGGTTATTATTGGTGAATACGAAAATGAACCAGTATCTTTTGCATTATTCTTTCATAATTTTTCTACTTTTTTAGGAAGACCAGGCATTTACTTAGAAGATTTATATGTTAGACCTGAAATGAGAGGAAAGGGAATGGGAAAAATCATGCTTTCTTATCTTGCTAAATTAGCAATTGAAAGAAATTGTGGAAGATTAGAATGGTGGTGTCTAGATTGGAATAAGTCTTCAATTGAATTTTATAAGCAAATGGGAGCTATTCCAATGGACGAATGGACAGTATATAGAGTAACTGATGGTGCTTTAGATAATTTAGCTGTTAAATTTGATAAATAAACTTTAAATTATTCAAAATATAAATTTTTTAAGCTACATAATATAATAAACTCACATTGAATTTGTCAAAATAGATATTATAACAAATTCATAAAACGCTTTATAACTATTGATATTACCAGGATAGAGTAGAATTTATACTTTATCCTTTTTTGTTTTAGGAATTAAGATTGCTCTTAGAATCTCAGGTTTACTTAAGCTTAAATGGGTTAATGTATTAAAGAATAAGAAGCGTTTTAAGGATATTTGTATAATTGAAGGTGAAACTAATAAAGAAAGAAGAATTAAGCTAAACAAGACATCAAAAAATGATCTTAAAGAGCTTTTGGATTATTCCATGGATCATTATATTTTCAAGTCTAGAGAGGGAAATATGTTATTCCAATCAGGAATAGATACATTCTATAAATTATTGAATTCTTATTTTTTATTTTGGCTCTATTAAAGCATAGTGTTGATAATATGATATATTTTAAGGGAACTCGTTAACGAGTTCCCTTAACCCACATTTTATGAAAAATGCAAATAAAGATTTTCTCATACTCTTCGTATTGGGAAAAAAATATATTCTTGTCCATCTTCAGGACAGGTATAATCATGAGCTGCACCTATAAGTTTGATATTGTTTTCTTTCAAATACTCTATAACTTCAGTAAATGTATTTTGACTTTCATTCTTGACATAAATATACTCATATGATGGAATTGTCCATTTCATCCAACCTTGTGGTGCTTGAGCATTGTCTATAACCTCAACACCTGCAAGGTAAAGTCCTTTTGTGAAATTATCCTCCCAAGGATTAAAGGAACGGGATAAATCGGACATTGCACCCCATATTCCAAGAAGATTTCCACTTTCATCTTTCTTCGCTAATGGTGACACTTCTGCAAAATTAGAATTAGCATCAGCCCATAACTTCTGAATAAAACCTTTTCCTTCATTTGTAGAACCTTCTTTACCTATGACTGAAAATGACTTTTTTATGCACTTTGTTATTTCCATATTTCAAACCTCCCATTATATTAAAGACTTTATGTTTGTATTTAATTATACATCATATAATTTTATAATTACAAATATTTTACATTAGTTATACATATATTGCTTCTCTAAACCTAAAATCCTTTAATTTTGTGCGAATTTAATATAACCCTTATCAGTAAAAGTCTTTTGGCAGGAGTTACAGATATATCTTTGATTTCTGTTATACTTCTCATTTCTGGATATTTTATTATGTTCACAATGAGGCAGACTTTCCCCCTTGAAAATCTGTTTTCCTTAACTTCATTTGTATAGTCTTATTATAACTAATTCTACAGGTTATAATAAAATTTCAGCACAGTTCTTTAATATAGCCTTTATTTTAAACATAAAAACCCTACTTTCTACTATTTGTATATCTGAAACTAAAATTTTTCCTAAACTTTTATTTATTATATACTAAAATAAACTGTAACTTTTTATTATTTGAAACGTTTAATTAATGAGGAGGTAATGATTTGGATAAAAATTCACTTGATTATATCTATAATAAATTTTCAAAAGATGTATATTATTATCTCTATCATTATGTAAGGATAAGTATATAGCTGAGGATATTATGCAAGATGTGTTTTATAAGGCATATCTTTATTTTGAAGTTTGTCCATATAGTAATATTAAATCATGGTTATTTACTGTAGCAAAGAATTGTTATATTGATTATATTAGAAAGAATAAAAAGAATATCTTAAAAGAAAGTAAATATTTTGATGAAATTCATAGTGAAAAAGATATAGAAAAAGAAATTATTAATAAAAATGAAGTAAAAGATACATACAAAGTATTAGAAAAATTATCTGTAAAACAAAGAAAAGCTATAATATTATGTGATTTTAAAGAATTATCATATAAAGAATCAGCAATTATAATGAATATAAATTTGAACTATTTTAAAGTATTGTTATTTAGGGCAAGGAAAGCAGTAAGAGAAAATATGAAAGGAAGTAAAAAAAGTGAAAGATGATTTCAAAGATAAATTAAAGAAATACAAAGAAGGTAAATTAAATGATGAAGAGTCAAAAAAAATTGAACAAGAATTAGATAAATTAGAAATTTATCAAGAATATATGAATGAAGAGTTTAATGAAATAGAAGGAAAAGAATCTCAAAGAGAAGAAAGAAATTATAAAAAAATTATTAAAAAAGGAAAATGGAAAGCTAGATTTAATATTGCAATTACTGCTATAGCAATTTTTATGGTTTTTAGTATAATATCTGGAATAATTACAAGTGTTTTTTATAATACTGGGAATCCTAATAGAAGGGAAAATTATATTGATGCAATAAAATCAACAATATATGTAACTAGACCAAATTTATCTCTTTCTTCTGTTGGGACTTCCCAAGAAAATTATTTTACTATGAGTACAGAAGGAAAACTTGAAAAGCAAGTAGGAGATGGATTTTATGATGTAGGAGAGTTAAATGCAAAATTTCTATTTAATAAGGTTAATTCAGATATCATACAATTAGATTCAATTGAATCAATAGGTTTTATACATCCAGAGAAAAATTTAGAATATGATCCACAAAGTGATTGGGGGAAGCTTGAAAAATTGCATGAAGGAACTGTAGCAGAAGTATATGTTTCATTTGATAAATTATACAAAACAGATGAAATACTTGAAAAAATTGAACTATCAAAATTAAATTGGCTATGGGCTGCTGTAGATATAGGAGATGCAATACCTAGTGAAATGTTTTCAGATATAGGATTTCCTTCATATCCTATGTGGAGAGAAGGAGATGGAACAACCTATACAGAAGAAAGTGATGAAACTTTATTTGGAGAACAAGTAGTTTCTGAATCAACTTCATATCCTTCAGTAGATCCATATGGAAGTGGAAAATCAAGAGATAAAAACTTCTTAGAGACACTAGAATTTTTAAATGAATATAAAGATATAGCTGGTAAAGTGGATTATACGTTAGGAAAAAATATAAATAGCATTATAAATCATATTGAAGAAAATGGAGTAAAAATATATGGTATGGTTATTACAGGACCTACTAAAGATATATTAAAGCTAAAACAAGAAGATTATATAAAAAATATGAGAGTGAAAGATGTAAAGCTTTGGAATCTAAATTAATTTCTCTAAAGCTGAATTATTTAATATAGTAATCTTTCCTCTTGAAAGCATAACATAGCCTTCTTTTGAAAAGTGTTTTAACATTCTTGAAACAACCTCCCGAGCGGTACCTAAGTGCTTTGCAATTTGTTCATGAGTCAATGTTAAAACATTTTTTTCGTTTCTATATGACTCATCTAATAAAAAGGAAGCAAGTCTTTGGTCAAATTTCAAAAATAATATTTGCTCTATAGCAAACATTACATCTGAAAATCTATTAACAGTTTGTTTAAGTAAAAAGTTTTCAACATATAGGTTTTTTGAAAGTTTATTTATTACATTTATATCTATAGAAATAATCTCACTTATAGTTTCTGAATCTATATGAACATCAAAATTTATATTTTTAATGGCACAAGAAGCAGAAAGTACACATGTTTCGCCTTTATTTACACGATATAGTGTAACTTCTTTACCTTCTTCTGAAAGCAAATAAGTTCTTATTATTCCTGATTTAACTATTAATACTCCAGAGCAACTATTTAAGTTACTGTGTATAGTTTCATTTTTTTCAAACTTTCTTATTATAGAATTATTTATAATTAAATTTTTATCTTTTTCATCTAAGTTAGACCAAAAATTTAGATTGTTTTTTAATATATCAATATCATTTCTATTTAACATATAATTTACCTCCTATTATATTTAAATATCTAAGTGACTTAGTCACAGAAATATATTATATCATAATGTATAGTATATATAGGAAAATTATTAGGAGGTATAAATTAATGAATAATAAATGGTTAATTAAAGGAGTTGTATTAGGCCTTGCCTTTTTCTTAGCAGTTTTATTGGTAAAACCAATAGGAGTATCAACTCAATTTGTAATACTTGATGGTATAATCTACAATGCAATAGATTCTGATGTAATAACAGAAGATGAAAATAGCTCAACAGGATATACTAGTACAAATGCATATTATGCAAAAAGTGATGGTAAATATGCAAAGGCAATAGAAAATCCATTAAATTATAGTTTTGTATTTGTACTTGCAATACCTTTAGGAGCATACTTAGCTTCTAAATTAAAATCAAAAAAAGTTATAGAAGATGAAGTTGAAAAAGATATAAATTCAAATGACTTAGAAGTGTTAAAGGGTTCAGGTGAAAGTTTTATTAAAAAATATGGACCAAGTTTTGTATCTGGTGTTTTATTGTTGTTTGGAGCTAGAATGGCAGGAGGATGTACAAGTGGTCATATGATGAGTGGAATTATGCAAAGTAGTGTAAGTGGATTTGTATTTACAATAGCTGTATTTGCTACAGCAGTACCTGCAGCAATAATTTTACCAAAGATGATATTTAAGAAAGGAGCAAAGGCATAATGGAAATATTACTTGCAATATTATTAGGAGGATTTTTCGGTTTCGCATTATATTATGTAGGTTCAACAAGTTCATTTAATTTAAGGAGTATGCTTAGCCTTAGATACTTATCACTTATGAAAATAATATTATTTGCAATAGGATTTTCAAGTGCTTTAGTTTCTATTTTTGCACTTATAGGACTATTTGATATATCACATCTAAGTGTAAAATCAACTAATCTAGGTGTTATAGTAGGTGGACTTATATTTGGGTTAGGATTTGGTTTTGCAGGAAAATGTCCAGGAACATGTGTTGCAGACAGTTCAAGTGGAGGACTTAAAAAATCAATAGCAATTATATTAGGTGGGTTAGTAGGTGCATTTATATTCACACTTTCATATGGTTCATTTAAAGAGTTAGGACTATTTGATATCATGGATATAGGAAAAATGACATTATTTAATATATCAAGAGAATTTCCTTCTGTATTCAATATAGGATTTAGTGGATTGTTATCCATGGGTATAGTAATTATGATTATAGCATATATCTTACCTATGAATGTAAAACAAAGAGGATAATGAAAAGGATTTGGCATATGCCAAATCCTTTTTTAACTAACTAAATATTGCTTTTTCTTGAAGAAATGCTTCAAAACCTGCAACTCCACCTTCACGACCAATTCCAGAATGTTTATAGCCACCAAAAGGTGCTTTGTGAGTAGGGCTTCCTTGGTTTATAGTAATTGTACCTGCTTTTATTTTATTTGCTACTTCTTTTGCTTCTATCTCTGGACCAAAAACTGCACCAGCAAGTCCAAATGTTGTATCATTTGCTATTTTAATAGCATCTTCTTTATCTTTATAAGTTATAATTGAAATTACAGGACCAAATATTTCATCACGTGCAATTTTCATATCATTTGTTACATCAGTAAAGACTACAGGGCCTACATAATATCCCTTACTAGAATCTTTTGGTATCTCACCATAAATCATTTTTGCGCCTTCATCTAGTCCTTTTTCTATATAACTTTTAACCTTATCAAATTGCTTTTTACTTGCTAAAGGGCCTACTATTTTTTCCTCACTATAAGGGTTTCCAAATTTATATTTCTTAGTTTTTTCTACTACCATTTTTTCAATTATTTCTTTTTCATCTTCTGGTACTAAGAGTCTTGTAAATGCACTACAAGTTTGTCCCGTATTGTTATATACAGTATTTAGTGCTTTTTTGATACCAAGTTCATAGTCTCCACCTTTAAGTAGTATAGCAGGAGACTTTCCACCTAATTCAAGGGTAACTTTTTTAATTCCTTTAATTGAATTTTCACCTACTTTTTTACCACCTTCAACTGACCCTGTAAATGAAACTACATCTACATCTTTATGTTCTGTAAGCATTTTACCTACTTTAGATCCAGCTCCAGTTACTAAATTAAATACTCCTTTTGGGAAACCTACTTTATCAAAGCATTCTGCTAATGTATAAGCTACAAGTGGAGTTTTTTGACTAGGTTTTAAGACTATGGTATTTCCTACAAGTAAAGCAGGAATTATTTTTTTGATGATTTGACCTAGAGGATAATTCCAAGGTGTAATTGCTGCAACTACACCAAAAGGCTCTTTTCTTACTTTATATCCATCTTTGTTACGCTCAAATTCATAATTTTTAACTATATCAATAAAATCACTCATAGCATCAATATAAGGTTCAACTTGAGGGTTTAGAGCAAAGCTTTTACTTCTGCCAAGTTCATCCATTATTATGCTTGCCATATCTTCTTTTTTATTTATCATTTCATCTCTTAGTTTCTCTACTAGTTCTATTCTTTTATTTAAATCTTCATATTGCCAAGTTTCAAATGCACGCTTAGCAGCATTAACTGCTTTATCAACATCATTTTTATTTGAACTTGGAATTTTTGCTATTATTTCTCGATTTGCAGGATTTTCTACTTCTATTTGTTCTTGACTATCTGGTTTTATCCATTCTCCATCAATATATAATTTATTATAGTCCATTAAATTACCTCCTTAATTTAATTTATACCTCATAAATAATATGTTAATCATAGGTTAGAAGTTGAGAGTAAATGATTTAAGATTAGTGTAGAAAAACATATAAAAGAATATATTTCTTTTTTTTCATAATTTTATGTGTTGGATATAATAAATAGCTGTGTTACAATAATTATATTTCATCATAAATGGGGGGTCATAATGACAAAAAATACTAACGGAGACTCATTTGTTATAGGACTTGCTTTATTCGCAATGTTTTTTGGAGCTGGAAATTTAATTTTTCCGCCTTCTATAGGAATAAGTGCAGGAGATAGTTGGTTTAGCGCAATGGTTGGCTTTTTCTTAACTGGTATAGGAATGCCACTACTTGGAATTTTAGCTATATCAAAAGCAGGAGGAACTTTAGATAATTTTGCTGGTAAAATTAGTTCAAAATTTAGTAAAATATATGGAATAATAATTATAATAATACTAGGACCAATATTAGGTGTTCCAAGAACAGGGGCTACGACTTATGAAGTAGGTATAAGTCCTATATTTCCAGATGTAAGCCCAGTTTTAGTTTCTATAATATTCTTTTCTCTTACTTTATTTTTAACAATAAAACCTACAGGTATAATTGATAGAATAGGGAAGTTACTCACTCCAATATTACTTATAATGTTATTTATAATAATATATAAGGGAATTATAAATCCAATTGGTACTCCAGTTAATACGGGTATTTTAAATCCTTTTTCTAATGGATTTACAGAAGGTTATCAGACAATGGATGCATTAGGAGCAACAATTTTTGGAGGAATAATAGTTGGTTCATTAGTGGAGAAAGGATATAAAGATAAAAAATCTCAATTTAAAGTTACTTTAAAAGCAGGATTAATATCTTCTATGGGTCTAGCTATAGTATATGGAGGTCTTTTATATTTAGGATCAACAGCAAGCTCTGAGTTTTCATTAGAAATGACAAAGACAGGCTTAATAATAGCTATAGTAGGCAATGTCTTAGGTGAAATAGGAAAAGTAATATTAGGAATTTGTGTGTCAGTTGCATGTCTTACCACAGCAGTAGGCCTTATTGCTACAGTAGGTAATTTTTTCAGTGAAATTAGTAAAGGAAAAGTAAACTATAAATTAGTTGTTATAATTGCCACAATAATTAGTGGGATAATAGCTAATTTAGGAGTAGAAAGTATAGTTAAATTTGCAGGACCTATACTTGCAGTAATATATCCAGTAGCAATAGTATTGATTGTTTTAAACTTATTTGATGACCTAATTAAAAATAAAGTAATATATATTGGTGCAGTATACGGAGCACTTTTAATAAGTACAATTGATGGAATAAATTCATTAGGAGTAGAGTGGGGATTATTAGATAGTATAATAAATATATTGCCACTTTGGGATGAAGGTTTTGGATGGATTATACCTTCTATACTAGGCATGATAATATCAGTAATTATTAGTAAATTAAATAAAATTAAAAAAGTAGAAAAACAATATATTTAAAGGATATATTGTTTTTTTTATAGAATATATAAACTAACAATAAAAATATATAGGGGTGTTAAAATGAATAAAGGATATATACATATTTATACTGGAAATGGTAAAGGCAAGACAACAGCAGCGTTAGGGTTATCCTTAAGAGCAATATGTGCAGGGAAAAAAGTATTTTTTGGTCAATTTGTAAAAGGCATGAAATATAGTGAAACAAAATCAGTAGAATATTTACCAAATTTTGAAATAGAGCAATTTGGCAGAACTTGTTTTATAGATAAAGAGCCAGAAAAAGAAGATATAGAATGTGCTAAAGTTGGACTAGAAAAATGTAGAGAAATTCTTGAAAAAGGTGATTATGATTTGGTAGTATTAGATGAATTGACTATTGCTCTATATTATAAATTGTTTAGCTTAGAAAAGGTGTTGGAACTTATTAAAAACAAAAATAAAAATATAGAATTAGTTATAACAGGTAGATACGCACCAGATAAATTAATAGAAATAGCAGATTTAGTAACGGAAATGAAAGAAATAAAGCATTATTATAATAGTGGTGTAAAGGCTAGAAAAGGTATAGAGAGTTAAATTAAAAAAATATTAAATATAGAGAGTAGTTTTTGAATAGTATATATAAATGCCATAATTTAAATAAGGAGAGATTTAATGATATCTAAATGGATTTATATATTAATTGGAGATAATAATACAGGAAAAACTACATTTCAAAAAGAACTACTTAAAATATTATGTGATGAAAATAAGGATTCTAGATTATATTCTGGAAAAGAATATAAAATTAATCATCCATATGCATTAAAAAATTCAATAAAATTATTTTTGGGCAATAGAAGTTATCAGGAAAAGAAAAATAGTGATATAGCTACAGTAGAAGATTACTTTGAAGGTATATTTATTCCATCAGATATATGTATACTATCATCACATCTAAATAAAAATGATATACAAGACATTATAAAATTAGGTAAAGAACAATTTTATAATATAGGAGGAGTATTTTTTACTAATTCTATAAAAAAACAACCAGATAAGAATAAGGAAATTACACGATTAGATTGGGATGAAAAATTTATTATTAATAATAAATTAGTAAATGAAAATATAAATAATCAACAATTTGAAATTAAAGTAAATAGTCAAATTAGAATATTATCACGTGAATTTTCACAAATGTTAATCAATAGAATGATTATACAGTGAATTAATCAATATAAAACTATTTTATTGGGTAATAATATCATTAGAATATAAAATAGGAAGTGATAATTTGAGGAAGAAGAATACAAATAGATTAATAGATGAAAAAAGCCCATACCTTTTACAACATGCTTATAATCCTGTGGATTGGTATCCATGGGATGATAAAGCATTTGAAAAGGCTAAAAGAGAAGATAAACCTATATTTTTATCAATAGGTTATAGCACATGTCATTGGTGTCATGTATCCTAAAAACTCTTTTTAATATAATGTATTATTTTAAATTCAAAATAGTTGAAAGACTCATATCATCACATCTTAATACTATTCTTCTTTTTTATGTAGATTTAACTTTTAAAAGTTATACCCTAATACTTATATATGGTAAAATAAGTATTAGATAGAAAGGGAGAAGGTATATGTATTTTGAAATATTAATACTAATAGTAGTTATCGGCTTAAGTGTCATCTTTTATGAAATATTTAAACTACTCTATTATATGAGACCTAATAAAATTGCTCATTATTATTATAAATATCGCAGAAAAAAGTTTAATAATGATAAAGAACTTAAAAAACATATGAATCCTAAGGGTGGATTTTATACTATTGATAAAAAACTTAGTGAAACTCCTGAGTTAGTAGCGAGTTTATTGAAATACAAGAAACACGAATGGATTGTATTAGCTTTTGTAAAAAATGATAGAGTAGAATGTATATGGGCAAATAAAGGAAAGGATAGCAAATCTGTCGGTTTAATTTTGAGTTTTGATAATATAGTTCGGTTGGCAAAAGATAATAATTATACAAGTATTTTAATGTTTCATAACCATCCTAATCCTAATCCAAATATGTACAATTGCACACAACCAAGTGATAGAGATTTAGAAACTGTAAATGAATGGTCAAATATTTGCAAAAAAAGTGAAGTTAATTTAACTGTATATATTTGTGAAAGAGGAGTTTCTTATAAGTATTAAAAATTTAGTTTGATTTAATTTATGGAGTATCAACTTACACAAATATAAAATACTTATTCATTCACAAGGAAATAGTACATAATATAAACACTAGAAGTTATAAACATTATTAATTATATGCTATTAATTCAATATATTAAAATTTTAACCATTCCAAGTATTACCGAAATTATAACTATATAAGTAAATTATTAAGCACTGGATAAATTTATCCAGTGCTTTTTTTATGTTTTTACTTTAAAAGTACTATAATAAAAAGCTCCTAATATATAGAACAGGTTTTTATAATGGTACGACATATAAATCCTTATATTAAAGCCTAATATTTATTATTATCTTCATAAGGACCTTGTAAAAGGTATGCAAAATTAATTAAATATGTTCTGTTCGGGAAAAAAATCATATCTCAAAACACATTGAAACTATTGAAATTAGAGTGTTTTTATAATTCCCGTACTAATGTAATATAAGGAGGAATAAAATATATATGGTTCACACAGCAAAGTTTTTTATATGGCTTAATGAAGAAGATATTATATTCTTAGAAGATAAGTATAAAACAAAACCTAATATAATAAATTTAGATTCTACAGGAATCACTGCTCACATTATAAAAAGAAGAGTTTATACGCTAGGGAAAAATAAGTTAACTTTTAATATTAGAGAAGAACAATCTACTAATTACATTATGTATATAAATGTTGACTTCATTTTATTGTTAGGAAAAGAAGATATTAAAGAACAAGATTTTAAGGAGATAAACACTATATTGAACTCATATCTCTTCAATATTTTTGAAGATAATAAAAAAGATTTATTATTGAATCGGATTGATTATAGGATGGATGTTAAAATTCCAAATGAAAATGAAAGAGAAGTTTTGATGAAATTGTATAAAAAAACTATAGAAAAATATAGATTTCAGAGAAAATATGACCAATATAATAGTACAATATATTACAATTCAAAATCTACTCAGGCTACTGTATATGATAAGACAAAAGAGAGAAATTTTAAAAATAAAAAGGTGGAAGTGTTCGAAGAAAATGTTTTAAGATTTGAAGTAAGATTACAAAATAAACATCTAAATTATAGAAAAAATAAATATAACATTGATAAAAAACTAGAAAATTATTTTGAAGAAGGGTTATATAAAAAATATATGAATATGTATTTGGAGCCCATTTTATATAGAGGAAATTATTATAAAATTTATCAAGCTAAAAAAATAATTTATGCAAGCAAATTAAAATATAAAGATAAAGAATTTCTACAAGAGTTTCTTACGGATATATCAAAATCAGGGATTACAGGAGCTAAAGAATTAAAAATAAATAGTAGGAATAATAATGATAAATCAGAAAAAAAAGTAGTGTATGAGAAGCAAAAATATAGTAAGTATAAATTTACTAAAGGAATTAGGTTGTTGGAAGAATTGAACATTAATCCGATTCTCATTCCAAAAAATTGGAAATCAAATTCGTTTATTAATAATCCTTTTAAATTTGAAAAGTAAGTAAATAAAAAATATATAATCCCCTATTCGGGGAATAATAGTATATATATGTGATTGTATATATACTATTATTATTTTTTTGAATAGAGGTTTTCAATATCTCCTAAAAAGTAATAGTTCAATCTTTAATGTAATTTAAATATTTAGGATTGAATACTTAGAAATAAAAGGGGAGTCTAAAACAACTTTCAGAAAACATAACCAATATATATAAATTAATTTAATTATAAAAGAATGTTAGGACTTAGGTCAAAAGTTTAATATGCTAACAATGGAGAAACATTAAATATAATAAACTAAGAAAAAATACTATAAAAAATAGTGTAAAAGATTTCCTAATTAAGCTGATATGTAATTAAGTTATTTTTATCTTAATTAAATGACTGCGAAGTGTCGACTAAACCAATGCTAAACTACTGACTAAATCAATGTGAAAAGATGAGAAAATCAATGTGAAGTTGCTTAATGACGACTAAATCAATGTAAACTAACGACTAAATCAATGTGGAAATTGATTAATAACGAGAAAAAGAATGCTAAACAACGAGAAAATCAATGTGAAAAGTGCTTAATGACGACTAAATCAATGTAAACTAACGACTAAATCAATGCTAAACAACGAGAAAATCAATGTGAAAATTGCTTAATGACGAGAAAAAGAATGCTAAACAACGAGAAAATCAATGTGAAAAGTACTTAATGACGACCAAATCAATGCGAAGTAACGACTAAATTAATAGATAAAAAAGTAGTGAGTATATACTTGAAATCATTCACTTACTACTTCTTTTGATTATTATTCTCTTGAGAGAGCATCTTTTTCAACTTTGCTTCAGCTTTTTTTTGTGTCTCAATAGTTATAAGATTTCTATTAATTGGTTTGTTTTTAATTGGAGAAGATATTATTTTATAAAAAGAATCTACAGCTTTTTTGTCAATTAGTTTAAATTCTTTGGAAAAAGAAGAAGTAGGCATCTTAAAGCCTCCTTATCGTGTTTTGTATTAATTTAATTATAACATATTAATAAATATTTTGGATAAATTATATACTTCTAGTTATTTATGTGTTTATTCATAATAACTTAGAAGTGATTGGGAGGCTTTTTTAATACATATTAGAAAACTTAGAATAAGAAATATAGATTGCTATATTATATAATCGATATAGAGTTTAGATTTGATATAATAATATTCATAAATGCTGTAAAGTTAGGAGCTATTTAATTTAAAATATGAAGATACATTTAGAAACACTAAGAGTTTAATCAAAGAAAAATGCTAACCTTATCAAAATTTATAAGATTAGCATTTTTCTTTGATTTTGTTCTACCTAATACAAAAGTTAATTCAGTACGCGAAGATGATTAACCCCTCCAAAGTTAATCAAAATGGACACGACATCTAAAAATCCTACTAACTGCCTTTCCACTTTTCAAACTATTCTTTGTTATATTATATCTTTATATTCTGAAAAATGTCAATGCTACATGTATTTAACCATGCTATAGTATATAGCATGTTTTTTATTGTGGTAATTACACTAGAGGAATATTAATTAGAAAATAATTGAATTTAAAATATATAAATAACTAATCGAGATACAGACTAATTTAAAAACTATCTAATTATATAAAAAATAAATTTATTTTTTAATATAGAAAAGATTATTTTAGAGAATAAAAATAATATTATTTTTTACTTCAATATTATAGATAATGATAAAAAGATAAATATATAGTCGAATTATAAATAATGAATGTAAAATAGGAGTGCAACATAACAGCAATTATATGGCATTATTTAATAGTATATGGTAAGATTATACTATTAAGCGCAACATAATTAAATAAATTTCAACATTTATGAGTGCAACATAACTGTAAAAGGAGAAAAGTATGGATGAAATTTTAAGAAGCTTCGATGAATTTATGGAACAAGAAGGGAAAAGCAAAAATACAATTAAAAGTTATAAATTACAAGTAAAAGAATATTTGGATTGGTTTCAGAAAAGTTATGGATGTAACTTTATTAAGCTCCACCGAGAAAATGTATTAGAATATAAAAGCTATCTATCTAACATTAAAAAATATAAAGGAAATAAACTAAAGGGTAAAACAATAAATGCTAAAATTAGTGCTTTACTCTCCTTTAATAAATTTCTTATTAAGGAAAAGAGGCAAAGTAATTTAGTTATAAAGAAAAATGATATGTTAAAAATACAGACAAGCTATGTGAATCCTGCAGAAATTAGTAAAATTGATGTTGAAAACTTTAGACAAAAGATATTAGAAGCAGATAATAAAAGACTTTATGCAATTGTCACATTAATAGCATATTCTGGTCTGAGAATAACAGAGGCCCTAAATATAAAGCTAGATGATATTAATTTAATAACGCAAGAGTTAATAGTTACAAAAGCTAAGGGAAATAAGTCGAGAGTTTTATTTTTAAATTCTAAGGTTGTTAATTCAATAAAAGCATATATGAAGACAAGAGATTCTAATAGCAATTATCTGTTTGCATCAAGACAATCGCCACGAGTAGATAGAAGCGTTATAAATAAGCAATTCAAAAAATATAGTAAAGTGATAACACCCCATAAATTAAGACATTTTTTCTGTAGTAATGCTTTAGATTCAGGATTTGCTATTCATGAAGTTGCCAATTTAGCAGGACATAAAAGTATTCAAACAACACTAATTTATACAAATCCTAGCAAAGAAAATATGAAGAGTAAGCTTGAATCTTTATAATAAATAGCTAGATATTAATATTATCTTAACTAATATACTAGGGGGTCGAAGTTATGAGCATAGCAAGCTTAAGAAGTTCCATTAACCAAATAAATAAAAAAATTATAAAACTTGAAAATGATTTAGCATCACAAATGAAAAAAGAATCAGATATTAATAAAAGGATAAATATTCTAAAAACAAGTATAAAAAGAACTAAATCTTTATCTATACAAAGTAATAAATTAAATCAAATTCAAAAATGTGAATCTAAATTAGAATTAATCATAAAAAAGAAATCTGATATAACTAAAAAACTTAGTCAACAAAAAGTAAAATTGAATGATTATAACCAAAAATTTCGCAAAGAACAAGAAAAAGAGTATAAAAAGAGTCAAAAAGAACAAGAAAGAATACAAAAAACATATGAAACTAAGATTGATGAGCTCAAAGCACAGATTTCAGATAATATTTCCGAAGATATTTTGAAACAAAATTCTAATAAGTTTATAGACAGTGAAACTGAAATTAAATATGATGTATTTATATCTCATGCTTCGGAAGATAAAGAAGATTTGGTGAGAGAACTAGCAGAAACCTTAATAGATAAACATAATATTAAAGTTTGGTATGATGAATTTTCTATAAAATGGGGAGATAGTTTAAGAAAAAGTATAGATAAAGGACTACAATCATCTAAATTTGGAATTGTTATAATATCTAAAGATTTTATAAAAAAAGGATGGACAAATTATGAATTAGATGGGTTATTTCAAAAAGAAATGACTTATGGTAAAACAATATTACCTATTTGGCATAAAATTACTAAGAATGAAGTACAAGAATTTAGCCCTTCATTAGCAGGTAAAAAGGCTCTAAGCACATCTATGTTTACAGTAGAAGAAATTGCACAGGAATTAAATAATGTATTAGATGATTAGTATTTTAATAATTAAAATCAAAGGAGTAACAAAATGGAGAAATATACAGCTAACTATGCAAACACAAATCCTAATTTTGTAATACAAAATATTAAAGGTGAAAATAGAGTTAGAGATAAATATTATCCCATGCTATGTGTTCTTAAAAACATAATACAAAGAGGATATCCTACCACTATGTCCGAATTTTTACAAAAAAGCATCGGAAGTATACATATGGAAAAGAACTTTAACAAAAAGATGGGCTTTATTGATAGAAACATACCACAGTGGAGTAGGACTATTAAGGGAGACGCAGAGGAACAATACTATCCAGCAAAAGAGTTTTTTGAAGATATGATACCTAAATATTTACCAGAGTATCAGTTTATTCAACAATTGATGCTACCGGAAGTAGCATTTGAAGATATAGTAGAAGATAGTGGTGAGTATTTTCATGGTCAACAGGTAGACTTTTATCTGCCTCAAGCAAAACTTGTTATAGAGATAGATGGTCAAAGGCATAAAATCGAAGATGTAACTAGAATAAATGATAAAGAAAGAGCTATGTTTTTACAAAAACACATGATTGATACAGTTAGATTAACTACAAGTGAAATAAATGAAGCTTCTTTTAAAAATGAACAATTTATGAAAAAAATAAAATTGATAGAAGCTAGGTTAAAACAATATAGTTCGATTTTAAACTTTTATAAAAGTCATTATGAACATCCTCCTTATTTTATAAATGATTATAATGAAAAATTAATGAAATCTTCAGCAATAATAAGGTTTCAAGTACTTGTGATATCATTATTACAAAAAAAGAGGATTAAATTAGATGATAATGATTGGAGATTAAATATCCTAGCTAGGGATGTTGAACATTTTGCAGAACTAGCTATTGAAGATTTATTCATATGGATTAAAAATCTTTGTAAGTTAAATAAATTACCTTATTACAAACCAAACATACAAATTACCTACTGTAAAGATGCTAAAGATTATATCTTTGAAAATAATGTTATTAACATTGACTTTAGTCTTTTACGGAGGTGGACTGATGAGAATATAGATTATGAAAATGTTATATTTGTTAGGAGTGATTATAACGATAAAAAGAATTATTTTGAAGTTAGTATCTCTGACCCAATAAAATATAAGATTATATATGATGGAGAAGAGAGTGATATTCCTGTCTTAAAGTTTTTATTAAAAAACATTTTTGGCTTTGATGATTTCAACGATGGTCAAATTCCTATTATAGTTAATACTTTAGCATTAAATGATACGATAGGTATTTTACCTACAGGAGGGGGTAAATCCTTAACATATCAGTTTACAGCTTTATTACAGCCTTGTATAAGTTTTGTCGTATGCCCTATTAAGAGTCTGATGTATGACCAAAAATATAATACTTTTAAAAAGTATATAACTTATAATGATTACATATCGAGTGACCAAGATGCTTCAGAGAAAAATCAAGTTAGTAAGAATTTTGCAAATGGAAAGTACTTTTTCATATGGATGTCTCCAGAACGATTTCAAACTCCTAAATTTCGGAAATATCTTGAAAAGTTAAATAAAGAAAAAACTATAGCATATGCAGTAATTGATGAGGTGCATTGTCTTTCCGAATGGGGACATGATTTTAGAACATCTTACTTAAATTTAATTAAAACAATAAGAAAGTATTGCCCATCATCAACACTACTCGGATTAACAGCGACTGCATCAAGTTTTGTATTGGAAGATTTAAAGGTGGAATTTAATTTATCAGCAGATAATATTAAAACTCTTACTTCATTCACGAGACCAGAATTAAATTTTCATGTAATTAAGGACGATAGTGAATCATTAGATGATAAGGAAAAAGAATTAATTCAATTATTAAAGAGATTAGATGAAAAAGATAATATATTTACTTTAGATAATGAAAATAGTAAATCAGGGTTAATATTTACTATGCTAAAGAATGGGAGTATGGGATGTTATGATTTATCTCTTAGAATTTCAGGAGAGTTTAATATAAATGCAGAATGGTATTCTGGAGAAATTCCTAAAAAAACTGTCTCTACGAATGGAAGAAGAGTAAAAATTTCAGTAATGCCCCAGGATAAATTTGATGAGTATAAGCTTAAGGTCCAAAATGATTTTCAAGAAAATAAGTATCCTTTGTTAGTTGCTACTAAAGCATTTGGAATGGGAATTGATAAAAGTAATATAAGATATACTATACATTTTGGTATACCAGGCTCATTAGAATCTTTGTATCAGGAAGCTGGAAGGGCCGGAAGGGATAAGAAGGAAGCTAACTGTTATATCCTATACTCAAGAGAGAAATTAACTCCAGATGAATTTGAAATACTCTTTAATCCTGATACTAGCATTGAAGAAATTTCTAAAATTCAAGAAAAATATGGCTTTAAAAATAGTCGAGATATCTTACGAAACTTTTTCTTTTGGTTAAATAGTAATAAAGGAATAGCATATGAGTTTAAAGTTATGAAGAAAATATATGATAGTTTTGCTAAGAAAGGAACTACACAATTAATTGAATGTAAGAAGCTAGAGTACAGTTTCTCGGAAATACAAAAAGCTATATATAAACTAAGCTTATTAGGAATAATTGAGGACTGGACTATAGAAAACTGGAATAAAGGTAGTCAAATAATAAAAATAAAACTTAATAAATATACTAAGAAAACTATAATGGATTCACTCTTAAAATACATAAAGAGATATGATAAAGAGTTTAATCTAGACATTACAAATGAACAGGATATTAAATATAGTAAATACATTAAGATATTAAGAGATAAATCTCTAAAGGAATATGAAAAGGCTATCTTGATTTTGTTAGAATGGGGATATGATAATATTGTATATAACAGAAGGCAATCAATTAAAAATATTCTAGAACTTTGTGATGGATACAGTGACCCAAGTACTTTTAAAGAGGGTATAGAAAAGTTTTTTAGATTTTCAGAAAAGTCATATTTATTAGACCATATAGCTCAAAATCCTACTGATATAGAGAGTTGGTTTAGAATCTTTTATGAGAATGGTGAAAACATAGAAGAAGAGCTAGAGGAGAACAAAGTGATACTAGAAAAAAATAAACTTCAAGAAATTCAAGGAAGTTTAAGTCGACTGCTTGAAAGTTATAGATATAATACAGGATTAAACTATATTAGTGGTATAGTAAGATTCTTGTTAGATGAATTTGATAATCAAGATGGAAAATATAGGCTAGAATCAGCGTTAGGGCAAATAGATAAGTATAAAAAAGATGAAAAACAAAAGATTTTAAAAAGAACATTAAAGATTGGAAAAATTGCAAAGAAGGAAAATAAAGAAGATTTAAGTGAGTTACTATGCGAATATTACCCTAACAATATTATAGATATATATGAGTCATTGGAGGATAACTTCAGTTTACTTAAGGTGATTAAGAATTCTAAAGAAAGAATACAAAAAATAGGGGGAGCTTTATAATGGTAGATGTAAGTAAACTAAATAAAAATATTGAGAGCTTAGAAGAAGAAGTTACTAATATCAAGAAGATATCAGATATTATTAGAAAATTAGACAAATTAAATAATGATATAGCAATTAAAAATGAATCATATAGAAAATTAATCAATACTATAAAAGATTTAAATAAAGATATAAACTCATCTATTGATAAAAACAATCAATACCTATCAAATATAAAAGCTAGTATAAAGGAAATTAACGATAATAATATTGAATTTAATAAAGAATTAAGTAATTTATATAAGGGAATGGAAAGTGACTTGCTGAGCCACTTGCAAGAGGTGAAAAGTGAGAATAAAAAGTTGTATTTAGAATTTGAAAGTATTTTAAATTCCAAGGTAGAAAGAAGCAGTTCGGACACAAAGGTAGAAATAAGAAATAAAACTGATAAAGTTATAAATATAATAAATGGTATAAGAGAAGAGAATAAGAGTTATCAGCAAGAAGTAAATAAAAAACTAAAAACTAATGAAATAATATCGATTGCTCTATTAGTTCTACTTATTATTAGTATTATAATGCAATTTATCTAGTTCATAGCAGAAGTCTAGAACATATTATAATTATTTAATAGGAGGAATTTTATGAAGCCCAATCTCTTTACTTATGCAACAAGTGAGCTTTCCCAAGATGCTATTATATGCTGGATAATTGATTGGATAAATTACGATGATTGTGAAATGAAGAAATTTGCATTAGATTTCATTAAAAAAATATTAGAATTACATACTACAGAATTCGATGAACAAAAAGTAGATAAAGTAAACTTAGCTAAACAATATAAGAATATAGATATATTAATTAATTTATACTTTAGTTCAGGTAAAATACTACCTATAATTATTGAAGATAAGACTAATACATCAATGCATAGTAAACAACTTGAAACATATTTAGGTAATATTGTTGATGAGAACAAAGATAAGTATAAGTATTGCAATCCAATTGGTGTATATTATAAAACTGGTTATATTTATGACTATGAAATAGAAAAAACTAAGAACACTAATTACAAGATATTTTCAAGAAAAATGATGCTTAATTTAATGAGTAAATATAGTGACAATATAGATAATGATATCTTTCTTGACTATTATAAACATATAGAAAAACTGGCTTTCAATGAAGAAAAATTATCAAATATTATACAAAAAGATAATATATCACAAAGAAATGAATTACTTAAAACTTATGAAGGGCAATGGATGTTTATGAAGCTTATATTCAATAACATAAAGGGTTCACTATCCCATGGTTCAAGTAAAGGTCGACCTTGGACTCACTTTAATTTCTTACAAGAGTATAACTTTAAAGAACTTCCAGATAAAATGTTCTATCGCTTAGATTGTAGGAAAGAAGGTTATTATTTATCTTTAAAACAATATCTTTATCTCGATGAAAGTAAATGTACTGATTACTTTAATGAACTTAATAAATCAGACATTCTTGAATATAAGAAAAAGAGATTAGAAAGGTTGAGAAGGTGTTTCGAAATTACTTTAGAAGTTCTGGAATCGAAGGAAGGGAAATCATTAGTTAAGGGTAAAGTAAGTAATAGAGGAAATAATGAATCAGAAATAGGTGTGTTTTTTATTAACGATAAAAATACATTCCATAAGTTTATTAGATGTATTCCTAAGTTTCATAAATTCTTTTTATATGAAATAGAAAGAGAATTTAACATTCTATATGAGAGAGGTTAGATTATGAAACACATGGAAATGAAATATATTTTTCTAAGAAAAGGTAATGAAAGTAAAAAGAATGATGGTACAAGCCAATCATTAACGAAAATGTTAACTCATTTGTTTGATAATGTTTCTGAATCCTCATTTGATGTAAAAACAGATAAGGTATACTATTTAATAAAGTATAAAACAACTAACAAAATGTGAAAGAATATAATTTACTTAAGTTTTAGAACTGAGGGAACACTCAATCAATGTGCAAAAAGGTTAGATGAAGCTAATAGGATATTAATTAAAGGTGCTCACAGAAAAGATTATAATATTATTACATCATTTGATGGTGTATCTATGTATTATTGTAATAAAATATATCCTAAAATAAATTTATTTGAAAGAAAAATAAGAGAGTTTATTTTGATTATATTAACCAAGTCTTTTGGAGTTAATTGGTATACTAAAACTGTAAATGATGATTTGAAATCAGAAATAAAAAACAAACAAAAGGAATGAGTGAAAGTGAACTAATTGAAAAAGCTCTACATGAAATGACTATGTATCAGCTTGAAACTTATTTGTTTATACCATATAGAGAGTTGGATGCTAATTAATTATTAGAAAATGAGCTATCACAAAAACAAATAAATGAGAAGTCAAAAGATGAAGTATTAAAGATATTAGAAAAATGTCGGGCTAAAAATACATGGGATAGATTTTTTGAATGTAAAATAGAAATAGATAATTTACAAAATAAACTTCAAGAGGTTAGGGATTATAGGAACTATGTCGCTCATAGTAAGAATTTTCATAAGGATAATTATGAGAAATTTAATACATTACTCAATAAATTGATAAAGCAAATTGGTAAAGCTATTTCTGATATTGAAACGAGAACATTTAGTGAAAGTAATATAAGTGACAGTATAGTTGTATTTGCAGAGGCTATGAGATTATACTCTAATAAATTTTCTATAGAAATGGCTCCTATAGTAAGACAAATTTCTAAAATGACAAAGGAAATGAGCAAAATGCCAATGAGGGAGATAAAATTTAATATTCCACAAAAAGAGTTAAGTAATTTACTACAATCTCAAGTTACTACTCTTAATAATCTAGATAATAATGACGAAGATGAGTAAATAGAAAAATTATTAACTAAAATTATAATACTTACTTTCTAATTAAGCTTATTATAATTTATATTTCAAGTGTAACAAATGGCTAATCCGAATATTTATAGCAGAACAATATGCGAAAGATAGTAGATATGAAATAGAAGTAAAAGAAATTCTAAAGATATTCACAATGAATAAGAAAGGAGTATATTCTATCATGTAGCATTGAACAGAGCAAAAGACTTCATATGTATTGCATCAAAGTCTTTAAAAACTTGACAGGTGGAAAAGTTAAATGAGTTGGGGATAAAACAAATATAAAAAGTACTAATTTTACATAATTGATATTTTTAGATAAGTAATAGTGAAGATAATTATTGGTGCAAAATAATATATGGGATAAATAAGGAGGCAAAGTATTGGTTCTATTTATAATTAAATATTTACAATTTATTAAGCATTGAAAAATAATGCTTACTTTTTTATTTTAAATAACTACAACCCTTAAGAACTTACTAATAATAGAACAAAAAGTGAAGTGTGTTCTCTCAGTGAATCGTTATATTTTTTTTTATTTCATCTATGATATGAAAAATCAAAAATCATATTGCGAGAGGAGATAGAAGATGAGGGAAAAATACACAGCGATTTCATTGTTTTGTGGAGTAGGGGGAATAGACCTAGGTTTTAAAAGTGCAGGAGTTAATGTTATATGGGCAAATGACTCTGATAAGAATGCTTGTATTACTTATAGGGAGAATTTTAAAAACATTTTAATTGAAAAAAACATTGAAGACATTAGAACAGATGAAATACCATATGCAGACATTATTTTATTTGGATTTCCATGCACCTCTTTTAGTATTGCAGGATACCGAAAAGGATTTAATGATGTAAAAACGGGGCATTTATTTTTTGAAGCTTTACGAATAATAAAAGAAAAACAACCAAAAGTTTTTTTCATAGAAAATGTTAAGAATTTATTATTCCATGATAATGGGGAAACATTTATGATAATAAAAAATTCATTAGAAGAGGCAGGGTATTATTTGAAATATCAAGTTTTAAATGCAAAGGACTATGGGAATATCCCACAGAATAGAGAAAGAATATTTGTTGTAGGTTTTAAGAATAAAGAAAATTATGATAAGTTTTGTTTTCCAGAGCCTATTAAATTAACAAGAACAATATCTGATATAACTAAACCAGATGAAATAAAAGAGAAGAAGTACTATTATGAAAATAGTAAATACTATCCTATATTAAAAGAAAGAATTAAAAGAAAAGATACAATATATCAATTTAGACGAAGTTATGTAAGGGAAAACAAAAGCAATTTATGCCCTACATTAGTAGCTAGTATGGGTACCGGAGGTCATAATGTTCCTTTGTTAATAGATAAATATGGTATTAGAAAATTAACACCAAGAGAGTGTTTTTCATTTCAGGGATTCCCGGAGAATTATAAACTGCCTGATATAGCAAATTATCATCTTTATAAGCAAGTGGGGAATAGTGTCGTAGTGCCAGTCGTGGAAAGAATAGCAAAATGTATTGTAAATGCCTTAACTCAATAAAAATAGAAAGTATAGTTAAATTATGAAAAGAGAATTTTTATATTTATGTACTAAGCCCCCTATCTTGGGGGTTTTTAAATATAAATATTAAGCAGAGATTAATTCTTGTTCAGTTTTATAACTTTCTTCTAAATGTTTCTGTAGAATGTCACAAAAGGTGTTATTTAAATTTTCAATAGCTTCTTTAGAAGGTTCATTTCTTTTGATTATAATATAATTGATTTTTTCACTCAATTTTAATACCCTTTCCTGAACACAGGTTTTCAATTTTTTTATTATGAATGTCCAGCCATTTAGAACACTCCCTTTTCATATTATTTACTACTATTCCTTCTTGTAAAATAATATTATAATTCTTAAATTAAAAGGTCAATAGATAATGTGTTTGATACCTTGGAAAAAATTATATTTTGATTAATGTTTTAGTTGTAGAAAATATGACTTTGCATATAATCATATAAATAAAAAATACAACTATCACACCAAAGGAGAAAATACTAATGTACCTACAATATGGAATTATGGAAATAATGATTGGAGAAAAGAAAATAAATCTACCAGAAGAGATAATTATAAGTTTACAGAAAAGAGGTAAGAAGAGTAAGAACTTTAAGTTTGATGCATCAGATAATTCATTATATATTTATTGTCTAGAATGTAATGAATTTCATAAAGTCTATTTTTACGATATGAAAAAAGAAAAATGGATATATACAGAGCAGTTTAAAATGTCTCAAGAAAGAGGTAAGGAAAAGAGAAAATACTTTGGAGGAAGTTGTAAAAATACTTCTCTAAATCAAAAAGATAAGAAAAATAATTCATTAGAAAGAATAAAAACCACTCTATTTTTAGAGAAGGATTTATTTAACTATTTAAGCATTAGAAGTGCATGTAGCAACCAAAGTCGGACGGATTTAATTAATAGTATTATAAGAGAAGAAAAGAGAAAAAATGAATTAGTTGATTATATCCCCAAGCATTTATTAAAGTAAGATAAAGACAGTATAGATTGTTATAATAGTAGTTATATAACAAAATTTATTACTTAATGTCTACTTAGATGTCAAACAAATTTAGATATAAAGTTATTAAAGCATTGATATTATGGGGATTTAGAATTAAGAATATACTAAAAGATGCATATCAGTTTTCATTCCTTTAAAGAAAAGTAAACTTATATAGAATAGGAGGTGATTTTATAAAAATAATAGATGGAATGCAATATTATACCTTAAGAGAAGTCTCCAGAATGGTTCAAAAATCTAAACAAACTATTTACAATTATTATAGATATTCGACTGAATTAGAAGGTAGAGGAGAGAAAAGAAAAGGTTAATTCCTAAAGGAATAAACCATCTAGATAAACAAGGCACTATCTACTATACACCAGAAGATATAAAGGCTTTAAAAAGATTTATTAGATATAAAAAAAATGGAATAATGAAGGATTATAATAATAGAGTGAATAAAAGATATAAATATAATCCTAAAAATAAATATGTAGATGATTTAATATAGAAAGAAATGTAATTACATTTCTTTTTTTTATTTAATTACATAAAACTTGAAAAAGAGGGTTGAAAATTCAAGATAGAATTGTTATAATGAGTTATATATAATTATAATTGAAGGTGATATATTTGTCTAAGCATAATTGGGGTGGAGTTAGAAAAGGAGCAGGAAGAGCTCCTTTGAGTGAAAATGAAAGAAAAAAAGGTGCAAAAATATACATAACGGACAATATAAAAAAAGATATTATGTTATACGGTAATGGAAAGAATTTCTCCGAAAAAACAGTAGAAATTATAGAGTGTGAATTAAAAAAGAGAAAGATTGAAAGTGGTGAAAAATAAGATGAAGAAAACTGTTTGTGAACTGTTTGCAGGTGTAGGAGGATTTAGAATAGGACTAAATGCTTCTTCTCAAGATTGGAATTTTGTTTGGGCAAATCAATATGAACCGAGTAGAAAATCTCAGCATGCGTTTGAATGTTATATTAAACACTTTGGAAATAATAAAAATCATGTTAATATGGATATTGCTCAAATCGATAAAAAAGATATTCCTGAGCACAATCTATTAGTAGGTGGTTTTCCATGTCAGGATTATAGTGTAGCCCGTACAGGTGCAAAAGGCATTCAAGGGAAGAAAGGAGTATTGTGGTGGGAAATTAATGAAGTATTAAAAGAAAAAAAACCTCCATTTGTACTTTTAGAAAATGTGGATAGATTACTTAAATCCCCATCAAAGCAAAGAGGTAGAGACTTTGGTGTTATGCTTGGTTGTTTTAATTTATTAGGTTATTCCGTGGAATGGAGAGTTATTAATGCTGCCGAATATGGATTTCCACAAAAAAGAAGAAGAGTATTTATCTTTGCTTTTAGAAATGATACTGAATATGCAAAGAATATTGAAGATGATAAACTTAAACACTGGATGCATAATGTGGGATTTTTTCAATCACAATTTCCAATAGAAGATAGTGATTCTTCAAATAAGGATATCAAAAATATTGATTTTGATTATAATGATTTAGTTGATATATCTGATAACTTTAGTTGTAAATTTATGAATTCCGGTGTTATGAGTAATGGAAAAATATATACTGAAAAAACTAAACCTAAATACAATGGCCGGTATACCACTCTAGGAGATGTGCTTGAGAGAAAGGTAGATAATAAATTTTACTTAAATGGGGCACTAGATGAGTGGAATTATATGAAGGGCTCCAAAAGAATTGAGAGAGTTAGTAAAGAAGGACATAAATATATTTTCTCTGAAGGAACTATAGCATTCCCAGACCCAATTGACAGACCTTCTAGAACAATGCTAACGAGTGAATCTTCTAAAAATAGGAGTACACACATTATACAAGACCCAGAAACAAATAAGCTGAGAAAAATTACTCCTACAGAAGCAGAAAGGCTAAATGGGTTTCCGGATAATTGGACTAATACTGGAATGTCACAAAAGTTTAGATATTTTTGTATGGGAAATGCCCTTGTTGTAGGACTAGTATCGAAGATGGGCGAAGAGTTAAATACAATTTTTGCAAATGAAAAATAAAGAACCATATGGTTCTTTATTTTTCATTAAATTTAAAGTCTGATTACTCTCTAATAATAGCATTATTCAAAATATGTATTAGTCAAATATAAATATTTAGTTTATCATCAAGTAACTTATCATGCTTTATATTATAATAATTCTGGTTTGATGAGGGATAGAAACTAAATTTGATATCGGTATTCACATATTGTTAAGATATTCATCATAGCTTCAAATCTGTAAACCTTTCAATTACTCCAATGTTTTTACCATTTATTTTATGTTTCTTTACTCGAAAAGTCTGTGGTGCTTTTAAACCTATAATTACCATAGGAACTGTTAAAATATCATTCATTGGGGTTAAATATCTTAAGACTTTTTCATATTCTCCACAGGCACCATCAAAAGCACCTTGTTTTTTCATATCTTTTGTTGCGGTAATAAGTACACCAACCTTTGTTTGAATTGCTTTTTCTATATGGTTTAATTCGCTTGCCATAACGGGCTTTAACAAATTCCATGCAATGGCTTCTCCATGATTAAATGCTACTTCGATAGAAATTTTATCTTTGGCAAAATCTAAACGCCATCTTTTGTTCCTGTACTTAGTTGCTTGAAAAATTGGACTTTCTTTATTCCATCCCCGTTGCAAAAGGCGTTCTTTTATAAGGTTATTTATTGCTTTAGAAATGCTCATGGAATTGGCACAATGCTGATTATAGTAGTTAATAATATCTTCTTCACTTATTGTATCTAATGCTGTAGTGATATCTTCCCAAAGATGTATAAATTCATCTTCATTTTTCATTAAGGATAGTCCATAGCGATGTGAGTGTTTTAAGTATTTCATAAATACCTCCTGTTTATTTATAATTTTTCTAATTTAAACTTTCTTGCAAGCGAGTGATATTCTAAAAACTTTTTCCAAATTATTATGTTTATAGGTTTTTCAGTGTAAGAAGTAGAGATGTAGAATTTAAATTTCTTAGTTTCATTATATATTTTATTAGTAGGGTCTTTGCGTATAATAGTACAAATGTTATGTAATTCTGATTTAGACAAGTTATATTCATCTTTTAAAACACTTAATAATTCAGATTTCTTGATGAACCAAATTTCCATATTACAAAAGTCTTTTGATTTTATAACTCCTTGCCATAGTTTTTGATTTTCTCCATATTCTTTAATTAATTTATTATATTTCTTATCTATTATATTAGGCCATATTAAAGCATAAAAATCAGTTATTTTACTATTATCCAGAAGCCATCCATCATGGGTGTTTTTATATTTATCTAAGTAGGATAGTTCAAAAGCAAAGGTGGGGAGATGTTTATTTAGATAGTGAAGGCTACTTTTTTCATCTATAGTTATGGTTTTATTGTCTTTTGTATGTAAAATAACATCTACACCTTTCCGTTGCAATGATTTATCATAAATTCTCTCAAAATTTAGAATATAATTTTTTTTAATAAGTTGGGGGTAAAAGTTTACATCAAGAAATTTAGCAAGTTCATTTTCGGAATTTAAATCATTCTTAAAATTGCTCAATTGATTTCCTCGCTTTCATCATTAAGAATTTGCCTTAATATATATGAATTATTTAACCAAAAACATTGTTTTGTATACTCACCCCCATTGGGCAAAGGGTATGTATCTTTTTTATTTCTAGCATGAGGTCTAACATGTAGAATAGAACTTGAAGAAGCGGAAGGCAGGTTATTAGTAGTTCGTTTTCCAACTTTTTTAGTTCTGATTCCTTCTTTGATTATACTAATAGTTTTTTTCCATACTTCTTTAATTTCATACTCCAAATCATTGTGAGGTACATTCCAAAACATACATTTTTCTAATCGTAAATCATTAAATTTATCAAATCTATATATAACAAAGAGAAATCTAGTATTTAAAAACATTTCTCGTAAAGTTGATGACTCCCAGTCTTCATTAATTATTTCTGTAAATTTAAATGTAGGAAAGGACATATGCTCTTTAATGGTACCTTTTTGATTTATTCTAATAGTTTTAATTTTTATATTAGCCTTTTCAAATTCTTCAATGTATTTTCCTTCTACTCCTAAGATAGATTTAGTTATATCAGCCACATAACTTTTACTAGTAGGGTTAGTATTTACATCGAATTCATTAGCTAAATTTGCTATTGACTTACCTCTATGATAATTTATTTTATCTATTACAAACTGTTCAAATGTAATATTATCTAATACACGGATATCTTTGATTACAGAGTCATCATAAGTTTTTTTACCTTTTATTATATAATCATTAAGGATTTGAGTAAGATATCCTTGTTTTAAGGAAAATGCTCTTTGTTTTGCCATGATATTATTAAAAGGCTGTTCTCTTACTGACTTACTGCTAGCACCCTTTGTACATGCTCCAAGATAATTAGTATCTCCTTCAGACAACTCATGGGCCTTACCATTTCTAATTTTATTCACTATAGTATTCCAGTCATCTCTAATAATTTTCAGGTCTTTTTCTGGGAACTGGAACAATTGTACATAATCAATAGTGAAATCTAGCCTTTGTACACCTTTTTTATAGTGATAAAAAACCAACAAAAGTAAGGAGTTCTTCTGGAGAAAAGAACTAGTATCGAAGGTTTCTAGATATATTTCATTAAAATTTATAATGTTTAATACTAATCGTTCTTTAGCTCTTTTTTTATTAGATTTATTTATCACATAACCTGTTACTTTGAGTTCTACACCGGCCTCTTTAAAATCAGGATTTTTATCACTATTCAGCTCATATAAAAAATAATATTTTTCTAATAGTTGACCTAGTCTTCCCTTATTTTTAATTTTGCTTTTTTTTGCTTCTCCAATAACATCCTCAAATGTTTTTCCAATTAGTTTCTTTGCATAAGATTCTATAGAAATAGGACTTGTCTCATCATAGAGTAAATTCTTTTTTATATTCACTTTATCTACTTCCTTTCACTAAATTAATCCTACCATTATATAGTACTACATAATAAAGAAAAAGAAAAATTTATAATAAATATGAAATATGTAATGTAGCACTAACTTAAGAATCTTTTAAAATAATATTATTTTTATTAATTTTTTAAGAAAACTCAAATTTTAGTTGTTAAAAGTATAAAGGTGTATATAATTTATAGAATAATAAAAAAAGGAGACCTTTATTGGGTTATATAAAGATGAGAGGGGATATGTAAAAAAATGATGGAGAAATTACTAAGACTAGAAAATAAATTAAGTTCCTTTGAAAGTCAAGTGGTGGTGACAAATATACTTCAAAATATAAATGATTATCAAACATTAAATGCATGGCAATCCTTCGGTAGTCCAAATATGAAAGTATATGCTAATATTGTGGAAAGTTTTTACAAAAATGCTATAAATGGTATTGAATTGTTAAATCAGTTGTGTATTGTATATAAAAGTGACTTGTTGTTTGAAGGTGATATAAAAAATAAAAAAGAAGTAGATACTTTTATTAAGGATTTAATCATTAGTAGATATTTTTAATTTGAAAAGGATAAAAGAGCACAGTGCTCTTTTATCCTTTTCTATAATGTTCAGTAGTAGCCAGTGTAATAATAATGTTAGTGATATATTCAATATTTAAAAAAATGATATATTTATAGATAATGGATAAAACTTATATATTTTATTATATAAGGAGTTGTTGGATAAATAAGAGTGTTTGCATAATGGTTTAATTTCAAAAAATAAAATACTAACAGTGAAAATCAGTATATAAGAAAAGAGAGATAGTATCCGTGTCAGGATATGTATAAGGGCTGAAAAATTAATAACATTAGAGTGAGGAAGGTAGGCATGATGAGAGAAAATGATATAAAAAAAGTTGCAATATATCTGAGAAAATCAAGAGGAGATAAAAATAAAGAGAAAGATATATTATCTAAGCATCGACTTAAATTAGTAGAATATGCAGAAGAAAAGAAATGGGAGTATGTAATCTATCAGGAGGAAATAACATCTGTGAAAGTATGTATTAATATTAATTTTTAAAAATATATTTGAATTTGTGAGGAAAATAGGATGAATAAAAATATAAATAGAAATGAAAGTTTAAAATGGGCAAATGATACGAAAAATCTTGAAATTGATGATATAATTATAGTGTCTAACAATTCTTTAAGAGGGGTCTATGGTATTTTTGTAAAGTCCCAGCTAGATAAAGATGAAAATAAAAAATGTATATATGTAGGTTGGTCTGATAATATTTATTTAAGGATGTTTAGTTCTAATGGTCATATTACTAAATTAAAAAAAGGGATTCATTCAAATAAAAGTCTAGTAAAGGCTATGAATAATGGAGATAAAATAATAATAAAAATATTAGAAAAAGTTAAATTAGAATTCGATAATTATTATAAAGATATTCAAAGGTTAACATCAATGGAAAACAAATGTATTGATTTTTACCAAAGTAAAGGCGAATGTCTAGAACAAGTTCCAGAAGGGAAAGTAATGTCTAAAGATAAATGGAATGATAAGAAATTACAAAATCAATAAGCCTTAAATATAACTTATATATACTAGTATTTAACTAAATAAAAAAAATTATAATACAAACATTGACTGAGATTGATATATAATATAATATTAAAATAAGTAATAAATATATTTTTAATTATATATTTAATTATATATTTAATTATTATTTATACTTATAAAATTTATGAAAAATAAACAGTTGGGGAGAAAATTCAATTGGAAAAAAATATAGTTAAGTTTTTTAATATATCAATATATTTTATAAAAAAAGAGACTTTATTCTTATATATATAAGAATAAAGTCTCTTTTTTTGTTGACTATAAGCAATAAATCAATTTAGTTGTCACAAATTGATTTATAAATATTTGAATATATTGTTATTTAATTATATATACTCACAAACATTAAGTTAATATTTTATAGTAAATAAATTTTAGGGGTAGAACTGATTTTTTATTTATACTACTTAATTAATATAGTATTATAATAATATGAATTTTTAAAATTAAAGATTTATTAGGAGGTATAATAATGAGTGATAAAGAATTATTGGAGTTAATTAAAGAAGAATATAAAAGAATAAAACCTAAAGGATGTTGGGATTTTTTTAAAAAAAGGGATAAAAGAATACCTTGCTTACAAAATCTTCAAAAGAAATTTAATAAGACATATAATGAGATATTAATTATGTCAGGGATTTCAGATGAAGAACTTAATTACGTAAGAAGAGATAAGAAGCAGTATTTAGATAAGCTAAATGAAATTTATGAGTCATTAGGATATATGCCTTCTCAAAGTGAATTTATTAAATTAGGTTACACTCCTAAAGTTTTAGCTAAATATTTTGGCTCATATGCTAATGCAGCAAAAAAAATAAAAGATGATTTTGAAAATCACAAAACTCCAACAAAAATTAAAGAAAGCAAAGAGCAATTATTAAAAATGTATATAGAATATAGCAATAAAATTGGAAAACCAGCATCTTATAATGATTTATTAAAATCTAATAAAATATATGACCCAAGCATATTTTTAATTAGATTTGGAAGTATGAGCAAGTTAAAAGAAGAGGCGGGATTTCCTCCTATAATTACGAATAAAACAACTTATACAAAGGAAGATATTAAAATTAAGTTAATAGATTTATATTTAAAAAAGAATAAAAAAGTTACAGTGAAACAGATAAACTCACAAGAAGATTTACCTTGTTTAAAAACTATATTAACTAAATTTAAGAAAACTTCCATGACTGAAGTATGGCAAGAAATTGAAGATTCTATACCTTTAAGTGAGAAAAAGCTTTCATAATATTTTAAAAAAATATAGTTTATAAATCAAGGATTTTAAAACTAAAGTTAAAAGGAGATTTTAAATGAGAAAGCTAAAAGTTTTACAATTAACAGATATGAAAGATGTTAAATCTAAATCTTATTGTAAGCAATTTAAAATATTTTTAAGTACTGATGGATATAAAGATGAGCAATATTATCTAACAAAAAATAATATTATAATAGATATAGATGATAATATAGATGAAAGTCTATTTAAAGAAGTGATAATAGCAGGAGCAAAAGTTAGAACTATGTACTATGTTATAGATAATGAATATAGTAGTCATTGTAAACTTAAAAGATTTCAACATTTTAAATATGAAGAAATAAAAGAATATAATAAGGAAAAAGGTGTATTATTTAAAAACCCAAATATAGCTAAAGAATATGAAAAAAGCTTATTAGAGTTATAGATTAAAATAAACATATTTATATTCAATATTATAATTATAAAAAATAAAAAAGGGGATAAGAACTATGTATAATAATATAAATAACAAAATGAGTTTGAGTTTATTAACGCTACAAAATGAGTTGGATTTTATAGGGGGTGCTTTAATACTAAACAATGTAATAAAAAATATAAGAGATTACAAAAGAATTAAATTTGAAATATTTCATATTTTCGCTGATGAAAAACTATATAAATCAACTCAAAAAAGTTTCTATAATAATTGTCAAAATTCAATCTTATTATTAAATAATTTATTTCAATCTTATGGATTGTATACTATATTTGTAGGAGATATAGAAAGCGAAGAAGATGTGGATGATTTTATTAAAAATCTTCCTTTAGAGGATTTTTTCTTGTAATAATTTAATTTTGAATATTTTAAGTTATATAACGATAAAAATAGGGTCAACTTTTGAATGAAAATAAAAGATATGATTAGTTATAAGGAGGTGAAGTAAATGAAAAGAAATGCAGTTTCTGCAATCGCCTGGATATTTACAGGTATAGCCGTTACAACTGCTATATACATAACAAAAAGTGCTACTCCATTATTGGCAATGTTCATTCCTACATTTATAGTAGATTTCAAAGAAGGACAGGATTAGTGTACATCTTTTATTAATGACGACAAAATAGGGTGAACTCTTAAACGTATGAAACTTCTAAACAACGACAAAAACCATGTAAGAAATGAAGAATATATACTACAAGGATGTGTAAATCAAGCTAATTAAAGGGACATGACGACAAATTTAGGGTGAATCCTTAAACGTATGAAACTTCTAAACAACGACAAAAACCATGTAAGAAATGAAGAATATATACTATAAGGATGTGTAAATCAAGCTAATTAAAGGGATATTACGACAAATTTAGGGTGATTTATAAAGTGAGAAAATGTAAAATTAATAAAAATATTATTTTAATACTAAAGTTTAATTTAATTATATTTATAATAATTTTAATTGAAAATTTTACAATGAAAAGAAAAGAAGATAAAAATGAAGTTGAAAAAATAGCTAGAAAAATATTAAAAAGAAATAAAAAGGTGTTTGAAAAACTTGGGAAATTATAGTTGAAGAATTTATTTAATTTAAAATAATATTATTTTAAAAGAATAGATTTACTTACATTCCAAAAGAAAATAATATTATTTTTAATAAGCTTATTTAAAATGAACTTTACACAATAATATTGTGTAAAGTATATAATCCTTTAAAATACACAAAAGGCACAAAAATATTTTTTTATTTAAATTTCAATATTACATAATATATAATATAAGCATGATATGTAATATTAACAAATTCACGATAGGAGTTGTTGAAATGAATTTTGTTAGTCCTATTAGAGATAAAAAACAAATAGAAATTATGAAGATATATTTAAAAAGCAAAAGTAAAAGAGATTATCTTATGTTTGTGCTTGGAATTAATTCAGCCCTGCGAATAAGTGATATTTTAGGTCTTCACGTAAATGATGTATGGCAGAATAATAAACCAAGGGAGTTTATAAAAGTTAGGGAGCAAAAAACAGGCAAGCTTAAAAGGTTTCCTATCACAAAGAATCTTAGTAAAGCATTGCATGAGTATATGAAAGAATACAATCCTAGTGCTCAATCTTATTTATTTTTTAGTAAAAAAGGATATAACAAACCTTTAAGTAGACAACAAGCCTCTAGTATAATTAGCAAAACAGCAAATTATATTGGAATAAAAGAACCAATAAACACACATTCCATGCGAAAAACTTGGGGTTATTGGGCTTATAAAAATGGTGTATCTATAGCATTAATAATGGAAGCATTAAACCACTCTTCCATTTCCAACACTAAAAAGTATTTAGGTATAACACAGCAGGATTTAGATAATGTTTATCTAAACTTAAATCTATAAATAGATTCAAAGGAGATTGAAAAATGATAAATGAAAGAGATATTAAAAAAGTTGCTATATATTTACGTAAGAGTAGGGGCGATGAAGAAGATGTATTAAAAAAACACAGAACGACTTTAGTTAAGTTATGTAAAAAAAATAATTATGAATATTCTATATTTGAAGAAGGAATAAAATCGGGAGAAAGCGTAGATGAAAGACCAATAGTAACTCAACTGTTAGACTTAGTCACAAAAAGTGAATTTGATGGTGTACTAGTAGCAAAGTATGACAGACTAAGCAGAGGAGATTTAAAAGATTTTGGAAGGGTTATAGATGCATTTAGATATAGTGATACCTTCATAATGACCTCTAATAAAAATTTTAACGTAAATGATTTAAATGATTATATGCAACTAGCAATAGAAGGTGTATTTTCTAACGCAGAATTAAAAAGAATTATTGAGAGATTTCAGGATGGAAAAAGGGCAGGGGCAGAACAAGGAAAATGGACTAATGGAAGCCCACCATTTCCTTACATATATAATAAAAAAGTGAAAATTAATATTAATGGTAAACAAGAAGTAGCATCTGAAATATCAATAGATAAAAAAAGAAAAAAAGTCTATAATATTATGAAAAATATGTACTTAACTGGTAATTATGGAACTGAGAAGATAGCCTTTTATCTAAATAAACAAGGATACAAAACAGCAAAAAATAAAAATTGGAGCTCTAATGCAGTAAGTCGCTTGCTTCTGCACGAATTTCATATGGGGGTTATGATATACGGAAAAAATGAATGGAAAAAAGACATAAATGGCAAAAAAAAAATAACTAGAAAAAAAGATAGAAGTGAATGGCATATTGGAACTGGAGATTGGGAAACTTTAAAAACTCCAGAAGAACATAATAAAATTTTAGAAATCAGCAAAAGAAATAATAAGATTCCTAGTCGTAGTAAGCAAGGCGTATTTCCAACTACTGGATTAATGTTTTGCAAAAAATGTGGGTATAGTATGCGTTATAGCATCGGGAAAGTAGAAGCAAAAACTGGAAAACAATATAACCTAACTAAATGTACTCATAAGAATGCTATAGGAGAAACGTGCCCACAAGTGGGGAAAAAGATGGATGAAGATTTCTATAATGCCTTATATAATTCAATTATTAACGATAATCTGAATAATCATATAATAGAAGAAAGCAAAATAAATAAAAAAGAAATAGAAGAAATAGAATTTTTAATAGAGGAACTAAATCAAGAAATTATAAAGCAAGAAGTAGCTTTAAAAAAAGTGAAAGAAGCCTATAGAGAGGATATATACACTCTAACAGAACTTAAGGAAGAAAAAAAGATAATAGACAATATAATAAAAGATAAAAAACAAAAGAAGCAAGAATTAGAAGAAAAGATAGCTTCAACTAAGAGAATGTCAAAGGAAGAATTAAATTCTAGAATTAAATATTTCAAAAACAATTGGCGAAAATGTACAACTCCAAAGCAACAGAATAACTTGCTGAAAACTATTGTAAAAAGAATTAATTACGATAGAGAGGGGTATAATATAACACTAGAGGTAGAATATCTTTAAATAAAAATAAAACAATGAGGAGGTGTTGCCCAATGACTAAAATCAAAGAAACGCCCAATCGTTTAGTGAATGAAAAGAGTCCATACTTACTTCAGCATGCGTACAATCCTGTAGATTGGTATCCATGGGGACAAGAGGCTTTTGAAAAAGCTAAAAAAGAAGATAAACCAATCTTCCTTTCGATTGGGTATTCATGATTGCGGTTAATAGTTTACATGTCATTGGTGTCATGTAATGGAAAGAGAAAGTTTTGAAGATGAAGAAGTAGCTGAGCTTTTAAATGATTACTTTATACCTATAAAAGTAGATAGAGAAGAAAGACCAGATTTAGATAATATTTATATGACAATCACGCAGGCAATCACAGGTCAAGGTGGTTGGCCTATGAATGTATTTTTAACACCTGATAAAAAGCCAATTTATGCAGGGACTTATTTTCCAAAACGTTCTATATTAGATAGAGTAGGACTTATGGATATCTTATATAATATAAATAAAGCATGGAAAGAAAAAAGAGATGATATAGTAGAAAATAGTGAAGACATAATAGAAAAATTAAATAATATTCAAAGTTCAAGTAATGAAGAATTGAGTAAAGAAGTTTTAGAGGAAGTATTTAATGAGAGAAAGGAAGACTTTGATCCTAAATATGGAGGCTTTGGAAGTGCTCCTAAGTTTCCTATGCCCCATAATTTAATGTTTTTGATACGTTTTTATAAAGAAAATAATGATGAAAAAGCATTGGAAATTATAGAAAAAACATTAGATGGAATGTATAAAGGTGGTATATTTGACCACATAGGATTTGGATTTTCCAGATATTCAGTAGATGGAAAATGGTTAGTTCCTCATTTTGAAAAGATGTTATATGATAATGCACTTTTAGCATACTGTTATTTAGAAGGTTATCAGGCAACAGGAAAAGAGTTATATAAAGAAGTAGCAGAAAAAATATTTACTTATATAATTCGTGATATGACTTCAAATAAAGGTGGATTTTATTCAGCAGAAGATGCAGATAGTGAAGGTGTGGAAGGTAAGTTTTATGTTTGGACTAAAGATGAGATAAAAGATATTTTAGGAGATGAAGAAGGTGAAGTAGTTTGTAATTATTTTGATATAACAGACACAGGAAATTTTGAAGGCAAAAATATACCAAATCTTATAAAATATGATTTGAATTTTCTGAAAAAATCTCCTGATTTAATAAATCGAGTACATGCATATGCTGATATGCTATTTTATACAAGGGAAAATAGAATAAAACCCCACAAGGATGACAAAATACTTACCTCTTGGAATGGGCTTATGATAGCAGCATTTGCATATGGTGGTAGAATATTAAATAAACCTCTATTTATAAATCGTGCTAAAGAAAGTATAGAATTTATATATGAAAATTTAATTGATGAAAATGGAAGATTACTTGCAAGATACCGTGATGGCGAATCAAGATATAAAGGATATTTAGAAGATTATTCATTTTTAACTTGGGGATTGATTGAAACTTATGAGGCAACATTTGATGATATTTATTTAGAAAGAGCAAAAAAATTAATGGATGATACTTTTAGATTATTTTGGGATGATAAAAATGGAGGATTTTTCATAAATGGTCATGATGCAGAAGAATTAGTATTAAGACCAAAAGAAATATATGATGGAGCAATACCTTCAGGCAATTCAGTAGCTGCTTTTAATATGATAAAATTATCTAAAATGTTAGAAGACGAGTCCTATAAAGAAAAGTATAACCGAATGTTAAAGTCATTTAGTAGTACTATAAAAAATATGCCCCATGCCCATTCATTCTTTTTACTTAGTTATATGGATTATATAAAAAATGGTAAAAATATAGTAATAGCTTATGAAAAAGAAGATGATTTATTTGATGATATAATTAGAGAAATAAACAGCAGATATCTACCTTTTACTACAGTAGTTAAAGGTAGAAGAGAGCTTAAAGATAATAAAACAACAGTTTATATTTGTGAAAACTATAGTTGTAATATGCCTATAAATAATTTAGAAGAATTTAAAGAGGCATTAAAATAAAGGAGGATAAAAGTAAATGGATTACAAAATGTTACACACTTGTTTAAGAGTTATGGATTTAGATAAGTCATTAAAGTTTTATAAAGAAGCTTTAGGGTTTAAAGAAACTGGAAGAAAGGATTTTCCTGAATATGAATTTACATTAGTGTTTTTAACGGACTCAACAGGTAATTATGAGATAGAGTTAACTTATAATTATAATCCAGATAAACCATATGAAATTGGAAATGGCTTTGCACATATAGCTGTTTCTGTAGCTGATTTAGAAGCTTCTAGAGAAAGACATAAAGATATGGGTTATAAAGTAACAGAGCTTATGGGCCTTCCGGGAAGTAAGCCAAAATATTATTTTGTAACAGATCCAGATGGATATGATGTAGAAGTAATAAGAGCATAATAATGATATAAAGTTGTAATGGATTGCATATAAATTATGGTGTATAATTATATAAGAAATAAAGTTAAAGGAGCACAAATTATGCAAAAATATTATTTATATGTAGTCCTTACAAGTCCTCATACAGCTATTTCAAAATTAATAAAACTATTTAAAAATGATAATTATACTCATGCTTCAATTTCATTAGATAAAGATTTAACCAACATGTATAGCTTTAGTAGAAAAAAAGCATATAATCCATTTATTGGAGTATTTAAACATGAAAAATTTGATAAAGGAATTTATAAATTTCATAAAGAACTACCAGGTAGAGTAATGGAAATAGAAGTAACAAAAGAGCAATATGAAGATGCAATAAAATTATTACATAAATTCACATATAATAGTGAAGTATATAAATATAATTATAAAGGACTCTTATATATGCTTTTAAACAAAGAAATTTTGTCAGATGATAGATTTTTATGTTCTGAATTTGTATATTACATATTGAATGAAAGTTATATTGTGGATTTAAATATATCTAGAAATTTAGTAAGACCTGAAAATTTATTAGAAATAGAAAGTGAAATAGTGTATGAAGGAAACTTAAAGGAAATGTATCCATCACGTAGTATCAAAAGCATGACTTTTAATTATATTAAAAATAAAATAGGAATGAAAGTATCATAAAATAAAATTGTCAACTCAAGAGTGAGTTGACAATTTTATTTATCCAAAAAATACAAAATATCCAATTACAAGAATTCCAAGTACTATTCTATACCAACCAAATGCTTTAAAGTCATTGTTTTTAATATATGAAAGTAAGAACTTAATAGATATAATTGAAACAATAAATGCTACAACCATACCAAATATAAGTATTATAAATTCTTCCATGGAAAAATCAAAGCCAAATTTAACAAGTTTTAATGCACTTGCTCCAAACATTACTGGAATAGATAAAAAGAATGAATATTCAGCAGCAATATATCTAGACGTTCCAAGTATAATTGCACCTATAATAGTAGCACCTGACCGAGATGTACCTGGAATAAGGGCTAGAACTTGAAACATTCCTATTAGAAATGCAGTTAAATAACTTAAGTCATTAAATGTTCTAATTTTACCTGTTCTTCCTTTATTCATATTTTCAACTATTATAAATAATACACCATAGAATATTAACATTATAGCTACAGTTTGATAATTATATAAATGTTCGTTTAACCAATCATCAAAAAGAAGTCCAAGAACTGCTGCAGGAAGAACTCCAACTACTACTTTAAACCATATTGCCATTGTATCCATTTTTTCTTTTTTAGTCTTTTTAGGAGAAAAAGGATTTAATTTATGGAAAAATAAAATTACTACAGCCATAATAGCACCTAATTGTATTACTACAAAAAACATTTCTTTAAATGCATCAGAGTAATTTAATTTTATAAATTCTTCAACTAAAATCATATGACCTGTACTACTTACAGGAAGCCATTCAGTAATTCCCTCAACTATTCCAAGAATTAAAGTTTTAAATAATTCTATTAAAAACATTTTTTCACCCCTATAAATTATTTATTACTTCTTATATATTAATATTCTTTTCTATTTATTGCAAGAATAAAAGTTCTAATATTTTCTTAACTTACAAAACTGTAAGATAAAAAATATTATTGTAAGTTAGTAGTTATGGTTTAATGCTTAAACTAAAAGTATAATGGATTTAGAAAGATAAAAGAAAGTGAGGAAAATTTAATGGAGATATTAAAAGTAGAAAAATTAAATAAGACATATATTACAGGAGATACAAAAGTGGAAGCTTTAAAAGATATTGATTTATCTATAAATAAAGGAGAATTTGTATCAATAGTTGGTGCTTCAGGATCAGGTAAATCTACGTTATTACATTTATTAGGAGGACTAGATAGACCTACTAGTGGGAAAGTAATAATTGATGGAGAAGATATTTACAATTATAAAGAAGAAAAATTAGCTATATTTAGAAGAAGAAAAATAGGCTTTATATTTCAGTTCTTTAATCTAATACCCATATTAAATGTAGAGGAAAATATTGCACTTCCTGAATTATTAGATAATGAAAAAGTAAGTAGAGATTATTTAGATGAGTTAATTTCTTTGCTTGGAATGAAAGATAGAAGAAATCATCTTCCATCAGAACTATCAGGAGGACAACAACAGAGAGTAGCTATAGGAAGAGCATTATTTAATAAACCTTCAATAATACTTGCAGATGAACCTACAGGGAATTTAGATAGTGTTACATCAAAAGAAGTAATAGAATTATTGAAATTTACTGCAAAAAAATATAATCAAACATTGATACTTATAACACATGAATTAAATATTGCACAAATGGCAGATAGAGTTATAACACTTAAAGATGGAGATATAGTATCAGATGAATATTTGAAAGTAGAATAGAGGTGATGAAATGATTACAAATTATAAAGGAATTACAAAAAGATATTTAAAGAGCAATAAAAAAAGAGCAATACTTACAATAGTTGGGATAATACTCTCTGTTTCATTAATTTCATCTATAGGATTATTTTTTAAAGGATTACAAGAATCACAAGTTGAAGTTGCAAAAAGTACTCAGGGGTCAGCTCATTTACTATATGAAAATCCAGATAATGAAGATATAGACAAAATAGAAAATAATCCTAAAGTAGGTAGAAGTGGATTATATACAGTAGAGTCAGAGTTTATGATAGATGAAAAAATAAATATTATGAAATTATTAGTTACAGATGAAGCATTAGAATTACTACCTACTAAAATTGAAAAGGGTAGTTATCCAGAAAAAGAAAATGAAGTAGCTTTGGAAGGATGGTTACTTAAGTATATAGAACCTGATGCTGATATTGGTGGTATTATTGATATAAATGGTGAAAGTTATAGATTAGTTGGGATTTTAGAAGATAGTGTGTATAATCAAATGAATTTAAATAGTTCAATATACACGACAGGGGACATATCAAATCAAAGTGAAAAAGTTTTATTAGTAGAAATTAGTGAAAAAGCAAACTTAAAAAAGGCAGTAGATGAATTAAGTAGTTTGGCACCGATGAAAGTAGAGAAAAATAATTATCTACTTTCATTACAAGGAGCAGGAGATGTAAATGATTTATTAGGATTATATATAGCATTAGCTGTGATTATAGGTATAGTAGTAATATCAACTATAGCAGTAATATATAATTCATTTCAAATATCTGTAGTAGAAAGAATAAAAGAATTTGGTTTGCTTCGTGCAGTAGGAACAACTCCTAAACAAATAAGGAAAATAATAGTTAGAGAAGCTACATTACTATCCTCAATAGGTGTTCCTATAGGACTATTATTTGGAGTAATAGCAATATACTGTATAGATTTAGTTTTTAATCTTATAGGTGGCGAAAACTTAGATTTCATAAAACTTTCTATTTCACCAATTGTTTTAATAATTAGTGGTATTATTGGTATAGTATCTATATATATATCAGCATTGTTACCAGCTATATTTGCTGGACGTATATCTCCTTTACTTGCTATAAGTAATAGAAAATCTATTAAGAAGGAAAAAATTAAAAGAAAAAAGAGTATATTAAGTAAATTATTTAAAGGTATATTAGGTTTTGAAGGAGAACTTGCATATAAAAATATTAAGAGAAATAAAAAGAGATATAGAGTAACAGTATTTTCAATAGTAATATCAGTAGTATTATTCATATCTTTCTCATCATTTGTGAATATGGCAGATAATGTAACTGATAGTCCTACAGAGTCCGATAATGTTCATTTCTCTATAGTTAGAGATACAGCAGGATTTGATAATGGAGAGTCTATAGAAGAGGATATAATAAAAGAAATAAAAAATATGCCTTCAGTAAAAACGGTATATAAGGCATATAATGACTATGCTTTTGAATTTGAAATAGACGAGGATAGTCAAACGGGTAAAGTTAAAGAAATAAGTGAAGGAATTGCAAAAGTGGGTGGAGAGAAGATTTATAATGAATCTGAAAACCACCAGAAAATTAAAATAAATGGTAATATAAATATATACGATGAAAATGCATTAGAAGTATCAAAGAAATATTTAAAATCAGGAGATATAGATATAGAAGAGATAAACGATAAAAATGGAGTAATATTTATAGCAGATAATAGAATTTATAACTATGAAACTGAAAATTCATATTATGGACCTATAGCAGATATAAAATCAGGAGATGAAATAAAAGTACTAAATAGAATATATTGGGACGCTAAAAATGAAGAAGAAATAATAGATGATATAAACAAAGACCTAAAAGTAATGGCTGTTGCAAAAGGAAATATATTTAGATTTAGAGGTAGTGGTGGTGAAGAAGGATTAAAAATAATAACATCAAAAGAGGTAGCACAAGATTTATTAGATAAAGATTCTATAAAACCTATAAATTTAAATATTGTATTAAATGATGAAACAAGCGAAAAATCAGTAGTTACAGAGTTAGAAAAAATAATAAATGATGATCCAAACTTAAGAGTTATAAATCATATAGAAAATAATAGACAATCAAAAGCATCTAATTTAATAGTAAAAATACTCTTATATGGTTTTGTAGTAGTAGTTTCACTTATAGGAAGTGTAAATATAATAAATACAATTACAACAAATATTCTTTTAAGAAAGAGAGAATTTGCAACACTTAGATCTATTGGACTTACTCATAAAGGACTTAAAAAAATGGTGGTTTTAGAAGGAATATTATATGGAGTAATGGGTTTAATATATGGTTCTATAATAGGCTCGATTCTTTCATTTGTCATGTATAGAGGAATGGGAAGTGTAAGGGAAATGCAATTTTGGAATATACCATGGAATACTATAGGTATAGCAACAATTGCCATTGTATTAATAGGATTTCTTTCTGTACAATATCCATTATCTAAAATAAAGCGTGATAATTTAATTGAAACAATAAAAGGTGACTATTAAAGAGATGATATTTATCATCTCTTTTTGTTATAATATAAAGTAATAAAGAGGTGATAAGATGATAAGTATACTTTTAGTAGAAGATGATAAAGCACTTGCTATGGGAATAGAATTTAGCTTAAAAGAAAATGGATATGAAGTGTTTAATACAAGTACTATAAAAGAAAGTAAGAAAATATATGAAGAAGAAAAAATAGATTTAATACTTTTAGATATTAATTTACCAGATGGAAGTGGATATGATTTGTGTAAATATATAAGAAGTGAAAGTGATGTACCTATAATATTTTTAACAGCACTTGATGAAGAGGTAAATATAGTTCTAGGACTTGATATTGGAGGAGATGATTATATTACAAAACCTTTTAGAGTAGGAGAATTGACTTCTCGCATCAGAGCCATACTTCGCAGAACTAAAAAAGATGATATAGACATATATAAATCAGGTGATTTAACAATAAATATATCTAAGGTAAAAGTAGAAAAGAAAAGTAATGAAATTAAACTTACAGCACTTGAATATAAATTATTATTATTTTTCATTAATCATCCCCAAAAATCATCAAAGAGAGAAGAAATTTTATCTTATCTAACAGAAAATGAAGAAGCTTTCTTTGATGAAAACACATTATCTGTGTATATAAAAAGACTTAGAGAAAAAATAGAAGATGACCATAAAAACCCTGAATATATAATTACAAAAAGAGGGCTAGGTTATATTTGGGAAAAAGAAGTTATAAAGGAGTAGAGATATGGATAGTTACTTGATAAATTCTAGAATGAAAAATAGTTTTATAATACTTTTAACTGTCATAGTTTTATTTACACTTATATCATTTTCAATTTTAAATATACACTATAAAAATTTAAAAAGAGATTATATTGATAGCTTTGGAAATGTACTTATGATAGTTAATGACAGTGATCCTGAGCTTGCAAAAGATATAATACCTAGTATAACAGGAGAAGAGGATATAAAACAAAGTAAAAGGGCAGGGGTTATTCTAAAGGAATATGGTTTAAGCGAAGACTTAGAAAACTCACTTTTCCCTAATATTAATGAAACTTATATGACGAATAATATGTTGTTTATATTGATTTTTATATTACTTTTATTAGTATTATTTATACTTAATTTTATAGAACATAGATATTTTTATAGAAAGATTAGAAAAATATCTAATAGAGCAAAAGATATAGTAAAAGGAGAATTTAAGCTGTTTGAAGAAAAAGATAAAGAAGGTGATTTTCCAAAGCTCATATCATCATTTAATTCTATGGTAGGAATTATAAAGGGGAATTTAGAAAAATTGGATAAAGAGAAAAACTTTTTAGTAGATTTATTATCTGATATATCTCATCAATTGAAGACTCCACTTTCTTCAATGATAGTATATAATGACATACTTACAGAAAAAGAACTTCCAAGAGAAAAGCAATTAATATTTTTGGAAAATAATAAAAAACAGTTAGAACGTATAGAATGGTTAGTAAAAAGTTTACTTAAACTTGCAAGACTTGACGTACAAGCTATAAAATTTGATAAAGAAAAACTAAATGTAAATAATACTATAAAAGTAGGTGTAGAATCATTAAATGAAAAAATAAAAGCAAAAAAAATAAAGATAAATTTTGATTCTACAAATGAGATATTTTTAAATCATGATTTCTATTGGCTTAAAGAAGCCATTATCAATTTAATAGTGAATGCAATAGATCATAGTGAAATAGGAAGTGATATAAATATATTTACATTTGAAAATCCTATTTATAGGAGAATAGAAATACAGGATTATGGTGAAGGAATTGATAAGAAAGATTTACCTCATATTTTTAAAAGGTTTTATAAATCTACAGTCTCCCAAAATAGTGATTCAGTAGGAATAGGCCTTGCACTTTCTAAATCAATAATTGAGAGTCATAATGGCATAATAGAGGCTGAAAGTATAAAAGGAGAGTTTACTCGTTTTATAATTACATTTTTGAAGTATTAATTTATTTTTCCTATTTAGGGTATATTATTTATAATATGCTTTAGGGAGGAGAAAATATGGATTTTATTTTGATACTAATACTTATACTACTAAATGGATTCTTTGCAGCAGCTGAATTTGCCCTTGTTTCAATAGAAAGAGAAAAATATGAATCTGAAAAATATAACACTAGTAAAAAAGTACAAAGTCTTTTAAAAATAACTGAAAATCCTAGTAGGTTTTTAGCTACAATACAGGTAGGGATAACACTTGCTGGTTTTTTAGCTAGTGCATCTGCAGCAGTAACGATTTCAAAGCCTTTTGGTGAAATATTAGAAGCCACAGGATTACCTGTAATATCCGACTTTAGTGATCAAATTGCAATAGTAATAGGGACAATAATACTTTCATTTATTACTTTAGTATTTGGAGAATTGGTACCAAAAAGAATAGCCCTTGCAAATACAGAACGTACAGCATTATTTTCAGTAACACCAATAAATTTATTATCTAAAATTATGAAACCAGTAATATTTATACTTACGAAAACCACAGATATTGTAGCAAAGTTATTAGGTACTGATACAGAAGGAGCAGAAGAAAAAATAACAGAAGAAGAAATAAGAAATACAATAAGGAAAGGTAGAAGGCATGGAGTATTAAATCCTACAGAAACAGAAATGCTTGAACGGATATTTGAGTTCGATGATAAACTTGTAAAAGACATTAAAACTGCTAAAAATAAAATATTCTCAGTCAATATAGAAACAGATATTAAAGGTATGATGGATGGAATAATAAAAAGTGGTTTTTCTCGAATACCTGTAAGGGATAAAAGTGATGATATAATTGGGATACTTTATATAAAAGATTTATTTTATGAAATGGAACGAATAAAAAAACAGGAAATAGAAATAAAGAATATACTTAGGAAACCTTATTTTGTACCAGAAACTAAAAAGATAGATACATTATATAAAGAATTAAAAGTAAATCAAAATCATATGGCTATAATAATAGATGAATATGGCTCCATTTCAGGAATTGTAACCCTTGAGGATATATTAGAAGAGATAGTGGGAGAGATATTTGATGAATTTGAACAAGAAATACACTCTATAAAATATTTAGAAGAGGGTGTATATTTAGTTGATGGACTTGAAAGCATAAAAAAAGTAAATGAAGAGTTAGAGTTAGATTTACCTTTAGATGGCCCAGATACTATAGGTGGATTTGTACTTAGTTTACTTGATGATATCCCAGATAAAGATGATTATCCTATGATTAACTTTAATAATATAATATTTAAGGTAGAAAAGATAAAAGGCAAGAGAATAAAAGTTGTAAAAATGACAATAACAAAGTAAATTTTAAGGACTACTTTGAAAAGTAGTCCTTAAAATATTCTTCTAATGTTATATTTAAATCATATATTTCTTTTGAAACATCTTTACCAACATATCTTAAATGCCAAGGTTCATACTGGTAACCAGTTATATCTTCTTTTCCTTTAGGAAATCTTATAATGAATCCAAATTTATGAGCATTGGAAGCCAACCATTTGCCATCAGCTGTTTCACCAAATGATTCTGTAAGTTGATTATTGACAACTTCAGAGGTAACATCCATGGCAAGTCCTGTTTGATGTTCGCTTTGTCCAGGTTTTGCACTAAACTTATTTGCTTCTTCTATGCCATTTGCTTCTACATATTGATTAAATAAAGATGTTTGAATATCATAAGATCTATATCCAGATCTACCATAGAACTTAAAACCTGATTTACTTCCAGCTTTAAATAATTCTTCTAAATTTTCAGCTGCTATTTGTCTCATAAATCTTACAGGACTATCCTTGAATACAAATGGGATATCAGGATCAACTAGATCTTCTGGTTCATAATCTTTAGGTAAATTTCTATTTTTATTTGTTAGAACTAGTATATCATTTGGGTTAGTTACAACTTGTTCGCCACTAGCATTTGTAGTTATAGTTTTTTCTAAATATGATTCTTCTTTTTCGTTTTCTTGAGTTTGTTCATTATTTTTATTATCTTTTTTGTTATCATTTTGTTGTTGAATTTCAGTTTTATCATTATCTTCTGTATTTTCACATCCAATAATAGCTATAGATAAAATAAGAGTTAGTAATAAAGTTATAATTTTTTTCATTTTTTGTGCCTCCTTACCTATTATAGTATAGCAAAAGTGATTAAATAAAGTAACAAAAATAATTAAATAAATGTAAGAAAAATGTTGACTATTTTACTTTATAGTGATAAAAAAGAAGAGAATAAAAAAAGAGGTGAAAAATATGAATTTAGATAGGAATTTAGCACTTTCATTAGTTAGAGTTACAGAAATAGCTTCACTTGCTGCAGCAAAATATATGGGTAGAGGAGACAAAATAGGAGCAGATGGAGCAGCAGTAGATGGAATGAGAAGTGCTTTTAATTTAGCAGAAGTAAAAGGAACTGTAGTTATAGGAGAGGGAGAGAAAGATAAAGCACCTATGCTTTTTATAGGAGAAGAAATAGGAGCAGGAACTGAGGAATCCATAGAAGTAGATATAGCAGTTGATCCATTAGATGGTACAACTTTAGTTGCAAAGGGTCTTCCAAATGCTATAGCAGTAATAGCAATGGCTCCAAAGGGATGTTTATTACATGCACCAGATACTTATATGGAAAAAATAGTAGTAGGACCTAAAGCTAAAGGGAAGATTAGATTAGATGCATCAGTGGAAGAAAATTTAACTGCTGTTGCAAAAGCATTAAACAAGGAAATTTCAGACTTAACAGTTACAATACAAGATAGACCGAGACATTTTGATTTAATTAGAGAAATTAGAAGCATAGGTGCAAGAATAAAATTATTTGGAGAAGGTGATGTAGCTGCAGCACTTGCTACAGGCTTTGATGATACTGGAATTGATATACTAATGGGAATAGGTGGTGCACCAGAGGGCGTAATAACAGCAGCAGCTATAAAGGCCATGGGTGGAGATATGGTAGGAAGACTAAATGTAAGATCTGATGAAGAATTACAAAGATGTAGAGATCTAAATTTAACAGATGAAGATATAAATAAAACACTTTCATTAGATGATCTTGTAAAAGGTGATGAAGCATTCTTTTCTGCAACAGGAATAAGTGATGGAGATTTACTTAAAGGAGTAGTATATAAAGGGAATAATGTAGCAACTACACATTCTGTAGTAATGAGATCAAAAACAGGAACTATACGTTTTGTAGAAGCTATTCATAAGTTGGATAAAAATGATATTCTTATAAATCTTATGAATAAACATGGAGAAGCTTAGAACCGAACAAAAGGATTATCTTTTATTTATAAGGGTATAATACTTAGGTATATAAATAAAGGAGTTGAATATCTTGAATAATGTTTTAGATTTATTGAAAGATCATAGATCAATTAGAAAGTATAAAGAGGATAGTGTCCCAGAAGAATATTTAGATAATATAATACAATCAGTACAATCAGCACCAACGTCCATAAATGGACAACAAATATCAGTCATTGCAATAGAGGATAAAGCTAGGAAAAAGAAAATCTCTCAATTATCAGGAGATCAAGAATGGATAGATCAAGCGCCACTTATGCTTATATTCTGTTCAGATTTTTATAAAGCAAAATTAGCACTTGAAAAGCAAGGAAAAGAATTTGGAATAATTGATAATATAGAGGCAACATTAGTAGGTTCAGTAGATGTAGGTATTGCTTTAGAAGCAGCTATTGTATCTGCAGAATCATTAGGTCTTGGAATAGTCCCTATTGGTGCAGTTAGAAAAGAATCCGAAGAATTAGCTAAGATGTTAGAATTACCTGAATATGTATTTCCTATGGTAGGACTATGTATAGGATTTCCTATGGATAGGTCAAATAAAAAACCAAGACTTCCTAAAAAGGCAGTTTTCCATAGAGAAAAATATGATTCAAAAGACATGAAAAAGTTAATAGATGAATATGATTCTACAATGAGTGATTATATGAAAGAAAGAACTAATGGAGAATCAGATAGAAATTGGAGTCAAACAGTAGCACAAATATATGAAAATGTTTACTTTCCTAAAGTAAGTGATTCAATAAGAAAAAAAGGCTATAAATCAGAATAGTTTTCTTATTGACTTGTTAATATTCAAATGATACTATATAATTATCCAAAAGCTGTGAGTTCTAATACTCATGGCTAGCGGATAATATTACTTTATATATAAGCTTATCTTTTATTTTCTTATATTATTTTTCCATGATATTTAAATTCATATACCATATAAAATACATAAAATTATATATAATTGTAAATTTGCGGAGGTGGAATTTTGAAACGATCGGACCTAGAGTCGATGAAATTAGACCAGTTAAAAAGCATAGCAAAAAATGTAGGTCTAAAAGGGTTTACTAAATTTAGAAAAGACGAATTGATAGATCATTTATTAAAGGCAGGAGATTTAGAAAAAATAGAAAAATTAAATCAAAAAGAAATGCACAAAAAAGAGTTGCCAGACAGACTATCAGAAGAAATAGATAAAAGCAAAGAAATAAATTATGTTGAAGGGATACTTGAACTTCACCCTGATGGTGGATACGGATTTTTAAGACGTCAAAATTATCTTTCAGGAGATAATGATATATACATATCTCCTTCACAAATAAGAAGATTCAATCTTAAAACAGGTGATAAAGTATTTGGGATAACAAGACCTGCAAAAACAGGTGAAAAATATAATGCTTTATTATATGTTAAGAAGGTAAACGATTTAAATCCTGAGAGTGCAACTAATAGACCAAACTTTGATACACTTACCCCTATTTATCCTATTGAAAGAATGACTCTTGAAACAAACCCATCTGAAATTTCAACTAGAATAATAGATCTTATTGCTCCAATAGGAAGAGGCCAAAGAGGAATGATAGTAGCTCCTCCAAAGGCAGGAAAAACAGTACTTCTTAAAAAAGTTGCTAATAGTATAGCAAAAAATCATCCTGATGTAGAAATTATAATATTATTAATAGATGAAAGACCTGAAGAAGTTACAGATATGCAACGTTCAGTTAAAGGAGATGTAGCGTATTCTACATTTGATGAGCTTCCACGTCATCATACAAAAGTGGCAGAAATGGTGTTAGAACGTGCCAAAAGATTAGTTGAACATGGTAAAGATGTAGTTATACTTTTAGATAGCATAACAAGACTTGCTCGTGCATATAATCTTATAATACCACCAACAGGTAGAACACTTTCAGGAGGACTTGATCCAGGAGCATTACATAAACCAAAAAGCTTTTTTGGGGCAGCAAGAAAAATAGAAAATGGAGGAAGTCTTACTATACTTGCAACAGCTTTAATTGATACAGGTAGCAGAATGGATGATGTAATATTTGAAGAATTTAAAGGAACAGGAAATATGGAAGTGCATTTAGATAGAAAATTATCTGAGAAGAGAATATTCCCTGCAATTGATATAAATAAATCTGGTACAAGAAGAGAAGACTTACTTTTATCACAAAAAGAACTTGAAACAATTTGGAATATAAGAAAGGCACTTGGTAATACTTCTACTGTAGATGTAGCAGAAATGATACTTGAAAAATTAATGAAGACAAAAACAAACTTTGAGTTCATTGAGATAATGAGGAATAAAAAATAGACTAGAAGATTTTCTTCTAGTCTTGCTTTATATATATGTGAAAAGGGTATTATAAAAAAAGGAGAGGTGAAAATATGTTAAATAGAGGAAAGCATGATATTTATAATATAGTTTGTTCTCTTACTTCCATAATGCTTAAAAAAGATGCTAAAAAAATTGATTTAAATATAGATAATAATGAAGAATACATGAGAATAAGAATGGTAGGTAATATAAAAAATTTAAAGAAAGAGAATGTTGATAAATTAAGAGAGTATCTTGAAAAAGATGAAGATTATGATATAACTTTATTATTATATGAAGGATTATATGATGATATAGAAGAAGAAAATATATACCTTATTGCAAGTCTTATAGATAAATCATATGTTAATTATGATGGAGAAAATATAGAAATAATACTCGTAAAAGAAAAAAATGGGCTTAAAGAGGAGGAATAATGAAAGTAAAGAAATTTCACCCTAAGATGTTTATTATTCTATTTATATTTTGGATGTTACTTACTCTTAATTTAGAGATTTTAAATATAATAGGAGGGATTATAGTTTCTTTTATAGTAACCTATTTGTCTTATGGATTACTATATACTGAAAACGGATTTTTATTTTCGTTTCCTAGTATTTATACATGGATAAAGTACATATTTATTCTTATTTCAGAAATTTATATATCTTCTATAGATCTGATGAAAAGCATAATAAAAGATGAATATGATCCTTCTATATTGGAGATAGAGCTAGATTTAAAAGATTCTTTTTTGATTACACTTGTAGCTAATTCAATAACACTTACACCAGGGACAATTACTGTAGATAAAAAAGACAACAAATTAATCGTATTATATATAAGGCAAGATGAAAATGGAGACGCAGAAAAAAATATCAAAGAGAAATTTGAAAAACTCTTTATTAAAAAGGAGAATTGATATATGTTTTTAATCATAACTATGGTTGTTTTGATAATTGCAATGTTTTTTGTTTTAATAAAAATGGTAAAAGGGCCTACTCTTTGGGACAGGCTAATGTGCCTTAATTTAATTTCAGCACATACAATACTTCTTATAACAATATATGGAATATATAAAGAAAGTTCAATGCTTTTAGATATTGCAATATCTTATGGGATCATAGGATTTTTGACTATAACGCTTCTTTCAAGATTTTTACTTAGAGGAGGAAGACAAAAATGATATTTGATATTATTTCGATAATTTTAATTTTTCTTTCATGGATATTTATATTTTTTGGAGTTTTGGGTATATATAGATTCAAAAATATTTATGCTAGATTACTTACTAGTAGCAATATAGATACAGTGGCTTTTATTACAATAATATTTGCTCTAATATTTAAAGTTGGAATAAACACATTATCAATAAGACTTATTATAATACTAGTATTTATGCTACTTACAGGTCCAGTTAGTAATCATATCATAGCAAGAAGTGCATATTTAAATGGTATACCTTCAAAACCAGATAAGGAGAGATTATGAATATAATAATTTTACTTCAAGTTTTTTTAATAATAATATCTATTACGGTAATAACATTAAAAAATAATTTAAAATCAGTTATTTTCTTTTCAGTATTTTCTCTTATTTCAGCTCTTCTTTATTATTTTTATAGGGCACCAGACTTGGCACTTGCTGAAGCTGCAATAGGAAGTGCAATAATACCCCTTATATTTATAATAGCTATATCTAAGCAAAAGGAGTTTATTGTAGTATTAGGAAGTGTAGAAGATAGCTTTCTAGATATAGAAAGTAAGTCTGGAATAGGATACAAAATATTAGAAGAATTAACTGATTATTATCAACTTAAACTAGTATTTTTAAAAGATAAAAATGATATATCATTTGAAGTATTTAGAGTTAGAAATGTGGACTTATTTATATATAAAGAAGATAAACATTATGTCTTTAAAGGAAATCCAGCATCTACTATTACTAATAGACTAAGTAAAATTTGTGGAGACTATAAAGATGTAAAGGTGAAATTTGTAGAGGAGGAACATGTTTATGATTAAAAAAATTATAACTATAATTCTTCTAGTAATAATATTTTTAAGTTTTTCTTCTATTTTGATAGATTTGGATGTAGATAATTACGCTAAAAATTACTTGTTTAATAATGGATTAGAAGAAACAGGCTCTAAAAATCTTATAACAGCAATATATTTAGACTATAGATTATATGATTCACTATTTGAAGCAGGACTTCTTCTTGTGACAGTTTCAGGTATTATTTTTATTTCTAAAAGGGATGATGATGTAATATGAAAAAATCCGAAATTTTAACATGTATTTGTAGAATTTTATTTCCATTTATACTGATATATGGGTTTTATGTTATAATCAATGGACATTTATCTCCAGGTGGTGGATTTCAAGGAGGAGCAATACTTGCAACAGCTATACTAATAACATATATAGTGGAAGTACCAATATTAGAAGATATAGTAATATTAGTTAAAATAGAAAAATATAGTTTTTTTATAATTATATTAGTAGCAATGACCAGTATATTTACTAGAGGTAGCTTTTTTACTAATTTTGTTCCAGAACATATGAGTATGGGAGTAAAAACTATATTTTTATTAATCTTAAATTTTCTAATAGGTATTAAGGTTTCAACAGGCCTTATAACAATATTGACTACATTTATGGAAGAGGGTGAATAGGTGAAATTAGAAATATTACTTTCATTTGTAATAGTACTTATAGGACTTTTCGGACTTTCAACTAGTAAAGGGATAATCAAAACAATTATTTCCTTAAATATAACTCAAGCAGCAATAATATTATTGTTTTTAAGTATTGGAGCAACAGAAGGAGGAGAAATACCTATTTTAAATGGAATAGCGGAAAAAATAGTAGATCCTATTCCACAAGCTCTTATGATAACAACAATAGTAATAGGAGCAAGTATCACTGCATTATCTCTCATGTTAGCTATAAAAGTATTTCATTATTATGGTACCCTTAGTTGGAAGGAGCTTTTTGATAGGGAGGGATAATTATAGATTTTGCACCTATTCTAATCCTTATAGCTATATTTAGAGTTGATTTAAATTATATAGAGTTTTTCACATTAAAATAAGAAATTATAATCTATCCTTTGAAAATACAAATGCGATTTCATTAGTTACTGTCGTATTTATGATCATATGGGTTTGGGTTTTTTAGGGAGGTAATTTATGAAATTTATACCGATATTTTTAATATTTATACCAATTTTTTCAGCAATGATAATATACTTAGTACATGATAGAAGAATAAATTACTTGGCATTTGTAACCCAGATTACAAATATAATTTTATACATACTTTATTCAAAGTATTTTATAACTATAGGAAGAAAACATATATTCACATTAGGACCATGGAATAAAGCAATTGGAATTACATTTCTAATTGATAATCTTAGTATGGTTTTTGTAGCACTTACAATATTTATTTGGACTTTAATAATACTATATAGCTGGAATAAAAGAGAACATGAATATAAGTTTTTATTCTTTTTATTATTTCTAGAAGGAGCATTTATAGCACTTTTATTTAGTAATGACCTTTTTAACATTTTTGTTGTATTAGATATAATAACAATACTTTCAACAATACTTATAATATATAAAAAAGATGGTTTTTCAGTGAGAGCAGGGCTTTATTATCTTGCTTTTAATTCAGTAGGCATATTATTTTATCTATTAGGATTAATTTTATTATATTCATTTACAGGTACACTTAATATGGACACAATAAAAGTTAAAATAGAATTTTTTAGAGATACAAATATAGTTAAATTATCCTATGTATTTATAATGGCAGCAGTAGGAGTAAAATCAGCACTTTTTCCAGTATACAATTGGCTTCCAAGAGCCCATAGTGCTGCACCATCTGGAGTATCAGCTTTACTTTCAGGACTGCTCGTAAAAAGTGGATTATATGCATTTATTCGGATGAATCAGATGTTTAATATAGATCTATTAAATGATTTTTTCTTTTTATTAGGTTTTGCAACTGGATTTTTAGGTGTCTTGTTTGCATTAACTCAAAAAGATATAAAGCAAATTTTAGCTTTTCATACAATATCTCAAATAGGTATTATGCTTATGGGAATAAGTGCTATGGAAGGAGAACTTTTGATTGGTGGAACACTACATGTATTTAATCATGCAATATTTAAGACATTACTATTTTTAGCAGCAGGAATACTTATAAATAGATATGGTTCAAGACGCGTTACAGAAATAAGAGGCGTTTTTAGGGATTCACCAATTATCTCTATATTTATGATAATTGGTATATTATCTATAACAGGGGCACCTTTATTTAATGGATATGTAAGTAAAACAATAATAAAGCATGGACTTTATGGAAGTAGTTTAAAAATAAATATGTTAAACTTGCTTAATTTAGGCACTATAATTTCATTTGTAAAATTTTCTCAGATATTTTTTGGTCATTCTAATGTAAACAAATTACACCATAGAACAAGTGAAACTTCTATTGGCATATTAGCTATAACTTGTTTGTCTCTAGGATTATTTTCAAAAAGTATAATGTTAAATTTATTTGGAATAGAAGTATCTTATTTAAATATATTTGACATGGGTTATATAATTGATTATATATTAAATGTATTTTTAGGATATATAATATTTAAACTTATAATAGAAAAAGACTACAAAATAATAAAGAAATTAAGACATGTGAATTTATCATTTTCTACTACAAATATAATGTTAATAACCTTTATAGTAGTAATGATTTTGTGGATAAAAATTTAAATTTAGTTGTTTGCAAAAGTTTTTTTTCTGTGCTATAATGTATTAGTTGAAAACTGACAAATATGAAAATCATAAATTTATAAGTTGCATCGGAAAGAGGTGATTTTAGTGAAAGAAGGAATCCATCCAGAATATAATACGGTTAAAGTGCGTTGCGCATGTGGAAATGAATTTGAAACTGGTTCTACAAAAGAAGATATAAAAGTTGAAATTTGTTCAGAATGTCATCCATTCTTCACAGGACGTCAAAAGTTTATTGATAAAGGCGGACGTGTTGATAAATTCAAGAAAAAATATGGAATGTAATAGAAGCTATAGGTTAGAAGGGAAAATTCTTCTAACCTTTATTTTTTCAAAATATACTAATGACAATGGGGGATTTAGATGTATGGACCAAACGATCATGGATATATAGAAGCTGCAATAGGACCTATGTATAGTGGAAAAAGTGAAGAACTTATAAGAAGGCTTAGAAGAGCAAAGATAGCAAAACAAAAAGTACAAGTATTTAAACCCGCAATAGATAATAGATATTCAAAAGTTGATGTAGTATCCCATAATGGAGATAAAATAGAAGGAATTTGTATATCAAATTCTGAAGAGATATTAGAATTATTAGAAGATGATACAGAAGTAGTAGGAATAGATGAAATTCAATTTTTAGATAGAGGAATAGTACATATTTGTAGAACACTTGCAAATAGAGGACTTAGAGTAATAGTTGCAGGACTTGATATGGATTTTAGAGGGGAACCATTTGGGCCTACACCAGAAATATTAGCTATATCAGAATTTGTGGACAAACTTACAGCAGTATGTATGGTTTGTGGAAATCCTGCAACAAGAACTCAAAGATTAATAGATGGGAAACCTGCAAGATATGATGAACCGACAATACTTGTAGGAGCAAAAGAAAGTTATGAAGCAAGATGTAGACTCCATCATGAAGTAAAACGTGGGTAAGGTTCAAATTTTACTATATTTAAAATAAGATAGATAAATGTACATTTATCTATCTTATTTTAAGTTTATTCTTTATGATTACTGTCTATTATAAAGGGTATTAAATTTTATAATGCTGTTAGAAATAATACAAAAGGTTATACTAGAAGTATAAATGTAAAATCGTATGTGTTTTAAGGAGGGAATTATGAAGAAAATATTTATTGTTTTAACAATATTATTAGTTGTATTAACAGGTTGTACCGATAATAACAATGAAGCACAAAAAAGTGACAAGCTAACTGTAGCTGCTGGAATACCACCAATAAAAGGATTTATAAATTCTATTGCAAAAGAGAAAATAGAAGTGGTTACTATGATACCACCGGGAAACAGTCCTACAAATTATCAGCCTTCACCAAAAGAGTTACAAAAATTTAGTGACTCTAAAGTATATTTTGCTATGGGAGTACCAGCAGAAGAATCAAATATTATTCCAAAGGCAAAAGATTTAAATGAAGATATGGAAATAATCCATTTAGCAAATAATATAGAACAGGATTTTCCCAATAGATATTTTGAGGAAGATGAAGAGCATAGCCATGAAGAAGATGAAGAGCATAGCCATGAAGAAGGTAGAGATCCACATATATGGTTATCACCTAAAAGAGTTATTGCTATAGTAGATATTATAACAGATAAGTTGATAGAATTAGATTCTGAAAATGAGGAATTTTACACTGAAAATAGTGAAAAATATAAAGCAGAATTAAATCAAATAGATGAAAGTATAAAACAAAGTCTAGAAGGAGTAAAAAGTCAGTCATTTATAATTTATCATCCTTCATTTGGATATTTTGCTGATGATTATGGTCTCAATATGGTAGCAATAGAGGAATCAGGTAAGGAAGCAAGTGCTAAAAGAATAACTGAAGTAATAGATTTTGCTAAAGAAAATAATATAAAATTTGTTTTTTATCAGCAAGAATTTAGCAGTTCACAAGCAGAAACTATAGCAGAGGAAATTGGTGGGGAAGCAATAAAGGTCGATCCACTATCAGAAAATTATATTGACAATATGAAAAATATTTCAGAGAAGTTTAGTGAAGTATTAAATTAAGATTAAAAATCTCTACTATAATAAATATTGGTAGAGATTTTCAGCTTATGTTATAATTTTAAATAGAATATTTTGAAAGGGGACATTTCAAGTGAGTACAACTGTAAGAAACCTTTTGGAAAAAGGTTTCAAATCCTTATCAAAAACAGAAAGAAAAAGTCCAAGATTAGAATCAGAGCTTATAGTAATGCATTTATTAGATGTTGATAAAGCCTATCTTTACACTCATCCAAATCGTATAGTAAATAAAGAAATTATAGATAAATTTGAAGAATTAGTTGAAAAGAGAAAACAAGGTTACCCGATACAATATATACTGAAAAATCAAGAATTTATGGGTTTGGATTTCCATGTAACAGAGGGAGTACTCGTACCAAGACCTGACACTGAAATATTAATTGAATATATAATAAAATTTGCTAGAAAAAATGACAAAGAAAAATTAAAAATATTAGATATAGGAACAGGAAGTGGTGCTATATCACTTAGTCTTGCTTACTATATAGAAAATTCATATATTTATTCTGTAGATATAAGTGAAAAAGCAATAAAAATAGCACGTAAAAATAAAAAGAAAATGAACCTTGAGGACAGAGTACAGTTAATAACTAAAGATATTTTAGAGGGATTTCCAGAGATAGACGAAAAAATGGATATAGTAGTATCAAATCCTCCCTATATTCCTTCAAGAGATATTGATAGTCTTCAAATAGAAGTATCAAAATATGAACCAAGACTTGCATTAGACGGTGGAGATGATGGGTTAGTATTTTATAGATATATAACAGAAAAAGCAAAAGAAAAACTTATATATAATGGACTTTTATGTTATGAAATAGGATATGATCAGGGTGAAAGTGTTAAAAATATAATGAAAGATAACGGATATAAAGATATATTAATATTAAAAGACCTACAAGGTAGGGATAGAGCAGTTATAGGAAGGATGGGCTAGCTTGAAAGATCTTTTTAAGTTTTTTATCACCTTTTTTAAAATTGGTATATTTACAATAGGTGGTGGATATGCTATGTTACCTTTAATACAAAGAGAAGTAGTAGATAATAATAGGTGGCTAACTGAAAAAGAATTTTTAGATATACTTGCCGTTGCACAATCATCACCTGGTGCAATTGCTATAAATACTTCTATACTTATAGGCTATAAGTTAAATAAGATAAAAGGTGCTATTTTTTGTGCAATAGGAGTATCAACTCCTTCCTTTTTAATCATATTATTTGTAGTTAAATTTGTATACGGATTTAGGGATAATATTATAGTAGAAAAAGTATTCAAAGGTCTTACACCTGCAGTAGTAGGACTTATTGGGGCATCATTATGGAATTTATATATATCTGCTAAATTAAAACCTATATTAATCATTATATCAATATTAGCTGCTGTTTTTCTTATAATATTTGGGATTAGTCCTGTATATGTATTGTTAACTGCTGCATTTGTATCTATAGCATATAATAAATTAAGGGAAGAAAGGAAAGAATAATGATATCACCAAAATTGTTTTTATCATTTTTTAAAATAGGTTTATTTAGTTTCGGTGGAGGGCTTGCTATGCTTCCATTTATACAAGAAGAATTGATAAAAAATAGAGGTTGGATAAATCCAAAAGAGTTTATAGATATGCTTGCTATATCACAAGTAACTCCAGGCCCTATTGCAATAAATTCAGCTACATTTCTAGGTTTTAATATAAATGGAGTATTAGGTTCAGCAATTGCAACAATTTCAGTGATACTTCCTTCATTTTTAATACTTATAACAATAGCTCACTTTCTAGAACGATTTAAAAATTCTAAATATGTAGAATGGATTTTTTCTGGAATTAGACCTATAGTATTATCGCTTATAGCATCTGCATTATATTTAGTAGGAAAAGAATCTATATTAGATATAAAGGGAGCTATTATTGCAATAGCAATATTTTATTTGGTAGGAATAAAAAAAATAAGTCCTATAGTAGGGATAATTGGGGCAGGAATAACTGGAATTTTGATATATTAATTCGACTTTTAAATAAATTTTTGATATAATATATTATTGGCGAAAGGGAATGAGGTGAAATAAATGCTAGAAAAGTTAGATTTTCTTGAAGAAAAGTATAAAGATTTAAACGGAAAGATAAGTGATCCAGATATAATAAACAATATAAATGAATGGCAAAAGTATGTAAAAGAACATGCTGAAGTAGAGCCCATTGTAATGAAATATAGAGAATATAAAGAAGTAACAGAACAAATAGAAGAATCAAAAGAAATGTTGAATGAAAAGTTAGAAGACGATTTCAAAGAAATGGTAAAAGAAGAATTAAACGAATTACAAAAAAATCAAGAAGAATTGCAAGAAGAAATTAAATTCTTACTCATACCAAAAGATCCTAATGATGAGAAAAATGTTATAGTAGAAATTCGTGCAGGAGCTGGAGGAGACGAAGCAGGTATATTTGCAGGAGATTTGTTCCGTATGTATTCAAGATATGCTGAAAGACAAGGTTTCAAAGTAGATATTATGAGTACAAGTTCACAAGGAGTAGGTGGATTTAAAGAAATAGTATTTATGATAAAAGGTAAAGGTGCCTATTCTAGACTAAAATATGAATCAGGAGTTCATAGAGTACAAAGAGTACCAGAAACAGAATCTGGTGGAAGAATTCATACTTCAACATCTACAGTTGCAGTACTTCCTGAAGTAGATGATGTAGAAGTAGAAATAAATATGAATGATGTAAGAGTTGATGTATACCGTTCATCAGGTAATGGAGGCCAAAGTGTTAATACAACTGATTCAGCAGTAAGACTTACTCATGTTCCTACAGGAATAGTAGTAGCTATGCAGGATGAAAAATCACAGCTCAAAAATAAAGATAAGGCATTTAAAGTATTAAAAGCAAGACTTTATGAAAAACAACTTTCAGAGCAAAATAAAGAAATAGCAGAAGCTAGAAAATCACAAGTAGGTACAGGAGACAGATCAGAGAGAATTAGAACATATAATTATCCTCAAGGTAGAATAACAGACCATAGAATAAATATGACAGTATATAAATTGGATAATTTTCTAGATGGGGATATAGAAGAAATGGTAGATGCTCTTATCACAACAGATCAAGCAGAAAAACTTAAAACTATAGAAAAATAATTAGCGAACTTTTTTGAGTTCGCTTTTATAATATATTTATTATAATAATACCAATAATAAAACCTAGACACAAAGTCACAGGTGCAAGTCTATTATTGTGGATATCTTTAGAGTTTGGGATAAGTTCTCCACATGTAATATAGAGCATAGTCCCTGCAGCAATAGCAAAACATAAACCTATAAATGAATTTGAAATACCTCCTAAGATGGTTCCAAAAAAAGCACCAATACCTGTAGGAATTCCTGCAAGTATTGAATAAATTATTATTTTTACTCCTTTAAATCCACTTATTTTTAAAGGAGTTGCCATAGCTATACCTTCAGGTAAATTGTGGAGAGATATTATAATAGCAAGTTTAAAACCCATATCAGATGTAAACATGAAACCAGAACCTATAGCAAGACCTTCAGGAATATTGTGTATAGCAATTGCAATGGCCATTAATAATCCAGATTTAATGAATTTATTATGATTTTTATTAATCTGTAATTTATATAATATATTTTCCATAAATACTACTATAATTGTTCCAACAAATATGCCAAAGGAAGTCATTTTTATATTTGATAATTCTATTGCTTCATAAATAAGATCAAAAGTTACAATAGAAAGCATAATACCTGCAGTAAAGCTAAGTATCAGTGAAAGTATCTTTTTATTATCATGGACAAAAAGTAAAGCAATTATTGCACCTAAACTGGTGCCTAATATTCCTACAATGAAACCTATTAAAGTATTATTAATTAATTGCATTTAATGCACCCCATAAAGTTTAAGATATATAATTTTATTCAAATAGGATTATAAATATACGTGTTGTATATAATGATAAAAATAATATATAATATTAAAAAGAAAATATGTATTAGAGGGATAATATGAATAAAAAAACAATCATAAAAAAATCAGATGAAGAAAATGCACTTGAATTAGCAGCTAGTATTTTGAGGAATGGTGGGTTAGTTGTTATACCTACAGAAACAGTATATGGATTAGGAGCAAATGCACTAAATACTGAAGCAGTAAAAAAAATATTCAAAGCAAAGGGAAGGCCACAGGATAATCCATTAATTGTTCATATATCAAATATAAATCAATTAAATTATTTAGTAAGAGACATAACAGATTCTGCTAAATTAGCAATAGAAAAGTTTTGGCCAGGACCTTTAACTTTAATAATGAAGAAAAAAGATATTATACCAGATATAATTACAGGAGGACTTGATACAGTTGCTATACGTATGCCTAAAAATAATATAGCTAGAAAAATAATAGAATTAGCTGATATTCCTGTTGCAGCACCTAGTGCTAATATATCAGGAAGACCAAGTCCAACATATATAAATCATGTTAAAGAAGACTTGTTTGGAAAAGTAGATATGATAATAGATGGCGGAAAAACAGATGTAGGTCTAGAATCTACTGTATTAGATGTAACTGGTAAAACTCCAATGATACTTAGACCAGGAGATGTAACTAGAGAAGACTTACTTGAAGTATTTGATGAAGTTGAACAAGATAAATCATTAAAAGATAAAGATATTGTACCTAAATCCCCAGGACAAAAATATAAACACTATTCGCCTAAGGCAAATATGAAGATAATTAGAGGAGATTTAGAAAAAATAATAAAAAGAATAAATATTTTAGATAGATATTATGGAGAAGAAGGATTAAAAGTGGGTATATTAGCAACAGAGGAAACAAAAGGAAGATATGAAAATAAAAATTTATTTGTATTGGGTTCAAGAAGAGACCCAAGTACTATAGCTTCTAACTTATTTTTAATGTTAAGAGAATTTGATAAATTAGATGTAGATATAATAATTGCAGAAGCTATAGAAGAAAAAGGTATAGGAAGTGCTATAATGAATAGGATGGAAAAAGCAGCAGGATACAATATAGAAAATGTATAGGAGTGATAATTATGAAAAACATTCTGTTTGTATGTACAGGAAATACCTGCAGAAGTAGTATGGCAGAGGCAATGCTAAAGGATATGACTGATGACGGTGAATTCAATATATATTCAAGAGGAGTAGCTGCAATAGATGGGACGGATGCATCAAAACAAGCAATAAGAGTACTGGATAGTATGGGAATAGATATGAGAAGTCATAAAGCGAAATCTCTTACAAAAAAAGATGTAGAAAAAGCAGATATAATACTTACAATGACAACTAACCATAAATCTTTAGTACTTAACTTATATCCTGAAGCAAAAAATAAATTATATACGTTAAAAGAATATGCAAATAAAGATATAAATATAAATGATATATTAGATGAAATAAATGAAATATATAAATCTATAAATCAAAAAAGAGCACATCTAATGGAACAAAGAAAAGGTGAAATTAGGAAGTTACAACAAAGAAAAAGAAAATTATTAAAAGAAATAGAAAGAATTGATATTGAATTAAAAGACTGGGAAAGAGATATAGAAGGTGAGTTGGAAGATCAAAAAGCTAAAATAACCAAATTACAAAGTAAAATACCATCACTTGATATAAAAGACCCATTTGGACAGCCTACATCTGTATATGAAAAAAGTGCAGAGGAAATAAAAGAAACATTAGAAAAAGTAGTAAAAAATTTAAAAGAGTGAGGAGAATAAATTATGAAAATAGCAATAGGAAGTGACCATGGAGGATATGGATTAAAACAAAATATAATCAAGTACTTAGAAGATTCAGGTTATGAATATAATGATTTTGGAACATATTCAGAAGACTCAGTTGATTATCCTGATTTTGGTAAAAAAGTTTCAGAGTCAGTAGCAAAAGGAGAATATGATAAAGGAATAGTAATATGTGGTACAGGAATAGGTATTTCCATAGCATGTAATAAAGTTCGTGGAATAAGATGTGCATTATGTTCAGATATTTATTCAGCTAAAAAAGCAGCAGAACATAATAATGCAAATATTATAGCACTTGGTGGACGTGTACTTGGTCAAGACCTTGCACAAGCTATAGTAGAAGCTTTTCTTTCATCAGAATTTGAAGCAGGTAGACACGAAAGAAGAGTAAATAAAATTATGGATATAGAAGAAAATATGTTATAATATTTAGCGATAAACAATTGAAAGGAGATGCATACATGGGAGAATTATTTGTAATGAACCACCCATTAATAAAGCACAAGATAACATTTATAAGAGACAAAAATACAGGACCAAAGGAATTTAGAGAACTTGTAAAAGAAGTTTCAATGCTTATGGGATATGAGGTTACAAGAAATTTAGAACTTGAAGATATAGAAATAGAAACACCAATTACTACAACAAAATCAAAAGTTATATCAGGAAAGAAATTAGGAATAGTTCCAATACTTAGAGCAGGACTTGGAATGGTAGAAGGAATGCTTACACTTCTTCCAGCAGCAAAAGTTGGTCATGTTGGTTTATATAGGGATCCTGAAACTTTACAAGCTGTAGAATATTATTGTAAATTACCAAAAGATGTAGAAGAAAGAACATTAATAGTAACAGACCCAATGCTTGCAACAGGTGTATCTGCAATATCAGCACTAGAAGCAATTAAAAAAAGAGGTGCAAAAGATATTAAATTAATGTGCCTAATAGCAGCACCGGAAGGTGTAAAAGCAATACAAGAAGCTCATCCAGATGTAGACATATATCTTGGTGAAATGGATGAAAAATTAAATGACCATGCATATATTGTACCAGGACTTGGTGATGCAGGGGATAGATTATACGGTACAAAATAATACGGTATATTAATGGAAAAGATAACTATAATAGTTGTCTTTTCTTTTTTTATTATAAAAAAGTATTGACAATATAATTAATATGACATACTATATATTTATAATGTTATATAGTATATCACATTATAAAAAGAGGTGACAAATTGGAAGAATTAAAAATATATATTATATCAGATTCATTAGGAGAAACTGGAGAAACAGTATTAAAAGCTGCAATGGCACAATTTAAAACAGATAATTATGAGATAAATAGATATTCTCATATAACAAATATGATGAAGCTTGAGACAATAATGAAAAAAGTAATTTTAGAACAAAATGTTTTAGTTTTATATACATTAGTTAATAAAGAACTAGTTAGTTTTATAGATGATTGCTCAAAAACGTTTCAAATTGCAACAATTGATTTGTTAAGTCCACTTATCAATGCCTTAAGTGAGAAGTTAGACAATAAACCACTTAGAAAATCAGGTACTATAAGGAGATTAGATGAAGCATATTTTAGTAGAGTGGCAGCAATAGAATTTGCAGTTAAATATGATGATGGCAAAGATCCAAGGGGGTTTTTAGAAGCAGATGTAGTATTACTAGGAGTATCTAGAACTTCTAAAACACCTTTAAGTATGTATTTAGCAAACAAAAATATAAAAGCTGCAAATTTACCATTAGTAAATGAAATAAAACCACCTAAAGAGATATATGAAATACCTAAAAAAAGAATAATAGGACTTACAAATTCACCAGAAAAATTAAATGAAATAAGAGAAGTAAGACTTAAGTCTTTAGGACTCAAAGAAAATTCAAGTTATGCAAGTTTTTCTAGGATATTAGAAGAATTAGAATATGCAGACAAAATAATGAGGAAAATAGGATGTCCTATAATTGATGTATCAAATAAAGCAATAGAAGAAACAGCAGAAATAGTAGTGTCATTATTAAATAAAAATGGTATTACTTTTCAATAAATATTAGAGATCAGAGAGGGGAATTTAAATGACAAATAAATATGTATATAACTTTAATGAAGGTAAAAAAGAAATGAAATCTTTACTTGGCGGAAAAGGAGCTAATTTAGCTGAAATGACTAATTTAGATTTGCCAGTTCCACCTGGGTTTACAATAACAACAGAAGCATGCAATAGATTTTATGAAGAAAATGAGAAAATATGGGTTGAATTACACGAGGAAATAAAAAAGCATTTAAAAGATTTAGAACAAAGACTTGGAAAAAGTTTTTCTGATGAAGATAATCCTTTACTTGTATCGGTACGTTCAGGTGCAGTTACTTCAATGCCTGGTATGATGGATACTATACTTAATTTAGGGTTAAATGATATATCAGTAAAAGGACTTGCAAAATCTACAGGTAATGAAAGGTTTGCATATGATAGTTATAGAAGATTTATTCAAATGTTTTCAGATGTTGCAATGGAAATACCAAAAGTAAGATTTGATAATTTACTTGATGATATGAAAGAAAAGAAGAATACAGAGCTTGATACAGATTTGACTAAAGAAGATTTAAAGAAATTAGTAGAACAGTACAAGGAAGTATACAGTGAAGAAATAGGAGAAGAATTCCCACAAGAACCTGTAAAGCAATTGGAACTTGCCATAGAAGCAGTATTTAAATCATGGAATAATCCAAGAGCTAGAGTATATAGAAAGATAAATAATATATCACATAAATTAGGTACAGCTGTAAATGTTCAATCAATGGTATTTGGTAATATGGGAGAAACTTCAGGTACAGGAGTAGCATTTACAAGAAATCCAGCAACAGGAGAAAATAAATTATTTGGTGAGTATCTTATAAATGCACAAGGGGAAGATGTTGTTGCAGGAATTAGAACACCACAAGAAATCTCTCATTTAGAAGTTAGTATGTCTGATGTATTTGAAGAATTTAAAAATATAACAAGAAAACTAGAAGAACATTATAAGGATATGCAAGATATTGAATTTACAATAGAAAATAAAAAATTATATATATTACAAACACGTACAGGAAAAAGAACAGCACAAGCTGCAATAAATATAGCAGTAGATCTTGTAAAAGAAGAAGTAATAGAAAAAGAAGAAGCTGTATTAAGAATAGAGCCAAATACATTAAATCAACTTCTTCACCCTACATTTGAACAAAAAGCATTAGAAAATGCAGAATTACTTTCAAAAGGTCTTGCAGCTTCTCCTGGTGCAGCTTCAGGTAGAATTTATTTCAATGCTCATGATGTAGTAGAAGCAAAAGCAAGAGGAGAAATGTGTATATTAGTAAGACAAGAAACATCACCAGAAGATATAGAAGGTATGGTATCAGCAGAAGGTATACTTACATCTAGAGGAGGAATGACATCTCATGCTGCAGTAGTAGCAAGGGGAATGGGAAAATGTTGTGTAGCTGGATGTAGTGAAATAAGAGTAAGTGAAGAGAAAAAAGAAATAAGGGTAAAAGACTTTGTACTAAAAGAAGGAGAATATATTTCTCTTGATGGAAGTACAGGTAATGTTTATAAAGGTAATATAAACAAAGTTCAACCAAAATTAAGTGGTAACTTTGGTGAATTTATGGAATGGGTAGATGAAATAAGAACTATGAGTGTAAGAACAAATGCAGACACACCAAAAGATGCTAATCAAGCATTGGAATTTGGAGCAGAAGGAATAGGTCTTTGCAGAACAGAGCATATGTTTTTTGATGAAAAGAGAATACCTTCTGTAAGGAAGATGATACTTTCTACAACAGAAGAAGAAAGAAAAAATGCACTTGCAGAATTATTACCATTCCAAAGAGAAGACTTTTTAGGATTATATAAAGTTATGAAAGAAAAGCCAGTTACAGTAAGACTTCTTGATCCACCATTACATGAATTTTTACCAACTAAAAAAGAGGATATAGAAAGTCTTGCAAAAGCTATGAATATAGATTATGAAAATATAATGGATAGAATAGAAGAACTTGATGAAGTTAATCCTATGCTTGGTCATAGAGGATGTAGACTTGCAGTAACTTATCCAGAAATATATAAAATGCAAGTGAGAGCAATAATAGAAGCTGCAATAGAAGTAAAACAAAATGGATTTAAAGATATCAAACCTGAAATAATGATACCACTTGTAGGACATATAGAAGAATTAAAATATGTAAAGGGACAAATAATTGAAGAAATAGAAGCAGTATTTAAGGAAAAAGAAATAGAAGTAGATTATATGATAGGAACAATGATAGAAATACCAAGAGCTGCAATAACAGCTGATGAAATAGCTACTGAGGCAGAATTCTTTAGTTTTGGAACAAATGACCTTACACAAATGGGATTTGGATTCTCAAGAGATGATGCAGGTAAATTCTTAGATGAATATGTAAACAAAGAAATATTAGAAAGAGATCCATTCCAAGCAATAGATAGAAAAGGTGTAGGAAAACTTATGGAGATAGCAGTTGAAGGTGGTAAATCAACAAGAGAAAATATAAAACTTGGAATATGTGGGGAACATGGAGGAGAGCCATCTTCAGTAGAATTCTGCTATGAATTAGGACTTCAATATGTATCCTGTTCACCATTTAGAGTACCAATAGCAAAACTTGCAGCAGCACAAGCAGTAGTGAAAAATATATAGTAGTAATCCATACTTTAGTTTAAATTAAGCAGATTTATTATATTAATATAATAAATCTGCTTTTTTATATTTATTTTAAATCAAAACTCTAGGGATTTACTTAAACCCAGTAACCTTAGTATTTTTAGTCATATAGGCAAATTGTCCCATGAAAAATTTTATGCTATAATAATTAATAATGTTTGACATAATAGTATTTATCCGATTGAAAATTTATTGCCTAACATCAAACTAAAGCAATCTGTTTGAAAAGAAAAGAGGGTTTTTATGGCGAGAGAAAAAAGATTAAAAATGAAGCGTGTTGAACTAGAACATCTTGAACAGTATAATCAGTTACTTAGGTATGTTTTTCAAGTTACTGATAATGAGCTACGTAAGGTAGGTTGGGAAGACCGTGACATGATTCGGGCAAAATCTCCTGTTTTACAGAAGGCTGATGTACTGGGATGGTTTGATGGAGATAAACTGGTTTCTCAGGTAGCAGTCTATCCTTTTAAGGTCAATATATTTAATAGAATATATGATATGGCTGGTCTTACTGGAGTAGGAACTTTTCCTGAGTACTCCAATATTGGGCTAATGCACAAACTTTTATATCAAGCACTTTTTAATATGAGAACTCGTAAGCAGTCTATATCTTTTCTTTATCCTTATTCAATTCCCTATTATCGTAGGAAAGGATGGGAAATTATTTCTGATAAGATTGTATTTGAAGTCAATGATTATCAGTTACCCAAAGTTAAACAAGTCTCAGGAGAAGTTGAACGTGTTGATACAAATAGTGAAGAAGTAAAAGAAGCTTATAGACGTTTTAGCAGTCAACGACATGGAGCTATGTTAAGAAACGATCTGGCCTGGAATGAATATTGGCTATGGGATTATGATGATTTGAATGCGGCTATCTACTACAATGAAAATAGAGAGCCTGAAGGCTATGTTTTGTATTGGATTGCCGATGAAGTGTTTCATATAAAAGACATGATTTTTATTAATGAAGAAGCTAGAACTGGCTTGTGGAATTTTATTAGTGCTCACTTCTCCATGATTTCAAAAGTAATAGGAAATACCCATACAGATGAACCATTGGCATTTTTGCTAGAAGATGCAGATATTAAGGAAACTATATCACCTTACTATATGGCACGAATTGTAGATATTCAGCAGTTTATTGATCAGTATCATTTTAAACCTGATAATAGGGAGCGTGTATGGACCTTTACTCTAGATGATCCAATGTTGTTGTGGAATCAAGGGGTTTTCACCCTTAAAATTGACATAAAGGGAAAAGGAGAAATCATTGCTACAAAGGAGAAAAGTGATTCAAGAATAGATATTCAAACTATGGTAACTATGCTATTAGGATATAAACGACCTGATTATCTCCATAAAATTGGACGATTGAAATGTAGTTCAGAAATAGTGGATATGCTAGAGGATTCTATTGAACAACAGACTCCATATTTTTCAGATTATTATTAAAATAAAAAAGAGGAGGAAAAACATGCGAAAAGATTGGGATAATTATTTCATGGATATAGCCTTAAAAGTTGCAGAAAGAAGTACATGCCCTAGGCTTCATGTAGGAGCTGTCATAGTAAAAGATAAGAGAATAAAAGGGACAGGATATAATGGGAGTCCTGCAGGTCTTCCTCATTGCGAAGATGTAGGGTGTCATATAGTGAATAATCATTGTACTCGTACAATTCATGCAGAAGTTAACTGTCTACTAGAAACTACACCAGATGAAAGAAAAGGTGCTACTATTTATGTAACACATCAGCCTTGTCCAGAATGTCAAAAACTTATAATAACATCGGGAATTACTAGAGTAGTATTTTTAAAAGATTATAGTCCATCAATAAATTGGTTTAAAGAATCACCAAATATAGAAGTAGTTTATTTAGATAATAATAAACCCACCAAATAATTTTAAATTGGTGGGTTATTATTATCTAATTTTGCTTTTAAAAAATCTCCTAGCATAAGTTCCATTTCAGCTTCACCTTTTAGAGGATAATTTTCAGCTAAATCTTTTAATTCATTTAAATATTTCAAGCTTTTTTCTTTATCTTTTTTGTAAAGACCTTCATAAGCCATCATAATTCTTTTTTTACTTACCATAAATTTTGAAGCTTTTATATATTTTTGAAGGCTTTTATTATATAATTTTTCTATTATTTCTTCGTTACAATCGCCTATAAGTTCCATAAACAACATTTCAGATTCCCATTCTAATCTATTTAATGAAATTGTGTATTGAGTAAAAGACTCTGCAAATTTTAATACTTGTCTTGCTCTTTTAAAATCCATATTATCTAAAAAGTAGTTATAAGTTATAAAAAACTTAGAAAAATTTAAAGAGTTTTTATAATTAACATCTTCTTTTAGTTTAAATTTTTCATACGGCATATCTTTTAATCTTTTCCCTTCAGTTAAAAGTCCATTTATTTCAAGTTGAAGGTGAAAAGATTCTCTTGCATTCTTATCTTTAATCATTGACAATAAATTATATGCATCGTTTCCTACTCCATTAATTTTCATAGGTATACCATTTGTTAGGGCACAAAGTATTCCACCAAGACTTATTAATATAAAGAAAACACTTAAGTAGGAAGAGTATTGTTTTGCAATTAATATAACTAATATGGATATAATTAAATTAAATATTACTCCACCTAAATTATATAATGTAAATGGGTATTTTCCATTTATCATATTAGGAGGCATCATTAGACATTGCCCTGCTGTACCAGCAATACTAAATCTTTTAAACTTAAATTTTCCTTGAAATTTTATTATTGTAAAAGAAGCAACTCTAAAAGATACAAATTTATATCCTGAAAGTAGTCCAAACACTAAATGTCCAGCTTCATGAATTATAATATGTATTAAATAACCTAGTATAAATATTAATAATAAAATATAGATATTAAAAAGTTCAATATATGCTTTTTCATTATTGATGTATTTTTGGAAAAAATCCTTTAAATAATTATTTGAAAGAAACCCAAGTATAAGTCCTAGACCAGCACATATTAATATAAATAAAATAGGTCCTAAATATTTGCCTTTTCTTTTGTTGTTTTTTACTACATTATCCATTAAATCAAATCCCCTTTATATATTATAAAGATTATTATATATTTTAAAGCAATATTTGAAAAGGGTTTTAAATTTATATTCAATATTTCCTCAAGCTTAAAAATACAAATAAGTTTATAATTGCTATTATTATTATATATTATTACTATTATAATAACTGAAGGATAGTTGCAACAGTAATCCTGTTAAACTATATTTTCAAGTAAGGATATTTATGCATATAGAAGTCTATTTAAGGAAATATAATTATATTCATATAAATTAACCTACTTGTGCAAAATCAGTGAATTTATTTGGTATTTAGATGTTTTTATTAAAATGATATTATTTATTTAAGGAGATTGCTATGAAAAAAAGAAATGAAAAAATACTTTATCAAATATTAAATAAAGAAGAAAATACTTTACATTCTTTATTAGAATATTTTAATATATCTAAAAGAACTTTATATTATTCTATAGGTGAAATAAATGATTTTATTAAGGAAATTGGAGAAATAAAAACTATAAATAGAAAAGTAATATTTATAGGGGATATTGAGAAACTAAAAAAGAAACTTGAATATTCCAATGAAATTTATTTTGATGCTAGTAAGAGAAGGATTGAATTGCTTAATATTATATTTATTAATCCACAAATTACTATTGAAGAGATGTCAGAAAAGTTTTTAGTAAGTAAAAATACTATTGTAAATGATATTTCTTTTATAAAAAAAATTTTAAAAAAGAGAAATATTATTCTTTATTATAAGGGAGAATATATATTAGATGGAAATGAAATAGATATAAGGGAATTATTTCTTAAAAATTTAGAGAATAAGCAATTTAATATAGTGGAAAATAAGCACATATTAGATTTTGATAAGGTATTTCAACTGGAATTAACAGATATTTCTTTGTTTTATTTAGAAAATCTCATAAATTTTATCCATACAAGAATTGAACAGGGATATATTCTTAATAAATATAATTTTGTAAATGAAGCAAAAGAATTTTTTTATTTTGATTATATACATGAGTTATTTGCTAAAGATATAAATATTAATATTTATGAAAGAGCGTATATAACAACGTATATAAGTTCATTATCAAGTTTGAAACCTATAATAGATGAACAAAAGATAATTGATATAGTTAGTAAATTAATTTCTCAGTTTAAAAATCAAGTATCTATAAATATAGAAGAAGAAGAAAAACTAAGAAACAATCTAAAAAGTCATTTTAAATCTTCTTATAATAGAATACGATTTCAGATTCCTATTGTAAATCCATTATTAGAAGAAATTAAAGAAAAGTATTCTGATATATTTAAAATTACAAAATTAATAATTGAAAATATCAAAGGATTTCCAGAGTTATCAGGCATAAGAGAAGAAGAAATTGCTTATATAAGTATGTATTTTGGAATATATTTCAAGAAAAAACCAGAATCCTTGAATAGAAACATGAAAAAAGTTCTTATAGTTTGTCATAAAGGAGCAGTGTTTTCTAAAATATTAGAAAAACAAATAGAAGAAAAATTTCCTTATATTGATATAGTAGCAACAACTCCTATAAAAGATATAGATAATTATCAAGGCGATTTTGACTATATAATTTCAACAGTATCTTTAAAGGGATATGAAAATGTTATAGTGGTAAATCCAATATTAAGTAATTATGATATACATCTTTTGTATGAAAAAATTATGGAATATGATGCTCAAGGTATAAGAATAGATATAAAGTCTCTTTTAGATGTAATCAAAAAATATTCTACAGTGCACAATGAAAAACTTTTAGAAAGAGAAATATTGCAAAAATTTTATAAGGTAAATAAAAAGGAGTTTGTTCAGCCAATGTTAAAAGAATTATTAACAGAAGATAGAATAGTATTAAAAGATAGTTTAGACAATTGGGAAGACGCTATAAAAATAGCATCTGAACCTTTATTAAATCAAAAAACAATAACTGATGAATATGTAGATGCAATGATAGATAGTGTTAAGGAACATGGACCTTATATAGTATTAACAGATTATTTTGCATTGCCACATGCTAGGCCAGAAAGTGGCGTTAAGGATATGAGCATGTCTATGCTAATATTAAAAGAACCTGTTGATTTATTAGGGAAGCCAGTAAATATTTTCACTGTCCTTGCTTCCATAGATAATTCATCTCATATAAAAGCTTTAGCTTCATTAACTGAAATAGTGGGAGATAAAGATAATATTGAAAAACTTAAATCTAGTAACAGTAGTAAAGAAGTAATTAAAATGATAAATAAAGAAGAGGAGGAATAATAAATGGAAATTTTAGCGGTATGCGGATTTGGAGTAGGGTCTTCAATGGTTTTAAAAATGACTCTAGACAAGGTATTTAAAGAATTAGGGGTAGATGCAAATGTTCAAACAATGGATCTATCATCAGCTAAAGGTGCTAAACCAGATGCAATTTTCACTTCTAAGGAAATAGCTAAAGACTTGAGAAATTCAACAACTTCTCCAGTATATGAAGTGGAAAAATATATGGATAAACAAGAAGTTAAAAGCGCAGTAGAAAAATTTATTAATGAAAATAAAAAATAAAAGGAGGAATATTAATGAGTTTTATAATTGATAACCTTTTTAGAAATCCCCCTGTATTATTAGGAATAATAGCAATAATAGGTCTTGCTTTACAAGGGAAAAAAATTGGCGATGTAATTAAAGGTGGTCTTTTAGCTGCTATTGGAATGTTTATATTACAGCAAGGTGTTAATATATTAGTTGGGTCAATAGCACCAATAAATGGATTATTTCAAGAAATTGCTGGTGGAGAAGTAACAGAAGGACTTAACGATATAACATTTACTTCAGAGTTTGGTGGAGAAGTTGGTCTTACAATGTTTTTCGCACTAGTATTACATCTTCTTATAGCTAGATTTACACCAATTAAAACTATATTTTTAACTGGTCACTTTTTATGGTGGTTCCCATTTATATTTGTAGCTGCAGGTGTAGAAGGGAATTTAAGTGGAGCTACTTTAATAATATTTGCAACAGTATTATCAGCATTATACTGGTCTATAGTTCCATGGTTATTAAAGCCTTTTGTTAGTGCTGTCACAGGAGATGATTCCTTTACACTAGGTCATCCATCAGGAATTTTAGCTTTAATATCAGGATTTATAGCTAAGAAGTTTGGAAACAAAGAAAGATCAACAGAAAGTTTAAAGATACCAGAAAGTTTATCATTCTTTAAAGAAGTATCTATTACTGGTGGTATAGTAGTATTTTTAATGTTCTTATTTTTAGGATTAACTGTAGACGGTGCATTTGAAGCAGAAGCACAACCAATAGTATTTTATGCAATAAATCAAGGATTCATGTTTGGTGCAGGCCTAGTAATAATGCTACAAGGTGTACGTATGTTAGTAAATCAAATATTACCTGCATTCCAAGGAATATCAGAAAAACTTATACCTAATTCAGTACCTGCATTAGATGCTCCAATATTATTTAACTATAAACCAAACGCAGCAATTATTGGATTTGTTACAGCAATGGTAGTATCCACAATAGTTATATTAATAGCTAATAGTTTTAATGTATTTGGTTTGATGCTTATACCTTTAGTTATTACAAGTTTCTTTGAATGTGGAGCAGCTGCAGTAATAGGAGAAGGTCAAGGCGGACTTAGAGGAGCAATTATCGGTACCAGTTTTTCAGCAATAGTTATGGTAGGTTTAGTAGGTATTTCAGCTATAATATACTCTGGTACAATTCAAAACTGGATTTTAATTTTCGGAGGAAATGATCTTTCGCTTTGGGGTACAATTTCTCAATATATAGCTAAATTAATTTCTCTAATATAAAGGAAGTGAGTTTTTGAAAGCATATAATAGATATTTTAATAAAGTTAAAGAAATATTAGAAATAGTAGAAGAAAACGAAAAAGAAAATATAGAAAAAGTAGTAGATTTATTTGTTAAAGCTATAGAAAACAAAAATAGTATATTTACTTTTGGAGCATCACATGCTGGAATAATATCAGAAGAACTATTTTATAGAGCAGGTGGACTTGCTTTAATAAACCCTATTTTTGAACCTTCAATAATGTTAAACATAAGGCCTATCACATTTACAAGTGAAATGGAAAGTTTAGTTGGATATGGTGAATTAATAGCTGATAAAGTAGATATAAAAAAAGACGATGTTATTTTATGTCATTCAGTTTCAGGAAGAAATTCTGTAATGATAGATTTTGCAAATAAAGCAAAGGAAAAAGGAGCTAAAATAATAGGTCTTACTAATGTATCTTATTCATCTCAAGTAGAATCTAGACATCCATCAGGGAAAAGATTAATGGATATTGCTGATATAGTAATAGATAATCATGGAGAAAAAGGTGATGCTACTATTAAAGTAGAAGGTCTAGAGCAAAAAGTATCTCCTACATCTACTGTAGTAGGAAGTACTATAGTAAACTCCATAGTTGCACAAGTGGCAGAAGAACTAATGAATAAAGGTATAACACCACCAATACTTTTTAGTGCAAATATAGATGGTGGAAAAGAACATAATAATAAAATATTTGAAGAATATAAAGATTCAATTTATTACCTGTAGAAAGCATTGGTGGTCTTAATACCACCAATGCTTTTATTAATTATATCATTACAGTGTCTGATATCTCATACACTGTATTAAAATATGAACATGATTTAAATATAGAGTATAATCAAAAGAAGCTATATACTCATTATAAGGTTTAAATTAGATGGCACGGTATTTGCATTATTGTATTTCATAAATAAATTGTAAGGGGGAGAAATAATGTTTAAAAAATTTACAAATGCATGTGTAGCAGTAGTACAAAAATATTTACCAGATCCATTTTTGTTTGCTGCAATACTTACTTTTATTGTATTTTTAGCAGGTGTTTTTGTAACAGATCAAAGTCCATTAGCTATGATAGTTCATTGGGGAGATGGATTTTGGGGACTGTTAGCATTTTCAATGCAAATGGCACTAGTTTTAGTAACAGGTCATACTTTAGCAAATGCACCTATTATAAAGAAAGGGCTAAGAAAATTAGCATCAATACCAAAGACTCCTATGCAAGCAATACTTGCAGTTACTTTTGTTGCAATAGCAGCTTGTTGGATTAACTGGGGATTTGGATTAGTAATCGGAGCGTTATATGCAAGAGAGCTTGCAAGACAAATTAAGACTGTAGACTATAGATTATTAATAGCTTCAGCTTATTCAGGTTTCGTAGTATGGCATTCAGGTATATCTGGATCTATACCACTAAAGCTTGCAACAGCAGGAGAAGGTTTAGCAGAAGCAACAGCAGGAGTAGTAACAAATCCTATAGCAACAAGTGAAACTATATTTTCACCATATAATCTAATTATATTTGGAATAATACTATTAACAATGCCTTTTATAAACAGAGCGATGCATCCAAAACCAGAGGATGTAGTGTCTGTAGATCCAGAATTATTAGTAGATGAAGATTTAAGTGTAGAGGTAGAAAATCCAACATTTGCAGATAAGATGGAAAATAGTTCTATATTATCTATCTTAATAGGAGCAATGGGACTAATATTTATAGTTAATTATTTCATAAACAATGGATTTGATTTAAACTTAAATATAGTTAACTTTATATTCCTATTTTTAGGCATAATACTTCATGGTACACCTAGAAAATTCTTAGATGCTATAATTATTGCAACAAGAGGAACTGCAGGGATAATATTACAATTCCCATTTTATGCAGGAATAATGGGTATGATGACTGGACTCAGCTCATCAGGTAGTTCTCTTGCAATAGTTATATCAAATGGATTTGTAAGTATCTCTAATGAAACAACATTTCCGTTTTTCAGTTTCTTAAGTGCAGGAGTAGTTAACTTCTTTGTACCTTCTGGTGGGGGACAATGGGCAGTACAGGCACCAATAATGATGCCAGCAAGTGCAGAACTTGGAGTTTCGGCTGCAAAAACAGGAATGAGTATAGCTTGGGGAGATGCTTGGACCAATTTAATACAACCATTCTGGGCGCTACCAGCACTGGGTATTGCAGGACTTGGAGCAAGAGATATTATGGGATATTGTATAATAGACCTAATATATACAGGAGTAATAATCTCCTTGGGATTAATGTTTTTATAGTATAGTTTCTAGATAGTTTCTAGAAAATGATTTTTTTATGTGATAACATAGTATTGATAACAAACAAATAAATTTTGGGGGTGCAACAAATGAACAAACAAATTTCTATCGAACAAGCTATAGAAAAAATAGAAGATGGAATGACTATAATGGTAGGTGGATTTTTAGCTGTAGGGTCACCTAATAAGCTTGTTGATGCTTTAGTAGAAAAAAATGTAAAAGATTTAACATTAATAGCAAATGATACAGCTTTTATAGATAAAGGAGTAGGAAAATTAATAGTAAACAAGCAAGTTAAAAAAGTTATAGTAAGTCACATAGGTACAAACAAAGAAACAGGAAGACAAATGAATGAAAATGAATTAGAGGTAGAACTAGTGCCTCAAGGAACATTTGTTGAAAGAATAAGAGCAGCAGGATTTGGACTTGGAGGAGTACTTACACCTACAGGAGTTAATACAATTGTAGAAGAAGGTAAAAAGAAAATAGAAGTAGAAGGTAAAGATTATTTACTCGAAACACCTTTAAAAGCAGATATTGCATTGTTAAAAGGAGAAACAGTAGATAAAAAAGGAAATATCCGTTACGATAAAACAGCAAGAAATTTCAATCCAACAATGGCTACAGCAGCAGATACTGTTATAGTAGAAGCAGATAATTTAGTTGAAATAGGCGAAATAGATCCAGAAAATGTTATTACACCAAGCCTATTTGTAGACTATATTGTTGATGGAGGTGAAAAGTAATGGATAAAAATAAAGTAAAAGAAATAATAGCAAAAAGAGTAGCAAAAGAATTTGTAAATGGAGATGTAATAAATTTAGGAATAGGTCTTCCTACACTTGTAGCTAATTTTATTCCAGATGAAATGGATGTAATTTTTCAATCTGAAAATGGATTTGTAGGACTTGGACCAACTCCAGAAAAAGGTTCAGAAGATGATAACTTAACAAATGCAGGTGGTCAACATGTTACAATTAAAAAAGGTGGAGCATTTTTTGATAGTGCATCTAGCTTTGGAATAATCAGAGGTGGTCATGTTGATGCAACTGTTTTAGGAGCTCTTCAAGTGGACTCAGAAGGTAGTCTTGCCAATTGGATGATACCAGGTAAAATGGTACCAGGAATGGGTGGAGCAATGGATCTTGTAGTAGGTGCAAAAAAAGTTATAGTAGCTATGACTCATACTGCAAAAGGAAATCCTAAAATACTTAAAAAATGTTCATTACCTCTTACAGCAAAATCTCAAGTAGATTTAATTATAACAGAAATGGGAGTAATGGAAGTAACAGATAAAGGTTTAGTTCTTAAGGAAATAGGACCTGAAACAACAATAGAACAAATAAAAAATGCAACAGAAGCAGAGCTTATAATAGATGAAAATCTAAAATCTATGGAAATATAAAAAAGCAGAGATCTCTCTGCTTTTTTTGTGGGAAATTGACAAAATAAAATCAAATTTTTATCAAAACTCTTCTTGAGATTAATAACTTTTTGGATTATAATAGAATATATATTGTCTAACTATTCAAATATATAGGAGGAGTTCAATGTCTAAGAAAAGCACCTCTAAAGCTTTAGAAAATATAGCATTAATAACACAAATAGGTATATCTATGGCAGTACCTATAATCGGAAGTATATTTTTGGGTAATTTTTTAGATAAAAAATTAGGTACAAATATACTTTTTCTTATAGTGTTTTTAATACTAGGTGTCGGGGCTGCATTTATGACATTATTTAAAATGACTTCAAGGATGAGTAATAGGAAGTGATCTATTGAGTTTAACAAAAAATACTGAATACAAAATATTTAGAAGGGTAATAATATTTACGCTTATCATTATAGGTATAATACTACTTGCTATACCAAACCCTAAAGATGATATTTTAGGTCTTATCTTTGGATCGATAATTAACTTACTTAATTTTAGACTTATGAGTTTGTCTCTAGCCAAAGCAATGAAGATGCCACAAGCGAAAATTATGCCATATGTTGTAGGGAGCTATATGGCTAGATATATAATTTATGGTATAGTGCTTGCTATAGCTGCACTAGCCGACTATTTAAATTTTTATACAGTAGTGCTAGGTTTTTTTATGGTCAAAATAGTCATAATGTCTGATACATTTTATGATATGGTTAAAAAAAGAACTAGCTAAAGCTTTACAAACTGAAGAGAGGAGGTCATATATTTGGACAATATCAAGGGGATATTATTTGAGTTTATGGGTAAGGAAATTTACATACACTCAACAGTAATTAATTCATGGATAGTAGTATTATTGTTGTCCCTATTTGCAATATATGTAAGTAAGAAAATAAAGGCATCAGATCCTACTAAGAAACCCACAGGTATAGTAAATATAGTAGAAATAATAGTTGTGCAAATAGAAAAACTAGTAAAAGATACTATGGGGCCAGACAAGATGAAATTTGCTCCCTATATTGGAACACTTGCACTTTATCTTGCAGTAGCAAATTTATTTGGATTAATTGGATTTGCTCCGCCTACATCAGACTATAATGTAACACTAGCATTAGCTATAATTACCTTTATATTGACACAATATTTTGGTATCAAGAGCAAAGGACTAGGTGGTTATTTCAAAGGATTCTTTGAACCAATACCATTTTTATTTCCAATAAATGTAATAGGTGAGCTTGCAAACCCTATATCACTATCATTCCGTTTGTTTGGTAATATATTATCCGGTGTTATTATAATGGGACTTTTATATAGTGCAGTAGGTTATTTTGCACCAGTTGTAACTCCTGTATTTCATGCTTATTTTGATTTATTTGCAGGATTAATTCAAACATTTATATTTATTATGCTTACAATGGTATTTGTATCAATGGCAATGGATGACTAAGATTAATTTTTTAAAAGATATTAAACTAAAAAACTATTTAAAATTAGAGGAGGAAACAAAATGTTAGAAGGAATTTCAAGTGAAGCGTTTATATTAGGATGTTCAGCAATAGGAGCAGGTCTTGCTGCAATAGCAGGTATAGGTCCTGGTATAGGTCAAGGTTATGCAGCAGGTAAAGCAGCAGAAGGAGTAGGAAGACAACCAGAAGCACAAGGAGATATAATTAGAACAATGATCCTAGGTCAAGCAGTTGCAGAAACAACTGGTATTTATGGACTAGTTATAGCTATAATATTATTATTTGTAAGACCTTTATTAGGAGCTCTTTAAAAAATAATAAATTTAAAGAGGTGGGGGAACACCTTCCCATCTCTTATTGTTGTAGCTAAAACTAATTAAAATGTCAGTAATTACTGAAGGGAGGATTATGAATGGTACCTGAAATTCATGTGTTACCTGATCCGTTCAATTTTACACTTCAATTATTAGCAACACTTGTACTTTTTCTTGTGCTTAGACATTTCTTATGGGATACAGTAAAGGAATCTTTAAATAAAAGACAAGAAAGTGTCCAAAATGATTTAGATAGAGCAGAAAAAGAAAAAGTGGAAGCTATGAAATTAAAAGAAGAGTATCAAGCTAAAATTGAAGATGCAAAAGGTGAAGGAAAAGAAATTATAGAGTCTTCAAGGAAAAAAGCAGAAGATATAAAAGAAGATATAGTAAATAACGCGAAAAAAGAATCAAATGATATGATAAATAGAGCTAAGAAAGAAATAGAAAGAGAACAAAGGCAAGCTAGAATGGAACTAAAAAATGAAGTGGTAGAACTTGCAATGCTTGCTGCAAGCAAAGTAATAGATAAAAATTTAGATAAAGAAGCCCATGCGGGGATGATTGATAAGTTTATTGATGAGGTAGGGGAATCAAAATGGCAGAATTAGTATCTAAAAGATATGCTGAAGCTCTATTTGAAGTAGCCCTTGAACAAGAAAACTTAGAAAAATTTAAAGAAGAAATTATTGGAGTATCAGATATATTTGAAAGTGAAAAAGAACTTAAAGTTGTATTTGAGCATCCAAAACTTTCAACAGATGAGAAAAAAGATATTCTAAATAATCTTTTTAAAAATAGAATAACTGAAGAAGTTTTAAACTTCTTATATATCATAGTAGATAAAGGAAGAGAAAAATATATTTCTGATATAAAAGATGAATATATTGTGCTTTTCAATAAAGAATATGGAATAGTAGAAGGAAAAGCTATAACAGCAATTGAAATGGCACAAGAAAAATTAGAAAGATTAGAAAAAGAATTATCTAAAAAATTAAATAAGACAATAAAATTAGAAAATAAAGTTGATTCAACTGTATTAGGTGGAGTGCTTGTAAAAATAGGCGACAAGGTTATAGATTCAAGCGTTAAAGGTACAATAGATGAAATGTCAAAACAACTAAATAACGCTACAGTAACTAAGAAAGAGGTGGAAATGAAGTGAACCTAAGACCTGAAGAGATTAGCTCAATTATAAAAGAGCAAATTAAAAATTATAAAAAAAGAATAGACGTAGAAGATGTAGGAAGTGTACTTGAAGTTGGAGATGGTATCTCCAGGGTATATGGACTTGAAAATTGTATGGCAGGAGAACTTCTTGAATTCCCTGGTGAAATATATGGTATGGCTTTAAACTTAGAAGAAGATAATGTAGGTTGTGTGTTACTTGGATCTGATGATAACATAAAAGAAGGCGATACTGTAAAGAGAACTGGAAGAATAGTAGAGGTTCCAGTAGGGGATCAAATGATAGGTAGAGTAGTAAACGCTCTAGGCCAATCCATAGATGGAAAAGGTGCAATAGAATCAGATAAATATAGACCAGTAGAGCAAAAAGCATCTGGTGTTATAACAAGAAAATCTGTATCTGTACCACTTCAAACAGGAATAAAAGCAATTGACTCTATGATTCCTATAGGACGTGGACAGAGAGAACTTATCATTGGTGATAGACAAACAGGTAAAACAGCAATAGCAATAGATACAATATTAAATCAAAAAGATCAAGATGTAATATGTATATATGTTGCAATCGGGCAAAAGAAATCAACTGTTGCAGGTATATATGAGAATTTACAAAAAAGAGGAGCAATGGACTATACTATAATAGTTTCAGCAACAGCAAGTGAGCTTGCTCCACTTCAATATATAGCACCATATGCAGGAGCTGCAATGGGTGAAGAATTTATGTTTAATGGTAAAGATGTACTTATAATATATGATGATCTTTCTAAACATGCGGTAGCTTATCGTACAATGAGTTTACTTCTTAGAAGACCACCAGGACGTGAAGCTTATCCTGGAGACGTATTCTATCTTCATTCAAGACTTTTAGAACGTGCAGCAAGGTTAAATGAAGATTATGGTGGAGGTTCTATGACAGCACTTCCAATAATAGAAACTCAAGCAGGAGACATCTCAGCATTTATTCCAACAAATGTTATATCAATTACAGATGGACAGATATTCCTAGAGACAGACCTTTTTGCATCAGGACAAAGACCTGCTATAAATGCGGGACTTTCAGTATCTCGTGTTGGTGGAGATGCACAAATTAAAGCAATGAAAAAAGTTTCAGGGACACTTAAAATTGACCTTGCACAATACAGAGATCTTCAATCATTTGCACAATTTGGTTCTGATTTAGATAAAGAAACTAGAACTGCTCTTGATCGTGGAGAGAGAATAATGGAAGTATTAAAACAACCTCAATATTCACCAGTAAATGTAGAGCATCAGGTAATGATACTTTTCGCTGTAACTAAAAAATACTTAAGAGATATACCAGTAGAAAAGGTAAAAGAATTTGAATCAGAATTTATTAAATATATGGATACAAATCATCCTGAAATAGGGAAATCAATTATAGATAATGGAAAGCTTTCAGAAGAAGACGAAAAAATTCTTAGAAAAGGAATAGAAGATTTCAAAGAAGAATTTAAAAAAACTATGTAAGCTTTTAAAGAAAAGAGGTGTTTAGATGGCTCAAGAAAGCATGCAAGATATCAAAAGGCGTATAAAAAGTGTAGGTAGTACAAAACAGATTACAAATGCCATGGAACTTGTAGCTTCTTCAAAACTTAAAAAGGCTAGAAAAAGGCTAGAAAAAACTGAGCCGTATTTCCTTACAGTAAGTAGAAGTATAAAAGATATATTAGCAAGTTCTAGAGGAATAAGCCATCCTATGCTTGAAAAAAGAGAAGTTAAAAATAAATGTTATATAATAGTTACATCAGATAGAGGATTATGTGGTGGATATAATGTAAATATCATAAAAAAAGTAGAAGCTGATATGGGTTCAAAAGATAGCTCTAAAATGATAACTATAGGTCAAAAAGGAAAAGTACATTTTAAAAGAAGAAATTATGATGTTAAAGGTTCTTTTACAAATATATCAGAAGACCCTACATTTATGGATGCAACTCAAATAGGCAATATGGCACTTAAGCTTTATGAAGATGGGGAAGTAGATGAGGTAAATATAGCATATACTCAATTTAAAAGCACAATTAATCATGAACCTACTATTTTAAAATTACTTCCTGCACAAAATATTGCAGAAGAAAAAGCAGAAGGCAAAAGAATACTTACAGAATACGAGCCTTCTCCTGAAGTAGTACTTGATTATCTTATACCGAAATATATAAGAAGTACAATATATGGAGCAATGATAGAATCATCCGCATCAGAACAAGGTGCAAGAAGAATGGCTATGGAATCAGCAACTGACAATGCAGAAGAAATGATAGATGATTTAAATCTTAAATATAACAGAGCTCGTCAAGCTGCAATTACACAAGAAATTGCAGAAATAGTAGGTGGAGCAGAAGCATTACAATAAGGATTAGAAAAGGAGTTGAAAATATGGCTGAATCAAACATAGGAAATATTGTTCAGATAATCGGACCAGTAGTTGATATTCGATTTGATGAAGAAAATCTTCCTAACCTATTAAATGCCATAAAAATAAAAGGCAAAGATGGAGAAGAAATTACAGTAGAAGTTTCTCAACATATAGGTGATGATATTGTAAGATGTATATCAATGGATTCCACAGATGGTTTTGTAAGAGGAATGGAAGCAATGGATACAGGAGCTCCAATAAGTGTACCAGTAGGAGAAAATACACTAGGTAGAATGTTTAATGTTACAGGAGATGCAATAGATGGAAAGGAAAATGTTACAACAGGACCTACATCTCCAATTCATAGAGAAGCACCTCCATTTGAAGAACAACAGACTTCAACAGAAATATTTGAAACTGGAATAAAAGTAGTAGATTTAATCTGTCCATATTCTAAAGGTGGTAAAGTAGGTTTGTTTGGTGGTGCTGGAGTTGGTAAAACAGTACTTATTCAGGAACTTATAAATAACATAGCAACAGAGCATGGTGGACTTTCAGTATTTGCTGGAGTTGGAGAAAGAACAAGAGAAGGTAATGACCTTTATTATGAAATGAAAGATTCAGGGGTGCTTGATAAGACATCTCTAGTGTTTGGTCAAATGAATGAGCCACCTGGGGCACGTATGAGAGTTGGTCTTACTGGACTTACAATGGCAGAACATTTTAGAGATCAAGCAGGTCAAGATGTACTTTTATTTATAGATAATATATTTAGATTTACACAAGCAGGTTCTGAAGTTTCAGCATTACTTGGACGTATGCCATCTGCAGTTGGTTATCAGCCAACACTTGCAACAGAAATGGGTAGACTTCAAGAAAGAATAACTTCAACTAAAAAAGGATCAATAACATCAATACAAGCAGTATATGTACCAGCAGATGACCTTACTGACCCGGCGCCTGCAACAACATTTGCTCATCTTGATGCTACTACAACTCTATCTCGTTCTATATCAGAGCTAGGAATTTACCCTGCAGTTGATCCTCTAGATTCAAACTCTAGAATACTTGATCCACAAATAGTAGGAGAAGAGCATTATAATACTGCACGTAGAGTACAGGAGATACTTCAAAAATATAAAGAATTACAAGATATTATAGCAATACTTGGTATGGATGAATTATCAGAAGAAGATAAGATTACAGTTTCACGTGCTAGAAGAATACAACGTTTCTTATCTCAACCATTTACAGTAGCAGAACAATTTACTGGAATAAATGGAGAATATGTACCTTTAAAAGAAACTATAAGAGGATTTAATGAAATATTAGAAGGAAAACATGATGATCTTCCAGAAGCAGCATTCTTATTAGTTGGAACAATAGAACAAGCAGTAGAAAAAGCTAAGAAGATAAGAGAAGAAGAGTAGAGGTGATAAAATGTCAGCTACATTTGATCTCGAAATAGTAACTCCAGATAGAAAATTCTTTGAAGATGAAGTTGAAATGGTAGTAGTTAGGGGTTTAGAAGGTGATGTGGGAATATTAAAAAATCACACTCCTTATGTAACACCTCTTGCAATAGGCAGAGTAAAGATAAAACAAAATGGTAAATATCGTGAGGCAACAGTTGCAGAAGGCTATTTAGATGTTACAAAAACGAAAACAACAATAGTTACAGATGCAGCAGAATGGCCAGAAGAAATAGATTTAAATCGTGCAGAATTAGCTAAAAAGCGTGCAGAAGAAAGATTAAAGAGAAAAGAAAGTGATATGGATGCACAGAGAGCAGAGATTGCACTTAAAAAAGCTATAAATAGAATAAATATGAAAAGAAGATGAAAAGATAGGTAAATTTACCTATCTTTTTTTTGAATTTATTAATAAATATTAGACAATTAATAATATGATTGATATAATATTATAGCTAGATATTAAATGTTAATTATTTTTTTTATTGGGTAAGAACATCATAGCAATACATTACTTTTCTCTAAAAATTTAAATAAAAAAATGTATAAAGGACAAGTTACATTGTCAATACTATTTATTGAAAGGGAAGAGTACACAGAATGTAAAAATGTTTTTGTCCCCCTTTAACATTTTTACCACATATCTTGCTCTTCCCTATATTTTTAGGGAGTGGTATTATGGATGGTAAAAGGTTAATAATAACTATAATATTAATATTTATTTTAGCTTTATCAAACTATACAGTATCAGCTAGTATAAGGAATAACCTAGAGCAACCAATTGTAACAGCATTTAATAATATAAATGCAAACTTAATAGAAATAAGCATAAAAGCTCAAGGTACAATAAATGAAGAATTTATGTCTGAAAAAGATATTAAAAAATTAGGACAAGACTTTAAAAATAAGTTTAATATAATAGGTGAGCTTGAAAGCAATAATAATATTAAACAATTAAACTCTACAAAAAAGCTGTATAGTCTAGAGTATATAGAAAGTGAAAATAATAAAAAAATCATAGTCTCTGGGGTGGATAAAAATAACAGATTTGTCACAATAAATGTTTTGACATACAAGGACAAATATAGTAATCTTAATAGGACTGATTTAATAGTTAACATAATATCTCAGAATGTTAATAATTATAAAAAAATTGAAAGTAATGTCCAAAAAATATTTGAAGAATACAATACAACACCAAATATAACTTCAAAAGTAATAGGAACATTTGAAGGAAATATAAAAACTGAAGAAAAATTTAATATAATATCCCATATAACAAAAACAGTAGATGCAAGAATTGTTGAAGAATATAAAAATCCAGATATTTTAAGTATTAGTGCCTATTCACCAAATATAGATAATCATATATATACAGGTAAGAATAAGATGAATTTAAATATCGCTATGAGGCATAATTATACTGAAGACAAAACTTATATCTTCATTGCAACTCCAATTATTGACGGTGGATATTAGCAAAAGTTGGAATTGTGTTTTGGGCATTTATAGAACAAAAGGATAAAAAGTATAATAAGGAGGAAAAAAGGTGCCAAAACTCATAGTAGAAAAAAGCCCTCCATTAAAGGGGAAAGTTAGAATAAGTGGAGCAAAAAATTCAGCTCTACCTATTATGGCAGCAACATTATTATCAACAGATAAATGTGAACTTACTGAAGTACCAAACTTAAGAGATGTAAACGTAATGAAAGAAGTACTAAATTCACTTGGAGCAACTGTAGAAAAAACAAGTGATGAATCATATAATATAAATGCTAAAAATTTAAATAATTCAGAAGCACCATATGAACTTATGACTAAGATGAGAGCATCATTTTTGGTTATGGGTCCACTTCTTGCAAGATTAAAAAAAGCAAGAATATCCATGCCAGGTGGATGTGCAATAGGAACAAGACCTATAGATTTACACTTAAAAGGATTTAAAGCATTAGGAGCAGAAATAGAAGTAGGTCATGGATATGTAGAAGCAAAAGTAGAAGATAGATTAAAAGGAAATAGAATATATTTAGATTTTCCAAGTGTGGGAGCAACAGAAAATATAATGATGGCAGCAGTAATGGCAGAAGGAGAAACAATACTTGAAAATGTAGCTCAAGAGCCAGAAATAGTAGATTTAGCTAATTTTTTAAATAAATTAGGTGCTGATGTTAAAGGTGCAGGTACTAATACAATAAAGATTAATGGAGTAGATGAATTAAAAAATTGCAATCATACAATAATACCAGATAGAATAGAAGCTGGAACATATATGGTGGCAGCAGCTATGACAGGTGGAGATATTACAATAGAAAACATTGAACTTGATCATGTTAAATCTATAATATCTAAACTTAAAGAATCTAATATAGAATTTACTGAAGTTGGAAATAATACTTTAAGAGTAGTAGCACCAAAAATTATAAAAGCAGTAGATGTAAAAACACTTCCTTATCCAGGATTTCCAACAGATATGCAAGCACAAGTTATGGCAATGATGAGTATGGCAGAAGGTACAAGTGTAATAATAGAAACAATATTTGAAAATCGATTTATGCATGTAAATGAACTTAGGAGAATGGGTGCAGACATCAAAATAGATGGAAGAAGTGCAATAGTAACAGGACAAGAGCAACTTTTAGGAGCACCTGTAAATGCAACAGATTTAAGAGCAGGAGCTGCACTTATACTTACCGGACTTATATCTGATGGTATTACTGAAGTAAATCAAATACATCATATTGATAGAGGATATTCAAATATAGAACAAAAACTTACTAATTTAGGAGCAAAAATTAAAAGAGTAGAAACAGAAATGGAAACAGGAGCTTAATAGCTTCTGTTTTTTTATTGCCTAACAAAACAAAGTCGACAATAATTTATTTCCCATGACAATTTCCTGGGAAATACCGTATATTTCCCCAGTAAAATCATTCAAAATTTTTACTCATATTTGCTATTTCTTATTCATAAGTATATTAAATAAGAATCAATAGGAAGAATAGGTAAAAATTTAACCATAAGAGGAATGGGGGAAAATATAGTGAAGTCATTTTTAGGATTAGTAGGAATTATAATATTTCTGATTATAATATTTCCTATTATAATATTATTTACATGGGATGAAGATAATAACGAAGGAATGATAGACAAAATAAAGATAGATAATAAAAAGAATGATATAGTGGACTCCTTAGATGTATCAGTAGATATATATGATACTAAAACAAAGAATATAATAAATATGGATCTTGAAGAATATATAAAAGGGGTAGTAGCTGGTGAAATGCCTGCAAAATTTGAAAAAGAAGCATTAAAAGCACAATCCGTGGCAGCAAGAACATATGCTATCTCAAAAATAATTGCATATAACAATGGATACAGGCCAGAGGAGCATCCAGAAGCCCCCCTTTGTAATACAATTCATGATCAGGTTTGGTATTCACAAGAAAAATTATTAGAGCTTCATGGAAAAGAGTGGATGGATAAACTTTTTCCTAAAATAGAACAAGCAGTAGATGATACAAAAGGAGAAATTATTTCATATGATGGTCAGATTATATCAGAACCATTATTTCATTCATCAAGTGGTGGAATGACAGAAGCATCTGAAGAAGTATTTGCATCAGCAGAACCATATTTAAGACCAGTAGAAAGTCCTTATGAAACAGATTCACCTAGCGTAAAGGATAATTTTAAAGTTTCAATAGATGATTTTGTAAAGAAGCTAAAGGATAAATATTCTAATATAAATATTACAAAAGAAAATATAGAAAAAAGAATTGAACTATTAGAAAGAACATCTACAGGTAGAGTAGATAAATTAAAAATAGGTACAATAACAATGACAGGTCGTGAGCTCAGAGAATTATTTGGATTTAATTCTACAAACTTTACTATAACAATAAATAAAGAAAAAAGTGAAGTCACTATAGAAACACTTGGAAACGGACATGGAGTAGGAATGAGTCAATGGGGAGCAAATGGAATGGCAGAAAAAGGTAGTAGTTACAAAGAAATATTAAAACACTATTATACAGATGTAGAAATTTCGCCAATTAACAATTCAATGATGAAATAAGGATTCTTCTATATAGAAGAATCTCTTTGCTTTCTATTGACAAAAAATCAAAAATATATTATTATGAATATAGGTTCATAATAATTATATAGTATAAAGGGGATTTTTACATGCCTAAAATAATAGAAGGAATTGAAGATAAAATATTTACTTCTGCTTTTGATCTATTCTCAGAACATGGGTATAAAAATGTTGATATGAAAATAATAGCAAAAAAATCTGGAATAGCAGTAGGTACATTATATAATTATTATCCAAATAAAAAAACATTATTCTTAAATGTATTTAATAAAAGTTGGATAGATACATTTAAAAAATTAGATAATATAATATATGGAAACTTAAATAAGCAAACTAAAATTAAAAAATTTGTTCAAATATTATATGATGAAATTTACGAAAGAAAAGGAATGGGGAAGCATTTAATTAGATCTTCTAAATTTAATAATCAAGAAATAAATATAAAACAAGAATTATTATTAAGACTAAAGAAAATCATATCAATTGATGAAAAGGATGAAGAATTAAAATGTAAATATCAAATTAGACTATTACAAACAATATTAGTAACAGTTATAACAATGATGAATGAACATCCAGAGGAATATGAAGAAAATATAGATTATTTATCCAATTATCTATGGGTTATATATGAAAATATAGAAAAATATTAAGAGGTGATAATATGGAACTTCTAACAGGAGCTTTTAGAGTATTTTTATTATATGTAATATTTACTAATACTATAAGAATAATATATGCATTAGTAAATAGAAAGAAAATAGCAGCAAAATTAGAAGAAATAAAAAATGATCAAGAAAAAGCTGGAATAGATGAATCAAAAACACAGAAAATAGTAGAACAAGAAATAGAATATGTTACAGATCCTATATGTAATAAAGATGTAAATAAAGACAATGCATATATTGTATTAGAAGAAGATGAAAACAAATATTTTTGTTCTTGGGATTGCAGGGCAGAATATATAGATAAACAAAATAAACACTAAAGGAGAAGATAATTATGTTCTTTGCAGACGTAGGCTTTTTATTGGTAATACCAGCAATAATATTTGCAGCTTATGCTCAATCAAAAGTTTCCAGTACATTTAATAAGTATTTAAAGCATGCTAGTGCATCGGGATATACAGGATATCAAGTTGCACGTGCTATATTAGATAGAAATGGGCTTCATGATGTAGAAATAGAAATGGTTAGAGGAAAGTTATCTGATCACTATGACCCTAGGAAAAGAGTTTTAAGACTGTCAAGAGATGTATATCAAAGAAGTTCAATAGCTTCAGTAGGTGTAGCTGCTCATGAGGTAGGTCATGCTTTACAACATGCAGAAGGTTATTTTCCATTATTATTGAGAAATAACATAGCTCCAATAGCAGGTTTTGGGGCAAGGTTTGTATGGATTTTAGTGTTTGCAGGTTTCTTACTTGGAATAGGTGACTTAGTATATATAGGAATATTCTTATACCTTGCAGTAGTGGCTTTTCAAGTAATAACTCTTCCAGTAGAATTTAATGCATCAAATAGAGCAGTGTCACAACTTAGTAATGGTATAATAGCAGATGTTGATGTGAAACCTACTAGAAAAGTTTTAAATGCAGCAGCATTAACATATGTAGCAGCAACACTTGTAGGTATAGCACAACTTATAAGATTAATATTGCTTGCAGATAGAGATTAAAAAATATATAAAAGACCCACTTTAGAAATTTTCTAAAGTGGGTCTTTTTTTGTATAAAAAAAATAATTTTGCTAATAATAGTAACTGAAATAGTTTTTACATATATATGGAGGTGTAGAGATGGATAACAATGATAAAAATAATAATGAAAAAAAAGAAAATGGTTTAAAGGATAAAATGAAAAAAGTAACGCAAAAAGATGGTTTTTATCTAGTACTATTTTTATGCATAATGATAGTAGGAGTAACTGCAGTTTGGGTTTCAGGAGATAATTTCAAACAAATATCAGAGCTAGAAAAAGAAGAAGATTTAGAAGATGATATATTAGACTATTATCCTGATAATGAAGAACCCGAAATAGGTGCTATAGAGGAACCAGATCCAGAACCAAAAGTAGAAGAACCAAATGAAGAAAAGACACAAGAAGAACCTCAAAAAGAAGAAAATACTGAAAAACAAGAACAAGAATCAAATCCTAAACCAGAATCAAAAGAACAAGCAAAAAATGAAGAACAAGCAGTAGAAGTTTCAGCAAATGCAAGGCGTGCAAAAGCAATGCTTGTCCCAATAATGGGAAAACAATCTATGGGTTTTGCTGGAGATCAACTTGTATATTCAGAGACTTTAGAACAATGGACTACTCATAATGGTTTAGATATAACAGCAAAAAAAGGAAGTTCAGTTAGGGCAGTACTTAAAGGCGTAGTAAAGAATATAGAAGAAACAGATGATTTAGGTAGAGTAATTACTATTGATCATGGAGAAGGATTAATAACTAAATATGCAGGATTTTCTGAAAAAATTTTAGTTAAAAAAGGACAGAATGTAAATAAAGGAGACGCCATAGGAGCTATAGGAGAACCAGCAGGTTATGAACTATCTCAAGGACCACATTTACATTTTGAAGTATTAGAAAATGGAAAACATATTGATCCAAAAGATTATATTCCAGACTTTGAATAAAGAAATGTTCTATTCACCATTATAAAAGCATAATAATGTAAAAAAGACGGTTGTGCCATCAAAGGGGGTTAGGCAATTGAAAGACTATATAGAGGAAAGGGCTCTTGAAATAGCAAATTATATAATAGAAGAAAAAGCAACTGTAAGAAAGACAGCAAATGTTTTTGGGGTAAGTAAAAGCACAGTTCATAAAGATGTAACTGAACGCCTTCCCAAGATAAACCCTCTTATCTCAGAACAGGTAAAGAGTGTTTTAGAAAAGAACAAAGCTGAAAGGCATATTAGAGGTGGCAAGGCAACAAAAATTAAATATAGCACTGCTACTGTAAAGTAAAACTATAAAAGGACCGATTTTATCGGTTCTTTTTTATTATAAAAAAAATAAAAAAATTTCTAAAATTTTGCAGGAATTTTGGAACTTTTATCGAATAAGTAAAGAAGTATGTAAAAAAACAGATATAATAATTTAGTTATAGATAAAAGTAGAAAGTGAGGTTTTATAATGTTTACATTTAGATCAGATATGGGGATAGATTTAGGAACTGCAAGTGTATTAGTATATATAAAGAATAAGGGGATAGTTTTACAAGAACCTTCAGTGGTTGCAATAGATAAAAATACAGATAAAGTACTTGCAGTAGGAGAAGAAGCAAGAAGAATGATTGGTAGAACACCAGGGAATATAATAGCAATTAGGCCTTTAAAAGATGGTGTTATATCTGACTATGATATAACAGAAAGAATGATAAAACATTTTATAACAAAAGCAGCGGGGAAATTTTTCTTTAAACCTAGAATAATAATATGTGTACCATCTGGAGTAACAGGGGTAGAAAAAAGAGCAGTTATAGAAGCAAGTATGCAGGCAGGAGCAAAAAAGACATATTTAATAGAAGAACCTATAGCAGCAGCTGTAGGTGCAGGAATAGACATTACACAACCTGATGGAAATATGGTAATAGATATGGGTGGTGGAACTACAGATATAGCAGTTATATCACTTGGTGGAATAGTAGTAAGTACATCAATAAAACTTGCTGGGGATAAAATGGATGAAGCTATAGTAAAATACATGAGACGTAAGCACAATATTCTAGTAGGAGAGAGAACAGCAGAAGATATGAAAGTTAGAATTGGAACAGCTTATCCAAGAGATAAACAAGTTTCAATGGATGTACGTGGTAGAGATTTAGTAACTGGACTTCCAAAGACAATAAAAGTATCTTCAGAAGAAATGTTAATAGCATTAGAAGAGACAGTTACTACCATAGCAGAAGCAGTACATTCAGTACTTGAACAAACTCCACCAGAGCTTGCAGCAGACATTAGTGATAAAGGTATGATAATGACAGGTGGCTCGTGTCTACTTAATGGTATGGACAAACTTATAAAAAATAGAACAGGAATAGAAGTAATTATAGCAGAAGATGCTGTTTCATGTGTAGCAAAAGGTACTGGTGAATCTCTTAACTCTATGGATATATTAGAAAAACAAATGACAACTGAATCAAAAAGTTATTAAATATTAAAGAATATTATACTTTTTGCCGATAATAGTACCGAGCAGAATTAAAATTGAGGTGAAAAAATGTTTAGAGGCATGTATATATCGACCACTGGAATGATAAATAATCAACATAGAATGGATACAATTTCAAATAATCTTGCAAACACTAATACAAATGGATATAAAAAAGATGGAGTGCTTTCAGAATCATTTCCTGAACAATTACTGAGACGAATAAATGATAACTCTATATCTACAATAAAGCCTTTTCAAGGAGTAGAATTAACACAAAATGGCGAAGAATATTTACTTGAGACTAAAGGTGCATATTTTGCAATAGATACACCAGCAGGAACAGGGTATGATGATAAATTTAAGTTTAGAGTGACAGAAGATGGATATCTTAAGACTTATTATCAAGATAATGATAGAAATATAAAATCAGATGGGGAAAATTATCTTTTAGGCAAAAATGGAAGAATTAGAATTACAGGAAATAATATAGAAATAGATGGACAAGGAAATGTATTTTCAGGTGGTAATTTGATAGATACCATTGTAACAAAGCCTCATATGAATGTAATAGGAACTCTAGGAAATGGAATACGTACTGATAGAGTATTTATAAATTTCACCCAGGGAGATATAAGGCAAACATCAAATCCATTAGATATGGCATTAAATGGTGATGGATTCTTTAAAGTGCAAACAGAAAACGGTACTAGGTATACAAGAGATGGGAGCTTTAAAATAGATAGAGAAGGTTTCTTAACAACATCTGAAGGACATAGAGTATTAGGGAATAATGGTGCTATAAACATAGGTAATGGTGAAGTAAATACAGATCAGTTTGGAAATATATCATTAAATGGAGCTTTTGTAAGTAGACTAGATATAGTAAATATAGATAATAAAGAATTTCTAAGAAAAGAAGGAGATAATCTATATAGAATAGAAGAAAATCAAGAAGCACAAGAAAGTGCATTTACAGGTGAAGTATTATCTGGTTATTTAGAAGGTTCCAATGTAGAAACAGTAAAAGAAATGGTAGAAATGATATCTACTATGAGAGGTTATGAATCTAACCAAAAAGTAGTTAAGTCATATGATGAAATACTACAAAAAGCTGTAAATGATATAGCAAGAATATAAAATAGGGGGAATTTATAAATGATTAGGTCATTATGGACTGCAGCTACAGGTATGAAAACACAACAATTTAATATAGATACAATTTCAAATAACTTATCAAATGTAAACACTGTTGGATATAAATCTCAAAGGGCTGAATTTAAAGATTTGATGTATACGGCATTAAAAAGAGCAAATCCAAATGATGATAATAATACTCCGGTTAATATTCAAGTAGGTCATGGGGTGAAAGTTTCAGCAACAAATAGAAATATGGCTCAAGGGAGTCCACAACCAACTGAAAATCCACTTGATGTAGCAATAGTTGGAGATGGTTTTTTCGAGGTACAGCTTCCTAATGGAGAAACAAGATATACAAGAGATGGAAGTTTTAAGCTAAGTATTAATGGTCAAACTTCTGATTTAGTAACATCAGATGGCTATTATATATTAGATAATAATAATAATAGAATAACCTTAAATAGTGGAATATCAGATTTGGAAATAGATAATATAGGAAATATAACTGCTGAAAATGCAAATGGAGAGACTGTAGACATAGGCACATTAAAATTAGTAAATTTTATAAACTCTAAAGGGTTATTAAATGATGGAAGCAATCTTTATGAAGAGACTGTGGCATCAGGAAATCCAAGAGTTTTAAATAATTTTAATATGGATTCTACAATACTTCAAAAGTATTTAGAGAGTTCAAATGTAGCTGTAATAGATGAAATGGTAAAGATGATATCAGCTCAAAGAGCATATGAAGTAAGTTCTAAGTCAATTCAAACGTCAGATGAAATGATGCAACAAGCTAATAATCTTAAAAGGTAAGTGATAATTTATGCAAATAAATAATATAAATAATTATACACAAAAAATAGAAACTCAAAAAACAAAAGATCAAGAAATATTACTTGAAGCTTGTAAAGATTTTGAAGCTATATTCACTGGTATTATGTTTAAAGAAATGAATAAAACAGTTATGGAATCTAATTTTACAGAAAAAAGCAGAGGTAGAGAGATATTCACAGATATGTTTCATGAAGAACTTGCAAATGAAGCTAGTAGTGGAGAAAATGGTATAGGAATAGCTAGAATGTTATACAATCAGATGAAAAATAGAATATAGTATTAGAAAGGGATATTTAAATGGACTTAACAACTGTACTATCCCAAGTTTTAGTATTGTTTATTCTTATAACAATAGGGGTTATACTTAGAAAGTTTAATATAATAAATGACAGCTTAGGAAAAGGACTATCTAATTTTATAGTATATGCTACTATACCAGCACTTCTTATAACTTCAATGAATTACGATTTTTCTAAAGCAATGTTAAGTAATGGGTTATTAGTACTAGCTATAGGTCCATTTGCATATATTTTTGCAATGTTAGTTGGATATATCTTTACAAAAATAAAGCATATTAAAAATCCTGATAGAGGAATATATCAATTTGCTACTATATTTCCTAATGGTGGATTTATGGGTTTTCCTATAGTAGCCGTAGTTTATGGTGAAATAGGAATATTTTATGCTGGGCTTTTTAATTTATGGTTTAATATATTTTTATGGACACTTGGAATGATACTTTCAACTCCCCATAAAAATAAAAATATAAACTTTAAAATGCTTATAAATCCTGGCACAATAGCAATAACAATTGGGATAGTTTTATTTTTATTTTCAATCAAATTACCAACTCCATTATTTCAAGCACTTGATAGCTTAGGCGATACAACAATACCTTTAGCTATGGTAGTAATAGGATCAATGCTTGGAGAATCAAATATAAAAGATGTAATAAGTAATAAATTAATAATTATAACAACGTTTTTAAGACTTATTATAATTCCATTACCATTATTATTTATATTAAATTTATTACCATTACCAAATATAGTAATAGGTATAATAGCAATAACAATGTCAATGCCAGTTGCAGCAAATGCAGCTATATTTGCTAGAAAAAATAATTCAAATTACAAATTAGCAAGTGAATTAGTATTTTTATCAACATTATGTAGCATTGCTACAATACCTATTTTTATATCATTAGTAGTAAAGATTGTAGGAGTATAATCTTTATGCAACTACTTGTATCTTTTCTCTGTAAATATTAATAAGCTCAGACTCAGTAATATTTTTACTATCTCTATCTAAAACTACTTTACCTTTGTCTAGCATTATTATTCTATCAGAATAATCTATTGCATCTTTCATATTGTGTGAAATCATAATAGTAGTTATAGAGTATTTTTTTAAAAGTTCTCTAGTCTTTTCCATAACTACATTTGAAGTCTTTGGATCAAGAGCAGCAGTGTGTTCATCTAATAATAATAAATCAGGATATTTCATTGCTGCCATAATGAGAGATAAAGATTGTCTTTGTCCACCAGATAGATATTTTACTTTTGTATTTAATTTATTCTCTAGTCCTAAATCTAAATCTTTTAAAAGCTCAACATATTTACTTGTTCCATTTCTTTTTATCAATCCTTTAAGTGAAAATCTATCTCCTTTTTTATCAGCAAGGCACATATTCTCAAGAATAGTAAGTGAAGGAGAAACTCCCATAGAAGGATTTTGATAGACTCTCCCTATATTAACTGCCCTTTTTTCCTCTTTTAGTTTAGAGATATTATTATTATTTAAAACAATATCTCCACTATCAATATTTATACTTCCACCAATTATATTTAAAAGAGTACTCTTACCACAGCCATTAGATCCGATTATAGCTGTGCATTTATTTTTTTCTATATTTAAATCTAAACCATTAAAAACAGTTATCTCATTTTCAGTACCTTTATTAAAACTCTTTGATAGATTTTCTATTTTCAACATTTTTAATCTCTCCTTTTTTTCTAGAAACAATCATATTTGGTATAAAATTATTATAAGATAAGAAAATTATAACAATTATTGCACTTATAGCTCTTAAATCACTAGGTGCAAGACCTAAATCAATAGCAATACCACCAATAATTTTATAGCTTATAGCGCCGAGTATTGCTCTAGTAGTATTTCTTATTCTTTCTGAATTTTTTCTAATAGTATCACCAATTATAATAGATGCAAGAGCTACAACAATTATAGAACTTCCCATTGTAATATCAACAAAACCTTGCATTTGTGCCATCATAGCACCACTCATAGCTACAAGACCATTAGCAATCATAAGACCTATTATTTTGTATTTATCACTATTTTGACCTAATGATCTGACTAAAGATTCATTATCACCTGTTGCTATTAAAAGATATCCTATTTCAGTTTTTAAGAATCTATCTAAAATGATTTTAACTAATAATACAATTCCTATTAGTATTAATAAATTAGAACCTATATCAAATATAGAATCATATTGAAACAATGGTATATTGGATTTTCCATTTATCCTAAGATTTATGGAATAAAGCATTGTCATAGTAAGAATTCCAGATAATAAAGGCTTTATTCTTAATTTAGTAAATAATACTGCTGTTAATAATCCACCTAATAACCCTGATAAAAAGGCTAAAAATGTACTGAGTATAGGATTTATTCCAATCATAATAAATTTTGCAAAAACAAATGCTCCGAGAGGAAATGTTCCCTCTACAGAAAGATCAGGTATATCTAATATTTTATAAGTTATATATACTCCCATAGCAAGAACTGAAAATATAAGTCCTTGTTCTATAGAAGTTATAATTAATGAATTCATTTTAATTGCCTCCTAAAGCTTAATTTTTTATTTTTTTACTTCTTTAACATCTTTAAATATATCTAAATTTTTATCTAAACCTAGTTTTTCTAAGGTATCTAAATTTACTGTAGTAATAGTTTTTTCAGCTATTCCTACAGGTATTTCAGAAGGAGATTTACCATCTACTAAAATTTCTTTCGCCATTTTAGCTGTTTGCTTACCTAATTCATAATAGCTTAAACCATTTGTAATTAATATTCCGCCACCTACTTGAGATTCCTCTGCAGATACAGAAATCATTTGTTTTTCAATAAGTTTTGTAGAAACTAATTCTATTGAAGAAGCTATTAAATTGTCACTTACAATATATACAGCATCTACTTTTGATAATAATGAATCTATTGCTTGAGGTATTTCATTTACATTATTTACTCCAACAGTAACTACATCTAAATCTTCATTTGGTGCAAGTTTCTTTACTTCATCTATTTGAATTTCTGAGTTAGCTTCACTAGTGCTATATAAAATACCAATTGTTTTAATACTGTCATCAATTTGTTTGAACATTTTTAATTGGGACTCTATAGGAGCTTTATCACTAGTACCAGTTACATTACCACCAACATCTTCCCATGTATTTACTATCTGTGATTTTACAGGATCAGTAACAGCACTAAATAAAACTGGAATATCACTAGTTACTTGTTTTGCAGATTGAGCAGCAGG